>VBAE01000209.1:0-3007 GCA_005882415.1 Alphaproteobacteria bacterium | reverse complement strand
CACCCCGGCGAATATGCCTGGGACGACGAGGCCGTTCCGGCGGGGCGGCCGCTGGTGGTGGTGAATTTGAAGGCGCAGCTGCTCTCGGTCTACCGCTCGGGCTATGAGATCGGGCGGGCGCGGATCATCTACGGTGCGGACAATATGCCGACCCCGACCGGCACCTTCCCGATCCTCCAGAAGGACGCCGACCACGTCTCCAATTTGTACGACGCGCCGATGCCGTTCATGCTTCGGCTGACCATGGATGGAATCTCGATCCACGCGTCCAAGATCGCGGCGAATTACGCCACCCATGGCTGCATCGGGCTGCCGAAGGAGTTCGCCGAAGTCCTCTTCGCCAACGTCAAAGTCGGCGACAAAGTGGTCGTCTGGGCGGGCTGAAAGGGTGGCCGCGAATCGGCTATCATGGGCCAATAATCCATGTTAGCATCCTCGCGGGTCCTGAGGTCACGCAGTTCCCGGGCGCCCTGGCCTACCCGGCCGGGGCGCCTCTTTTGGTTCCCGTATTAGAAGGGGGAAAGCACAATGAGAACGATCCTTAAGGCCGCAGCCATCGCCGGTCTGCTGCTCGCCGGCGCCTGCAACAAGCAGTCGCCCGCCGAGAACGCTGCCGACAACGTCCGCGACGTTGCCGAGAACGTCGCCGACAATCTCGAAGAGGCCGCCGACAACGCGACCACCGAGAATGCGTCCGACGCGCTCGAGAACAAGGCCGACGCGACCCGCGACCAGGCCGAGAACAAGGCCGACGCGATCGAAGCCGGCGCCGACAACGCGAGCGGCAACGCGCACTGATCGGGCGGAGCCGGCGCGGTTCATGCGGAACCCGCCGGCTCCTCCTTTTTCCGACATGCGGACGCGCGCGGCACCGACCCGCGCCCGCTGAAGCGACTCAGCCAGAGCCCCGATGAGGCCGGCGCGCTTCCACCCCCGTCATTGCGAGGAGCGATAGCGACGCGGCAATCCAGTGGCCTCGGAGGCCGCACTGGATTGCTTCGCTTCGCTCGCAATGACGATCTTACTCACCCCCTTCTAAAGCCTTGTCGCGGGAGGGCGCTCTCGTCCATGAGCATTGCCATGTCGGTGATGGTGGAAATGGGCGTTGGCGACGGCGGCGCGGGGGTTGCGGTCGACCTGGAGGAGCTGCTCGCCACCCGGCTGCTGGTGCAGGGGAATAGCGGCTCGGGGAAGTCGCACTTGCTGCGCAGGCTGCTTGAGAAGAGCGCGGGCCTCGTCCAGCAGATCGTCATCGACCCGGAGGGCGATTTCGTGTCGCTGGGCGATTCGTTCGGCCATGCCGCGATCGAGGCGAGCGGCTATTCGATGGACGAGATTGCGAGGATGGCGGCGCGGGTGCGCGAGCATCGGGCGTCGGTGGTGCTGAGCCTGGAGGGGCTGGAGACGGACGCGCAGATGCGCTGCGCCGCGGTGTTCCTCTCCGCTTTGTTCGACGCGCCGCGCGAGCATTGGTACCCGGCCTTGGTCGTGGTCGACGAGGCGCAGGTGTTCGCTCCGGCGGTTGCGGGCGAAGTCAGCGACGACGCGCGCAAGGCTTCGCTCTCCGCGATGACCAATTTGATGTGCCGGGGGCGGAAGCGCGGGCTTGCCGGGATCATCGCGACCCAGCGGCTGGCCAAGCTCGCCAAGAACGTGGCCGCGGAAGCGTCGAACTTCCTGATGGGCCGGACCTTCCTCGACATCGATATGGCGCGCGCAGCCGATCTGCTCGGCATGGAGCGGCGGCAGGCGGAGCAGATCCGGGATCTCGAGCGCGGCCAGTTCCTGGCGCTCGGACCGGCTTTGTCGCGGCGGCCGGTGAATGTTCGGATTGGGCCGGTCGAGACGTCGGCGCGAAGCTCGAGCCCGAAGCTGATGCCGCTGCCGATGGCGGGTGGGGGCGGCGATCTGTTCGCGGGGCTCGACCAGGCGCCGCCGCCTGCACCGCCGCCGCGGCCCGAGCCCAAGCCGGCGCCGGCGCAGGAGGTGATCCGCGCGATCGAGGCGGCCGAGGCGCCGCGCAATGCCGAGGTCGAGCTGGACGAGGAAGGGCGGGCACGGGTGATCGCGCTCGCCATCGGCGGGATCGCGGACGAGCCGGGCGCGGCGGGCCAGCCGCTCGCCGCGCTCTATCAGGATTTCCAGGTGCGCTGCCGGATGATGGGGGTGCGGACGCTGCTTCTCGACCAGGGCGGATTCGGGCGGCGGCTGGCGCTGGCGCGGGCGGGGATTGCCGACGACGGCAGTTGGGACGCGGCGCTCGGCCTCGCCGCGGTGCTGCACGAGGACATGCTTCCTGTCTTCCTCGCCCTGGCCAATGCCGCGCGCTACGCCGAGCCTTGTCCGGCGGAGGAGGAGCTGGCGCGGATCTACGGCACGAGCTCGCTCGGGCGGGTCAGGCGGGTGCTCTCCTATATCGAGGAGCAGGGGATCATCGCGACGCGGGTGGATTTGACCGGGCGCCGGTCGGTGTCGGTGCCTGCGCTCGGCTGGACCACCGCGCCTGCGCTTCAGGAGAGCGGGGAGAAGCCGCGCCACGCCGCCGGGCGGAGACGGTGATGGACGAGGCGGGCCCCAGCCGCGCGCACAGGATCCGCAACATCGTCGGCGGGTCGGCCGGCAATCTGGTCGAATGGTATGACTGGTATGTCTATTCCGCCTTCACCCTCTATTTCGCGCCGGTCTTCTTCCCCAAGGGCGACAGCACCGCGCAATTGCTGAGCGCGGCGGCGGTGTTCGCGGTGGGCTTCGTGATGCGGCCGATCGGCGCCTGGGCAATGGGCATCTACGCCGACCGGCGCGGGCGCAAGGCCGGGCTGACGCTGTCGGTTACCCTGATGTGCGTCGGATCGCTGATGATTGCGGTGACGCCCGGCTATGCCCAGATCGGCACGTGGGCGCCGGCGATCCTCGTCTTCGCGCGGCTGCTCCAGGGGCTCAGCGTCGGCGGCGAATATGGCGCCAGCGCGACCTATTTGAGCGAGATGGCGGAGCGCAGGCACCGCGG
>VBAE01000183.1 GCA_005882415.1 Alphaproteobacteria bacterium | reverse complement strand
CGATCCCGGCCTCGAAGCGCACCCGCACGCGCCCCGCGCGCGGAGTCGTGAGCCGCACCCAGCCGTCGCCCATCGCATCGATGTCGACCGCATAGAGATCGCCCCCCAGCGTTTCCGGCTCCCCGGTCGTAGGCGCCGTCTCGAAGCCCGCGATTGCCCTCACCGGCCCCGCGCCGAGCCTGGTCCAGGCTGAAGCCGCCGGAATCACATCCTCGAAATCGCGGCGGATCAACACTTGGCCGGTGAACTGCTCGCACAGCTCCGCCGCGCTTCCCACCAGCCGCCCGATCAGCGGGTCCTCGCCGGTGCCTTCGACCCGCAAATAGGCCTTCGCCTCCGCCAGCGCCTCAGGCCCCGCCTCCAGGGGCGCCGAGCTCAGCATGGCAGCACCCGTCCGCCGCGCCGGCCTTGGCCGCGCGTTCCTTCGCCTTCCATGTCCCGTCTCCCGCTAGAGTGTCACGCCCCGCCATCGTCACCCCGCCCGGCGGCGCCGCCCCCAGGCTTCCGCTGGTGAAGGCGGCGAGATTGGCCGGTGGAGGGTAGGCCGGGCCAAAGTACCACTTTGGCCCGATCCTTTTAGACGTTGAACTTCATCAGCTTGATCGCTTCCGAATTTACCACCTGGCCGCCGATCCGCTTGGTCGCGTAGAAGTGGACGAAGGGCTTGTGGGTGAACGGGTCGCGCAGGATCTGCGTCTCCGTCCGCTCGGCGATGAGGTAACCCGCCTTGAAGTTGCCGAAGGCGATCGACAGGCTGTCCGCCGCCACGTCCGGCATGTCCTCCGCCTCGACAACCGGATAGCCGAGCAGCATGTTCGGCTGCCCCGCGCTGAGCGAAGGCTGCCACAGGAACGCCCCGTCGGCGGTCTTCAGCTTCCGGATCTGGGCCGCGGTCGCGCTGTTCATCACGAACGCCGCCCCCTGTCGGTAAGGCGGCCGAAGCGCCTGGACGAGGTCGACCAGCCGGTCCTGCGGGTTGGAGGCCGCGAAGCCGCCCGCCGCGCCCGACATCACGATCTGCAACGTCCCGAACGCCCGCACATTGTCGAACGACAGCGAAGTCGGCGCGGCCAAAAAGCCCTTCGGCCGATTGACTCCCGATCCCGAAACGAACGCAGCCCCCTCGGCCCGGGCGAACTCGGTCGCGATCTCCTGCGCCAGCCACGCTTCGACGTCGAAGGCCGCGTCGTCGAGCATCGCCTGGCTCGCCGCCGGATTGGCGTAGAGCTCGCCGAACGGCGGCGCGATCTCGACGAAGCTCGGCGTGTTGGTCTCCGGCCGCGCCGCATCCTCGGCCACCCAGCCGGCGGGCGTGCCGCCGGTGGTGACCAGCTTGCGGTAGCCGGCCGATCCGACCTTCACCACATTGGCGATCGCCCTGATCGGCGAGATCGCCGTCAGCGTCCGGTCGATCGCCGCGTCGATCTCCTCCGGCACCGCATAGCCGCCGGCCGCATCGCTGGTCCCGACGACGGCTTTCAGCTCGACTCCGGTCTCGATCCCCTTGCGCAAATAGCTGTCGACGAAGGCCGATCCCACCGCCTTGGCCCCGCTCAGCGCCGGCCGGGCCGCGGCAAGCGCCGCCTCGTCCATCCGCGCCTTCAGCGCCGCCATCTCGGCCTTCAGCGCCGTCACATCCTCATCCTGCCGCTCCAGCGCCTCGAACGACGCCTCCAGCGGATCCGCTTTCACTTCCAACATGGCTCTTCTCCTCTCGCCCAAAAAAAAAAGCGCCCCGGACCAGCCGCGGCGCATGACACTCCAGTCCTCCCCATCGGCACGATGGGGAGGGGGACCCCGTGCAACGGGGTGGAGGGGTAACTGACTCTGATTCAGCGGTTCTGGCGCGAGACGGCAGAGGCCTAGCCTTCTACCCCCTCCACCACATTACATGTGGTCCTCTCGCCGCCCCTTCGCGGCAGGAAGGACAACATCTGGTTGGTGGGATTTGCGCGAAACGATCTCGCCTAGATCCCCTCCACCGCATGGACCCGTGCCTTGGGCTGCATCGGGCGAGTCACCAGGCTGACCTCGACCAGCTCGACCTCCGTCAGCTCCCGCGGCGCCTCACCTTTGGCTTGGCGCACCCGGTAGCCGAAACTGAGCCCGGCGATCGCCCCGTCCTTGAGCAGGGCCGCCGCCTCGCGCCCCGCCGCCGCGCCTGCCGAAAGCCGGGCGATCACCCGAAGCCCGCGTTTGTCCTCCTTCAGATATTCGATCCGCCCGATCGGCCGCGCCGGGTCGTGCTGCCAAAGCAAAGGCACCGAACCCCCGCCCGCGAGACTCCTCGCAAATGCCCCTGCCCGCACCACATCGCCGCCCTGGTCGACCCGGTCGAACACCGCCGCATAGCCCGCGAACCTCATGCGAACACCTTGAGCTTCACCGCCATGCCGAGCACCAGCAGCGCCAGCAGGATCCGGACCGCCCAGGTCACCACCGCCGCCCAGGCGCTCTTCTTCGCGTCCCGCCACGCCTGCAGAAGCTCGCGGAGCTCGTCCATGTCGCGCCGCGCCCGCTCGTCCCGAAGACCGAGCGCGCCAAGCGCCCGTTCCGCGCCCAGCGCGCTCGCCTCCTCGACCAGCCCGCGGAGCGTCGACAAATCCGCGCCCTGTGCCTCCGCCTGCGCGACCAGCAGCGCGAGCATCGAGCTTTCCCGATCGCCCATCGTCACTCTCCCTTGCTCCCGAAGCCAAGCATCTCCCTCTTCTCCTCGTCGGAGAGGAAGCTCGCGCCGCTGACCTGCGCCCACAGACGCTCACGATCCTCGGACAGCGCCGTCACCTGATCCGTATCGGTTCGAAGCTGCAGCCCCGGCCACCAGGCCTGGAGGGCACCCGCCACCGCCGCGAGGATCTTTTCGCCGAGCGGGAGCACGGTCAGCCGCCAAAGCGCCCGGTTCGCCTCGCGATAATTGGCGTAGGTCGCGTCGCCCGGCAGTCCGAGCAGCATCGGCGGCACCCCGAAGGCCAATGCGATCTCCCGCGCCGCCGCCGCTTTTAACCCGACGAAATCCATCTCCGCCGGAGTCAGGCTCATCGCTTCCCAGCGCAGGCCGCCGTCGAGCAGCATCGGCTTGCCGGCATTGCGCGCGCCCGAAAATTCCTCCTCGATCTGCGTCCGGAGCCGCTCGAACTGCGTGTCCGACAGCGCCTCGTCGCCATCCTTCGGCGCGTAGACCAGGGCCCCGGAAGGCCGCGCCGCATTGTCGAGCAGCGCCTTGTTCCACTTCGCCGCCGCATTGTGGACCGCCACCGCACCCGCCGCCGCCCCCAGGCAGCCGAGCCCATAATGATCGTCCAGCGGATGCATCGACTTGACGTGGACCAGCGCCGGCCGGCCGATCCCGTCCCGCGCCGCGATCCGCCGCTTCGTCTCCCCGGCCTTGTAGATCCAAGCCGCCGGCCAGCCGCCCGCGTCCGCCTCCACCGTCACCCGCTCGGGCCGAAGCGCGAACAGCTCGGCCGGCGCGCCGTCCGCATCGGCAAGGATCTGCAGGAAGGCGTTGCCGTGGAGCAGGATCTGCGCTGCGGCCGTCTCGAGCAGCTGCGGGGGCACCAGCCTCAGCGCCCGCGCCGAAGCCTCCGCTCCACCCGCCCCGTCCACCGCATAGACCGGCGCCCAGGCGACGCTTTCCGCCACCAGCCGAACCGCCCGCTGCGCCACCGCATTGCCGAGATAGGCCTCCCGAACCTGCGCCTCATAGCTCCGCGGCCAATCCCCCACCGGCGGCGCCCCCTGCCACGCACGAACCAGAAAAGGCCGCGCGGAATCCCGCGCGGCCTTGCGACCGAACCACCTCATCTGAATCTCCCCGGACCGCTTCCCGTTCGCAGCGGCTCAACCGGCCAGCTACAATTCGGAAGCGTGAGGAGAATGTGCCATAGCAGCGTGACGCTGTCAAGCGCTTTGTACCGGTTTGGAAGCTCCAACAACTTTGGGCGCTAGCCCGCGGCAGAGGCCGCACAGCGCGAAAAGTCGTTGGACTTCAGTCGGGACGAACCAGCACGAAAAGAATATTTTCGAGGTACGAAAACAGCCCCTAAGACGCTCTTACGGAAGCGCGGGCGCGAATCGCTCGCGCCGCAGCGGTTAAAACACCCGCTCTCCCTCGACGTTACCGGCGTGGCGATACCGGCAGACGAGGATGTCATATTCCTCGCCGGTCCGGACCGCGCAGCCGACCGAGCCGGTGTCGCGCCACATCAGCTGGGTGTAATGGCCGACATCCTCATAATTGCCCGTCCTGCTCACCGCGGGGAAGGCGCCGGGGCGGAAATCCTTCTTCTCCTCGATCCACATGCCGACCATCGCCTCGGGCGGGTAATAGGCCTTGGTGCCGAGCCACAGATTCTCGCCCTGAGGATCGTCGTCATCGTCGTCGCTATGCTCGAACTGGTTGGTCTCGACCAAAGTCTCGGCCCACCCAGCAGCGTCGGCGGCAAGCTGATCGTCCCACTGAAGCGGCGGAACCCCCGCCGCCGAGCGCTCGCGATTATGGGCGGCGAGCAGCCGTGCATCCAGATTGGTCGAAAGCCCGGTCGTCCCGACGATGAACGGCGCCGCCAGCGCCAGCGCAACAACCCTTATCGCCCAGACGTTCGCCACCGGCCTCTCCCAACCCGAAGCCGCCACCATCGCCCGGGCTACCTTTCCGGACCTTCTCCGTAAAAGGTGAGCGGCGCGTAAACCCTTGGCACCGCTTGCCTCCCGGCGCGTTGGGCGCATCGATGAACAAGATCCTCTCCGCCCTGCTCTCCGCCGCCGCCCTCGCCGGCTGCTCGGCCCACGCCGCCCCCGCACCTCAGCCGCAGCCCGATCCGGCCCAGGTCCGCAGCCTCGTCGCCAGCTTCGACAAGGCGCCGGTCCGCCCCACGACCCCAGCGTCGAGCGAAACGGTCCAGCAGGTCGACCGAATGGTCCCCACCCTCGCCAAGGTCGAACCCGCCCGGATCGACCCCAAGATCGCGATGAGCCTCCTCGACTGAACCCCAACAGAATATTTCCCTTTCCCCTGAGCCATTTGCCGCCCGCCGCGTTCCTCGCTCAGGCCGGGTAGCGTCAGGGCCTTCGACAAGCGGGGTATAAGCTTGACGCTCGACCAGGGGCTCGCCTTTGCCGTCCTCGCCGGCATGATGCTGCTCTTCATCTGGGACAGGATCCGCTACGACATGGTCGCGGTCCTGGCCCTGCTCGTCTCGGTGCTGATCGGAATCGTCCCCGCCAAGCGCGCCTTTTCGGGCTTCTCCGACGACATCGTCATCATCGTCGGCTCGGCGCTGATCGTCTCCGCCGCCGTCGCCCGCTCCGGCCTGATCGAGGCTTTGATCGCCCGCATCTCCGCCCGCCTCTCGTCGATGGGCTCGCAGCTCCTGCTGATCACCGCGTCCGTCACCTATCTCTCCGCTCTGGTGAAGAATATCGGCGCGCTCGCCATGCTGATGCCCGCCGCCTTCCAGATGGCGAAGCGCTCCAACGCCTCCCCTTCCTGCTTCCTGATGCCGATGTCCTTCGGCTCGCTTCTGGGCGGCCTCATCACCCTCGTCGGCACCTCGCCCAACATCATCGTCTCCCGCGTCCGCGAGGAGATGACGGGGAGGCCGTTCGAGATGTTTGATTACGCCCCCGTCGGCCTCGGCCTCTCGGTCGCCGGCCTCCTGTTCCTGCGCTTCGGCTATCGCCTCCTCCCGGCCAGCCGCCGGGCCGCGCCGACGCTGGGCGAGGCGCTCGACATCACCGATTACGTCACCGGGATGTCGAGATCGCCGGAGTCCACCGTACCGGCGAACGCTACGCAATCCCCCTCCCCGACGCGCGCCTCAACGCCGGCGACGTCCTCCTCCTGGAAGGCGAACCGGAAGCGCTGGAACGCGCCATCGCCGCCGCCGGCCTTCAGCTCGAGGGCCAGCACCGAAGCGCCGCCGCCGACGGATCAGCGACGAACATCGGCGTGATCGAAGCAGTGGTCGGCGCCCAGTCCCTCCTGGTCGGCTCGGCCGCGGGCCGCATGGCCCTCCACGACCGCCACGGGGTCAACCTCCTCGCCGTCTCGCGCCAGGGCAAGCGCCTCGTCCAGCGCCTCCGCGACATCGTCCTCTGCCCCGGCGACGTCATCGTCCTGCAAGGACCGCTCTCGACCCTGCCCGAGCGCCTCCGCGACCTAGGCTGCCTGCCGCTCGCGGAGCGCACGCTCCGCCTCGGCAACCGCGGCAGCAGCTTCCTGCCGCTCCTCATCCTCGGCGGAGCGATGCTGCTCACCGCGCTCGGCCTCGTCCCCGTCGCCATCGCCTTCTTCGCCGCCGCTGCCCTCATCGTCCTCACCGGCGGCCTCCCGGCCCGCGAAGTCTACCGCTCGATCGACTGGCCGATCCTGATCATGATCGGCGCCCTCATCCCCGTCTCCGACGCGATCCGCACCACCGGCGGCACCGAGCTCATCGCCCACTTCCTCTCCTCGACCGCCGCCATCCTCCCGCCCTGGGGCGCGGTCGCCCTGATCCTGGTCGCCGCGATGGCGGTCACCCCGTTCCTCAACAATGCGGCGACGGTGCTGGTCATGGCGCCGATCGCCACTGTCTTCGCCACCCAGCTCGGCTATCGCCCCGAGGCGTTCCTGATGGCGGTCGCGGTCGGCGCCGGCTCGGATTTCCTCACCCCCATCGGCCACCAGTGCAACACGCTGGTGATGGGCCCCGGCGGCTACCGCTTCAGCGACTATGCCCGCCTCGGCGCCCCGCTCTCGCTGATCGTCGTCCTGGTCGGAGTCCCCCTGATCATCGCCACCTGGCCGCTGCGCTGAACGGGGGGATCAGGCCGCCTTCTGCAGGAACGCCCGCTCCCGTTACCCGCGGATAACGCTCCCCGCAGACCAGCACGTCCATATGCCCCAGATTGGCGAACGGGCTCGCCACCGCGATGTCGGCCAAAGTCAGCCGGTCCTCGACCAGGAAGCCGCTCTCGGGCACCTGCTTCTCCAGCCAGTCAAGCAGTGGCGGCAGCTCCTCGGCCTCGGCTTTGTCCGCCACCTCCAGATCCCCCGGCCGCCCGAGGAAGCGCGGCGCAACCACCCGGTTGAAGAACATCTTCGCGCCGCACGCCATCAGGATCGTGTCGGCGAATTCCTCGTACCAGATCGTCCGCGCCCGCGCCCTTGCCTCCGCCGGGATCAGCGCCGGCTCCGGCTTCACCGCCTCCAGATAATGGACGATCGCCGAGGAATCGCAGATCGCGAAATCCCCGTCGCGAAAGCCCGGAATCTTGCGGAACGGGCTCGCCTCCACAAACTCCGGATCGTTCGACCCGAGCCCGAGCGGGCGGCTCTCCAGCTCGATCCCCTTCTCCGCTCCGAAAGCCAGCACCTTGCGCACGAACGGCGACATCGAAGAGCCGTAGACGATCATCTTTCCACTCCCGCTTTTGCCTCTGAAGCAGACGCAATTGCCGCCCCCCAGTCAAGCTGATACCGCCTCGTCCCAAGGGGGCGCTGAGCATGGAGGAGCAGGGTTACACCGGCACGTCGCGGTGCCTCCGCCTCGCGATCCTCGCCGCCATCCTCCTCGTCCTGCTCGGCCTCCCGACCGCCCTGACGCTCTGGCTGACCAGCGTCCCCGGCCGCTCCTTCGCCGGCCCGCTCCCGCCCCTCAGCAAAGCCGAGACCGCCCTGGCGTCCCAGCTCCGCCACGACGTCGCCGCGCTCGCCTCCGAGCCCCACAATGTCGCCCATCCCGAAGCGCTCGATCGCGCCGCCCGAACCATCGAGGCACGGCTCGCCTCCCTCGGCTATCCCATCCTCACCCAGAACTTCGACCAGGCCGGCGGCGCCCCCGTCCGCAACATCGAAATCGTCGTCGAACCCGCCGTGCCCGCCGCCGCGACCCTCGTCGTCGGCGCCCATTACGACAGCGCCTCCCTAGCCCCGGGAGCCAACGACAATGCCAGCGGCGTCGCCGCCCTCCTGGAGCTCGCCCGCGGCCTCGCGCCCCTGCGCCACCGCTCGGCGCTCCGCCTCCGCTTCGTCTTCTTCGTCAACGAGGAGCCGCCCTTCTTCGCCACCGACCGGATGGGCAGCGCCGTGCACGCCCGCCGCCTCGCCGCCTCCGGCGAAAATGTCGAAGGCATGATCTCGCTCGAGACGCTCGGCTATTTCAACGACGCCGAAGGCAGCCAGCACTACCCGCCGCCGCTCGGCCTCCTCTACCCGTCGCGCGGCGACTTCATCGCCTTCGTCGCCACCCCCGGCTCCCGCTCCTTCCTGCGCAAGACGATCGCCGACTTCCGCGCCCACGCCGCCTTCCCGAGCGCCGGCGGCACCGCCCCCGGCTTCCTCTCCGGAATCGACTGGTCCGATCACCGCTCCTTCGCCGCGCAAGGCATTCCAGCGCTGATGGTCACCGACACGGCCCCGTTCCGCTACCCATATTACCACACGGTCCAGGACACGCCCGAAAAGCTCGATTACGACCGCCTCGCCCGCGTCACCCTAGCCTTGGAGCGCCTTCTCCTCGACTGGGCCGAGCCGCGCTGAGCAACTCGCCTCAGGTTGATTCAACCGTCATTGCGAGCGAAGCGAAGCAATCCAGTGCTGACTCGGAGGCCGCACTGGATTGCCGCGTCGCTTCGCTCCTCGCAATGACGACCAGTGAAAGGCGATCCCGCTCCAGACAATTCAAACCGCGCAAAGTCCCCCTCACCTCAGCCGGTAATGGTCCGCCAGCCGATCCAGCGCCATCAGCAGCACCAGCCGCCCCGCCCGCGCCGGCCAGCCCAAAGCGGTCTCCGCATCGCGCATGCCTTCGCCGGCGCACACGGTCCGCCAGACGATGTCGCCCAGCCCCGGCCCGACGGCAGCAAGCGCAGTATCGAACCGCCGCTTGGCCAGCACCGATCCCGGCCCGGGCCGCGCGTCTAAATGCCGCACCCCCTTCTCCGGCGGCGCCGCGTCCCAACGCATCGTCACCGAAGGTCCCATCCCCGCTTTCTCCCAGTCGCTCCGGATCTGCTCCCCGGCGGCGAACTGGCGGTCGCTAACCAGCCCCCGCGCCCGAAGCCAGCCGAGCGGCGACTCGCCGAGGTTCACCGTCACCGATCGCGCCGGAATCGCCCCCCGCACGCCGCTCGAATGGCCCCGTTCCCGCCCGTCCCGCGGCAGCGGCCGCTCCGCCAGCAGCCGATTGTCCTTCTTCCTCATCGCCTTGCGCACCGCCATCGCCCGTCTCCCGAATCGCGAACAAGCATCTTGCCATTCGGGCGAGGGTGTAGGAAAGTGAAATAACCGCTGGGGTTCGAGGAGGCTGCCATGATCACGCGGATCAGAGAGGTGCGCCGGGCGCGCAAGATGACTCTTCAGGACGTCGCCGACCGCTGCGTGCCTCCGACCACGCCGCAGACCATCGGCCGGCTCGAGACCGGCACCCGCACCGTCTCGGTCGGCTGGCTGAACCGCATCGCCAAGGCCCTGAACGTGGAAGCCTCGGACCTCGTCCAGCTTCCCGAGCGCGAGGACATCCCGGTCGCGGCCCTGCTCGACAATGACGGCGCCCACGCCCCCCGCCGCGAAGGGGTGGCGCTGCCGCCGCAGCCGGAGGCAGGCACGGTAGCGATCAGTGTCGTCGGCGGAATCGGCGACTATCGCGCCGGCGACGACGTCTGGCTGAGGCGCCTTGCTCCGTCCGATTTCGGCCAGGCGATGAACCGCGACGTCCTCCTCCCCCGCCCCGCCGGCCGCTACCTGTTCGGCCGGCTGATCAACCGCGAGGAAGGCAAGCTCCACGTCCTCCCCCTGGGCACCGGCCAGCGCCAGCTCGTCCTCGCCGATCCGCCCTGGCTGGGCATGGCGGTCCGCTTGATCAGGCCCCTCTAGCAGCAGGCTTGATCTGGACCCGTAACGAAGGCAAATTGTGCTTTAGTAAGCTTTCCGTCTCGACTCGGCTTTGGGGGAGAAGTCCAGTGATAGATGTGGAATCGATTCAGCGCGCTCTCGCCGCCAAGGGCGTCTATACTGACAAGATCGACGGCGATTACGGCAAGAATTCGAAGGACGCCGCCCGCAAGGTCATCGCCACCGCGGCGCCAACCTACAAGCCGGAATGGAGCGACGACCGCGTCCGCCTGGCCTTCGAACAGCTGATGATGCGCGACGCGGGCATCGACGTCGGCGGCGTCGACGGGGTCGAAGGCGTGATGACCCAGTTCGGCTGGGAGCAGTTCCAGAACAAGATGCGCAAGGGGCCCGCCCGCGGAGGCTTGAC
>VBAE01000182.1 GCA_005882415.1 Alphaproteobacteria bacterium | reverse complement strand
TGGCTGGCGAGGCGGATGCGCTGGCTCTCGCCGCCGGAGAGGGTGCCGGACGTGCGGTCGAGGTTGAGATAGTCGAGGCCGACATTGTTGAGGAAGCCGAGGCGCTCGTTGATCTCCTTGAGGATGGCGCGGGCGATCTCCTTCTGCTGCGGGCCGAGCTTCTCCTCGAGGGTGGAGAACCACTCCAGGGCGTGGCGGACGGAGCGGCGGGTGGACATGGAGATGTCTTCCCCGGCGATCTTGACCGCGAGCGGCTCGGGGCGGAGGCGGGCGCCGTGGCAGGTCTCGCAGGGGGCGGAGCTCTGATATTTGGAGAGCTCCTCGCGCATCCAGGCGGATTCGGTCTGGAGCATGCGGCGGTTCAAATTGCCGATCACGCCTTCGAAGGGCTTGCGGACGTCGTAGCTCTTGCGGCCGTCGACGAAGGTGAGGGTGACCGGACGCCCCTTGGTGCCGTAGAGGATGATGTCGTGGATTTCGTCAGGCAAGTCGTTCCACGGCGTGTCGAGGCTGAAGCCGAACTCGCGGGCGAGGGAGCCGAGGACCTGCATATAATAAGGGCTGGGCGGGTTGGACTTGGCCCAGGGCACGACGGCGCCCTTCTTGATCGACAGATTCTCGTTGGGGACGACGAGCTCCGGGTCGAAGAGGAGCTTTTCGCCGAGACCGTCGCAGGCGGGGCAGGCGCCCTGGGGGGCGTTGAAGCTGAACAGGCGCGGCTCGATCTCGGCGATGGTGAAGCCGGAGACCGGGCAGGCGAATTTCTCGGAGAAGACGATCCGGCCGGGAGGGGCGTTGTCGCCGAGGACGACCTTCTTTCCCTCTCCCTCCAGGGGAGAGGGTGCCGAGCGAAGCGAGGCGGGTGAGGGACTGTCCCCCTCCGTGCCCTCACCCTGGTCGCTTCGCGACCTGTCCCTCTCCCCTTCAGGGAGAGGGGTTGGATCCGCGGGATCCAGGTACACGAGCCCTTCCGCCAGCTTCAGCGCGGTTTCGAGGCTGTCGGCGAGGCGGGTCTCGATCCCTTCGCGCACCACGAAGCGGTCGACGACGACTTCGATGTCGTGCTTGTACTTCTTGTCGAGGGTGGGGGCGTCTTCGATGGCGTAGAGAATGCCGTCGATGCGGACGCGGGTGAAGCCGGCCTTCTGCCACTCGGCCAGCTCCTTCCTATACTCGCCCTTGCGGCCGCGGACGACGGGGGCGAGGAGGTAGAGGCGGGTGCCGTCGGGAAGGGCCATCGTGCGATCGACCATCTGCGACACGGTCTGCGCGGCGATGGGGAGGCCGGTGGCGGGGGAGTAGGGCACTCCGACCCGCGCCCAGAGCAGCCGCATATAATCGTAGATTTCGGTGACGGTGGCGACGGTCGAGCGCGGGTTGCGGCTCGTCGTCTTCTGCTCGATCGAGATTGCGGGGGAGAGGCCCTCGATATGGTCGACGTCGGGCTTCTGCATCATCTCGAGGAACTGGCGCGCATAGGCGCTGAGGCTCTCGACGTAGCGCCGCTGCCCCTCGGCATAGATGGTGTCGAAGGCGAGCGAGGATTTGCCCGAGCCCGACAGGCCCGTGATGACCGTCAAAGTTTCACGCGGAATATCCACGTCGACATTCTTCAAATTGTGCTCGCGCGCGCCGCGGACGGAAAGATGAGTCAGCATAGCCGTATAAGTTCCAGTTATGTTCCGAGGCTAGAGAAGCGCGCGGCGTAGGTCAACGCGAGCCGGTCCGAGATGGGTGCGCCGGCGCGCGATGACAAGTCGGGCGGCAGCGGGGCTGGCAGGATCGGGTGCGGCGAGATGGAAACCGGCCTCTGCATCTTTCCTAATTACATCCATTTTGACTCAATATCACCGAGACTCGCCGCGAACAGTTGGCATACAATTCGCAAGCAGACAGAAAAGTTCGCGAGTCGGATACAATATCGTCTCCGGAAGCTCCTTAAGACCTATCGGGGTCATTGGGCGCTATTGCCTGCCTGTTGGTACTCGTGTCCAAGTAATATTTAAAAATGCCGCAGCGTCACCATCCAGGTGGCGAGTGCTATCCTATGTCATCTTAAGGAGAGACTCAACGCTCATCCGGTGCTGAACGCGATCCCCGCCAATTTCGCGCTCAGCCCGCCGGATTGCGGCACCTACAAGACGTACCGGCCGATCCTGGCGGCTGCGATCCCGATCATCACCACGCTCGTTCCCAAGGCCGGGGCCGCGCTGACCTTCCTGATGAAACTGGCCGACGGCGTTTGCGGCGTCAGTGCCCAGGACGACGCCGCCGCCGGCGACAATCGGCGCCAGGTGGCGTCGCAGATCCTCGACATGGCCGCGGCGGATCCGCAGTGGCGTGCGCAGCTGCTTGCCGATCCGAACGCCGCTCTCGTCGCCGGCGGCTTCGGGAGCGAGGCCCAGGCCCTGCGTGCTTCGGGAGCCTTGGGCGACACTGCCGACTGCTCTTTCAGCTGCATCATCAGCACCTGACCACAGAAGGGCGCGCCGGGGAAAGCCCCGGCGCGCACTCCTCCTCTTTGTGGAAGGAATTTCATATGGCTCGAAAGTCCAGTTCTAGCGGAACTGCCACGCCCGCTCCACCGGGGGACACCCGGTCCGCGTTGGAGGCCCTGCCGGCCGACTACGGCGCCGCCGGACGGGACGCCTACCTGCGTCATCGTCCGCTGATCATGACCGCTTTGCCGGAGATCGAGGCGCTGGTGCCGAAGGCGGCCCTCGCAGCTCGATTCCTTATCGGCCTCGTCGATTCGGACCTCGCGGCGGGTGTGATCACGACTCGGCGGCGCATTGCCGAGGCGATCCTCGACAAGGCGGCCGCGGAACCGGCCTGGCGCGAGCGGCTGGTTACCGACCCGGCAGCAACACTTCGGGACGATCCCATCGGGGGTATGATCGCTTCTCTCAGCACACAGAGTTCCGACTACCCATGCACCCAGGTGGACACCCAATTCCCCCCCTTCAGCTGCATCCTGTCGTGCATCCTGTCCGACCTGGTAGGCGACGAGCACCGCGAGGGCGCGAGGGGATGAACCCGGCGCCGATCCGCCAGGCGCGATTCCTGCCCTCCCTTTCGCCTTCGCCAGCGCCGGGTCCGCAGGCCGGGCTTCGTCCCGAGTCCAATCCCTTCGAGCGAATCCTCGGCGAAGCCCTGGGCGGCCGCTCGGGGGCGGCCCGGATCTTCCAGCCCCGCGCCGGGCCGGCGCAAAGCTGGACCTACGTCCGCCACAAGTCGGCAGCGGTGCCGGCGCAGGGCTGGAAGCTGCACGTCTCGGCGACGAGCTGGTCGGCCGAAGCGGTGCTGGAGAGGGCGCTGGCCGTCCTGCTTGGAACCCGAAGCAGCTTCAAGTTCGCCTCGTCGCCGCAAGTGCTGCACCGGCTCAATCGCGGCGAGCTCGGCCGGAGCCAGGTCGGCAAGTTCATCACCGTCTATCCGCTGAGCGAGGCGCAGATGGTGCGGCTCGCCGCCCGGCTGCATGAGGCGACCGTCGGGCTGCGCGGTCCGGACGTCCCCACCGACCGGGCCTTCGAAACGGGCAGCCTCGTCTCCTACCGCTATGGCGACTTCCTCGGCCAGGCTCTGAGGCGCGAAACCGGACTGACGGTGCCCGCAATCGCCGGCCCGCTCGGGGAGCTCGTCCCGGATGACCGGTCGACCTTCTACCGCCAGCCCGAATGGGTCCGCGATCCGTTCGGCCGGCCGCCGCCCACGGGCGAACCCGCTGGTCCCGGCAGCCTGATCGATGGACGGTTGCTGCTCGTCGACACCCTGGCCGATGCGCCCCGCGGGGCCACCTTCCTCGCCGCGGATATCAGCGCCGGCCGGCGCTGCATCCTCAAGGGCGCGCGCAGGAATGCGATGATCGACCGCAACGGCGACGACGCATGCGACTATCTGCGCCGGGAGTCGGAGCTGCTGGCGGGACTGGCGGGAGACAGCCGCTTTCCGAGCCATTTCGGATTGTTCGAAACCGACGGCGCGCTCTACCTCGAAATGGAGGATTTCGACGGCGAGACGCTGGATCGGGTCGTGGCTCAGCGAGTCACGGAGGGAAGGCTGCTCGGCGATTCCGAGGTCGTCGCGATCGGCGACAGCGTAGCGGCCGCACTCGAATCGCTCCATGAGCGCGGCGTTGCCCATCGCGACGTCAAGTCGACCAACGTCATCCTCGCACCCGACGGCGAGATCAGGCTGATCGACTTCGGAATCTCCCATCGGATCGGCGACGGCGTTTCGCGTCCGGGGCTGGGGACGAGAGGCTATCAGGCCGCCGGGGACGATCCGGTCGGCGCCGACGTTTTCGCCCTTGGAGCCCTCCTCTACTTTCTCGCGACCGGCGCCGAGCCGGGCCGGTCGCCTCACGAATCGGCGCTGCTCGAGCGGCCGGTGCGGCTGATGAACCCCGCAATCGGAGGGGACCTGGCGGCAATCATCGCCCTCTGCCTGGCCCCGGAGACGGAAAGGTTTCCGGACATGAAGGCGGTGCGCCGGGCTTTGACGACGCGCGGATGGGCCACTGGCCGCGTCATTCCCGAGACGATGCCGACGATCCTGCTTGATAATGCCCCAGCCTGCCTCGCCGCGGCGCGACGGCTGGGCGATACTCTTTGTGCCGGCATCGCGGCTGATCGGGCCGCCGGCGAATGGGTCGACTCTTCGGACGACGATCTCGACCTAGGAGCCGGCGCCTCGGGCCTCCTGCTCGCCGTCGCGGAGCTGGCGGCGGTGCTGGAGGACGAGCGATATAGCCGTGCATTGGCCGTGGGCGCCCACAGGCTGGCCGGGCGCGGCCGGGGAAAGGGGGATCTGCCCGGCCTCTATGTGGGCGAGGCCGGCGTCGCGGCCGCGCTTCTTCGGGCCGGGCAGGTGCTCGGGGACGAGGCGCTGATCGCGGCGGCGGCGAAGCGCGGCGAATGGGTCGCAGCCCAGCCGCACCGTTCGCCCGACCTTTATGTCGGCACTGCGGGCAGGCTGCGCTTCCACCTGATCCTCTGGGACCAAACCGGAGATCCGGTGGCCCTCGCAGCCGCCATCGCGGCCGGCGAGGCGCTGCTGGCCGCGGCCGTGCGGTTGCCGGGCGGACAGATCTGCTGGACGATCCCGGAGGGTTACGAACAGATGTCCGGCAAGATTTATCTCGGCTATGGCCACGGCGCCGCCGGAATTGCCGACGCCCTGCTGGACCTGTTCGACGCTACCGGCCGCGAAGAGTTCCTCGAAACCGCCGAGGGCGGGGCCCGCTGGATCCTCGACCATGTCTTGCCTGCGCTGCCCGACGGCAGCGGAGTCGCCTGGCCGAGCGTCGCGGGGGAGCGCGCCAGTGCGGCCTTCTGGTGCCACGGCGCCTGCGGCATCGGCGGCCTTTTCCTCCACCTCGCTTCCAGCGGAACGATAGCGGAGGCAGAGGGCCTGGCGAGGCGCGCCGCTGCGACCGTCGCCGCCTCCACGCGCGCGGGGAATCCCACCCAATGCCACGGCCTGGCGGGGAGCATCGAGTTCCTGCTCGATTGTTACCAGGCGTTCCGCGATCCGCTCTATCTTCGGCAGGCGCAGGAGATGGCGCGGCTGCTCGGGGCCTTTGCGAGCGAAGGCGAGGAGGGGCTGGTCTGGCCTTCGGAGGCGCCCACCGTCTTCGCTCCAGCCTATTTGACCGGCTATGCCGGCGTCGCGCCCTGCCTGCTCCGGCTGGCCCAACCCGAGACGCTGCCGCGCCAGCTCAGCCGGGCGGGTTTCGCCATCGGCAGGGGTGCCGCCCAGGCGCAGGCGAGACGGCTCGCTTAGCTCGGGTGGCCTTCTTCCTCACCCCGGACCGGGCTGACTCCGCCCGGGGGCCGGCCGCCGGTGTCCACGCCGCCTCTTACGCCGCCCATTCCACCAGGGGAGCCGGCGTCGGGGGTGCCGGCGGCAGCGTTGGTGGGAGCGGTTTCGGCGCTTCGGGTCGCGCGTGCATCGCCGGTGGAGGCGCCGGCGCCGGTTGTGCCGGCTTGGGTTTCTCCTTCACCGCCGCCCAGGGCGTTGGCGGCGTCGTCGCCTTGGGCGGGGCCGGGGCTCTCGCCTGAGCTTTGGGGGGCCTCGCGGGGGCCGGTGCCGGCGGTGCCGCCGCCTGTGCCGGGGGTGTCTTGGGATTCGGCCATCGGGCGCTCCTCTCGATTAGTTCGCGAGGGGGAACGCGGGCACGCCGCGCCCGGTTTCAATAATCCTTCGAGACCCGCACGTTGACGCTCTGGCGGCCGATTGTGGAGATGCTGGAGAGGATCGAGAGCCACCGGGTGATCTGATATTCGACCAGGGTAGCCGAATAGCCGCGGGCGTCGGTGACCACTTCCACATAGACGCGGCGGCCGAGATATTTGCCGGCGGCGATGGCGGTGCCCTGGCCGGTGGCGATGTCGGCGGGGACGATGCGGAGGCGGTCGAGGCCGACGGCGCTCCTCACGCGGTTGATGGGGTCGAGCCCGCCGCCGGTGGAGTTGAGCGAGGCGACGGCGGCGGCGAGCTGGAGCGCTTCGGCTGGCGAGAGGTTGGTGATCGAGGCGCCGAAGAGGAGGCGGCTCAGCAGCTCGTCCTGGGGCAAAGCGGGCGTGCTGGTGAAGCTGATCTCGGGATGCTGGCCGCGGCCGGTGACCCGGATCTGCGCGTTGAGGCCCTGGATCCCGCCCTCCGCGGCGATGTCGAGCGCCGGGTTGATCGGCGATTCCCCGAGGAAGCGGATCACGCCGCGCTCCAGCTTGAAGCGGCGGCCGGCGAAATCGTAATTGCCGCGGATGAGGTTCGCCTCGCCGTTCACTCTCGGCTCGGTGACGGTGCCTTCGATCTTGAGGTCCGCGCTCCATTCGCTGTTGATGCCGAGGCCGGTGACCATCAGCCGGTTGCGGGCGTCGACGTCGAGGTCGAGCTTCCACGGGGCGGCGAGGCGGGGGGCGGCGCGCTCGTCGGGCGGGCGGTTGATCTCGCGGACGGGAAGGCGGGGGAGCTCGGCGGCGGCGGTTGCCGAGCCCAAGCGGAAGCTGCCGCTGTTCAGCGCCACCTTGCCCGAGATCGAGCCGCCGCCGGGGCCGGAGGCGATGACCAGGGGACCGGTAACCTGCGCCTTCAGATCGTCGCGGTCGATGAGCTGGGCGGCGCGGGCATCGATCGCGATCCGCATGGAGTAGCCGGCGGCGGCGGAGAGATCGAAGGCGCCGTGGCCGGAGACGGCGCCTTTGTTCTTGGTGGTGCCCGAGAAGCTGTCGATGACCAGGCGCGAGCCGCCGAAGCGGCCGCTGGCGGCGACATTCTCGATCACCGTGCCGGTGATGGCGCTCTCCACCCGGGCGCCCTGGGCACGAAGCGAGCCGCGGAATTCGGGATTGTTGAGGCTTCCGCGCGCGTCGGCGGCGACCGCGACGGGGCCGGAGACGTCGATCATCTCCATGCCGGTGAGGCGCCAGAGCGTGTCGGCGGGGCCGTTATAGCGCAGCTGGGCGAAGAGCGGCGCGGCCATGAGGCGCTCGCCGATGGTCGCGCCGCCGCCGAGGGGGGCGAGGCGGGCCTGGGCTCGGCCGACTGTGCGGCCCTCGCTGACCGCGACCGCGCGCATGGCGGCGCCGTTGCCGTCGAGGCGGGCGGCGAGGCCGATGTCGACGGGGCGGGAGGAGAGGACGAGGCCGGCGCGGGAGAGGCCGCGGATGCGCAGGTTTGCGGCGCCGGAGGGCGCTCCGCCGCCGGCGGGGGTGGTGTAGTTCAAGGTGCCGGATGCGATTCCGCCGAGGCCGAGCTGGGGCCAGGCGATGTCGAGGACGGTGAGGGGCATCGCTTCCAGCCGGGCGGCGAGCTCGGTGCGGTCGCCGCCGAACAGGCCGGAGACTTCCGCATTGCCCCCGGCATAGCTCAATGCGCCCGAGGAGAGCCGCCAGGCGGCGCCT
>VBAE01000181.1:1635-16227 GCA_005882415.1 Alphaproteobacteria bacterium | reverse complement strand
CCGCGATCCCACGTCGATCGCATTCTTGAGAACGCCCGGAACGCCGCGATTATATTCGGGCGTCACGAACAATATCCCGTCCGCCGCCGCAACCTGCTCGCGGAAGCGCGCGTAGGCCTCGGGCGAATCTGAATCGTAATCCTGGTTGTAGAGCGGCAGGTCGCCGATCTCGACGATATTGCAGTCGAGCTTGTCGCCGGCAAAGGCGCAGATCGAGCGCGCAACCTTGCGGTTGATGCTCCCCTCCCTGAGGCTTCCCACCACGATTGCGATCTTGTGCCGAGTCATTGGGGTTCTCCCGAAGCTGCGCTCCGCCAATGAACCGCAGGAAGGAAAGTTGCGAGTCCGCACTTGCTTGACCGCCCCGCGGCCTCCGATCACACATGCTTCCCATGAACCGCCGCGACTTCCTCGCCTCCGCCGCCGCCGGCGCCGCCTTGGCCCCGATCCAAGGCACCGCCGCCGCCGCCACGTCGCCCCGCGCGCCGCGCGCAGGCGCGCTGCCGATGCCGCCGACCCGCGACGTCCTCCCCGCTCCGCTTCCCGTCGACGAACCCGGCCGCCTCCTCCTCGACAAGGCCTGGCTGTTTCACCAGGGCGACATCCCCTTCCCCGAGATAATCGGCCATGGCTGGACCTATGGCGCGGCCAAGGCGGGCGCGGCCCAGGGCGCCGCGGCAATGGACTATGACGACAGCGACTGGCCCCTGGTCGACCTGCCGCACGACTGGGCGTCGGACATGCCGTTCGACCCCAAGGCCAACGTCTCGCAAGGCTATCGCCGCCGCGGCTTCGCCTGGTACCGGCGCCACCTTCGCTTCGACGAGGCGGACAAGGGCAAATATCTCGAGCTCCAGTTCGGCGCGATCGCGACCAACGCCACCATCTGGTTCAACGGCTCGATCGTCGCCCATAACTGGAGCGGCTATAACAGCGTCTATATTGACGTGACCCCGCTCGCCCGCTTCGGCGACGAGCCCAACACCATCGTCGTCCGGGTCGATGCGCAGCAGATGGAAGGCTGGTGGTACGAAGGCGCCGGCCTCTACCGCCACGCCTGGCTGGTGAAGCGCCCCCCGGTCCACATCGTCTCCGACGGAGTGCATGCCGACCCGAGGCGCGCGCCCGACGGCGCCTGGACCGTGCCGGTGACTGTCACTCTCGCCAACGTCAGGCCTCAATCCCCCCCCTCGCCCGAACCGAAGCGTCACTCGACCTCGCAGTCCCCAACCCCGAGCTCTGGTCGCTCGAGACGCCCAACCTCTCCACCCTTACAATCCGCCTCGACTCAGGCGACGAGCGCCTCCTCCGCCTAGGCTTCCGAACCATTCGCTTCGACGCGGAACGCGGCTTCTTCCTCAACGAGCGGCCGGTGAAGATCAAAGGCGTCTGCATCCACCAGGACCATGCCGGGGTCGGCGTCGCCATCCCCGACTCGCTCTGGGAGTGGCGGATCCGGCGCCTCAAGGATTTCGGCTGCAACGCGATCCGCTTCTCCCACAACGCGCCCGCCACCGAGACGCTCGACCTGTGCGACCGGCTCGGCATGCTGGTGATGGACGAGAACCGCCTGTTCAACGTCAGCCCCGACTACATGGCCCAATTGGAATGGATGGTCCGCCGCGACCGCAACCGCCCCAGCATCATCCTCTGGTCGGTGTTCAACGAGGAGCCGATGCAGGGCACGGCTCAAGGCTATGAGATGGTCCGGCGCATGGCGGCCAAGGTGAAGGCGCTCGACACCAGCCGCCCGGTCACCGCGGCGATGAACTTCGGAATGTTCGCGCCCAGCAACGTCAGCCAGGCCGTCGACGTGGTCGGCTTCAACTACCAGACCGACACCTACGACAAGTTCCACGCCGCCTTCCCGGACAAGCCGCTGACCAGCTCGGAAGACACGTCCACCTTCATGACCCGCGGCGAATATGAAACCGACCGCGCCCGCCACATCATGGCCTCCTACGACGAGGAGCCGGCCGACTGGGGCGCGACCCACCGCCGATCGTGGAAGGCGATCGCGGAGCGCCCGTTCGTCGCCGGCACCTTCGTCTGGACCGGCTTCGACTATCATGGCGAGCCGACCCCGTTCGAATGGCCGTCGCAATCCTCCTTCTTCGGGATCACCGACCTGTGCGGCTTCCCGAAAATGGCCTTCTACCTCCACCGCGCGCAGTGGGTGGACGAGCCGCCTCTGCTCGACCTGGTGCCGCACTGGAACTGGGCCGGCCGGGAGGGGAAGGCGGTGAAGGTCATGGCGCTCACCAATGTCGAGCGGGTGGCGCTGGTGCTGAACGGGCGGAAGGTCGGCGAGCAGGCGGTGGATCGGTACACGATGCCGTCGTGGCAGGTGCCGTACGAGGCGGGGCGGCTCGAGGCGGTGGGCTATCGCGGCGGGCGCGAGGTGGTGCGGACCGCGGTGGAGACCACCGGCGCGCCCGTCGCGCTTCGCCTGACTCCGGATCGATCCGCGATGGCCGGCGGCGGCGAGGACGTGCAGCCGGTCACCGTCGATGCGGTGGATGCAAAGGGGCGGCATGTTCCGACCGCTAACCTCCCCGTCCAGTTCGCAATCTCCGGCGGAAGCATCATCGGCCTCGGCAATGGCGACCCGAACAGCCACGAGCCGGAGAAGGGTGACAAGAGGAGCCTGTTCAACGGCCTGGCGCAGGTGATCGTCCGTGCCGACGGAGGCGCGGGGACCCTGACCCTCACCGCCACCTCTCCGGGCTTGAAACCCGCGAAGGTGAGCGTCCGCCGTCTCGCCGCCCCGCCCCGCGCCGCAGTGCCGCCGACTCCGCCCGCCGCGATCCTCAACGAAGGCTGGCACCAGTCCCCCGCCTCGGCGACGCGGATGGACCCGAACCTGGTCGTCGCCGACAACGACATGAACAGCTGGCAATGGATCCACCCGGGCGAAGTCCAGAAGCTCGACGGCCCGGCGCGGTGGATCCTCCTGCGAACGAAGTTCACGCTCAGGCGGAGGGTGCGCGACAAAGGCGGGCGGCTGGTGTTCGGCGGTGTGGCCGGCGCGGCGGAGGTGTGGATCGACGGCAAGAAGGCTGCGACCAAGTCGTCCCCCGCCGCCGAGCGCCTCATCGTCCCGTTGCCGCCAGGCGAAGGCGAGCGCGTGCTATCCGTCCTGATTGATGGGACGGGCGTCCCTGCCCCGGGCCTTACGGGTCTCGTGCTGGTCGAAGACTGACGCCAACCTGCCTCCCTATCGCGAAGCGATGGGGAGGGGGACCGCCGGAGGCGGTGGAGGGGTGGCAAGGCGAAAGCCTCCGCCGTCGCGCGCTAGAACCTCCGACTCCCAGCCTGATCACCCCTCCACCACATTACATGTGGTCCCCCTCCCCCCGAGCTGCCGCTCGCGGGGAGGCAGGTTAGGGCGCTGGCGTCAGTTTCACTGCGGCGCCACCGGACGGGGCGAGCTTCAGGGTCAGTACGTCCTTTGCGCCGACTTCGCGCACCGTCCGGACCACGTCGGTCGCCCGCGCCCCGTCCTGCCACACCTCCGCCGAATAGCGCCCCGGACCGAGGAAGGAGAGCGGCACCTTCACCGCACGCCCAGCCTCGTTGGTCATCGCGCCGACATACCAGTCGCCACCCTTGCGCCGGGCCAGCACCACATGCTCCCCCAGAGCGCCCGACACCGCGCGGGTCTCGTCCCACGCCGCCGGCACCCCCTTGACGAACTCGAACCCGGCTGCGCCGCGGTAATTGTCAGGGCTGTCGGAGACGCCCTGGAAGGGGCTTTCGAACACGACATACATCGCCAGCGCCTGGCCGCGGGTGGTCTGCACCATCGGCGTCTGCGCCTCGGGGACGAAGTCGGCGGGCGTCGCATTGCGGAAGCCGCCCGGCGTATAGTCCATCGGCCCGAGCAGGTTGCGGGTCAGCGCCAGATTGACGTTGTGCCGCGCGGTCACGCGGCGGGTCCATTTGTTATACTCGGCCCCGAACACGCCTTCCTGGGTGACGAAATTGGGGAACGTCCTCACCAGACCGCGCGGGGGATAGGCGCCGTGGAGGTCGACCATCAGCCGGTTCGCCGCCGCGGTTTTCAGCAGCCGGTGGTAGAAGCCGATCATCTGCTGGTCGTCCCGGTCCATGAAATCGACCTTGATGCCCATGATACCGAGCTTCGCGTAGAGGGGAAGCGCCTGGTCCATGTTCGCATCGAGCATCTTCCAGTGGACCCAGAGCCACAGGCCGACCTTGCGGGTTTCGGCGTAGCGGACGAGGCCGGGGAGGTCGATTTCCGGCACCCATGCCAGATTGTTCGCGCCGGGGAGCACCGTCGCGCCGCCGCCGCTGTTCGAATACCAGCCGTCGTCGATCAGCATATATTCCAAACCGCTTTCACCGGCGAAGTCGATGAAGGCTTTCAAGGTCTCGTCGTTCATCCCGGCCTGCTTCACACCCTTCAGCGTCGGGCCATTCCACCAGTCCCAGGCATATTTGCCCGGCCGCACCCAGCTGAAGTCGCCTTCAGCGGGCGCGGCGAGGCTGGTGATGAGGGTGGACTCGGCGAGCTTCGCCACGCCGTCGCCGAGAAGCACCACCCGCCAGGGCGACTGGAAACCTTCCTCGCCCACCCAGGCGGAGACGGCGATTGCGGGATCGTCCGGCCGCGGCGAAAGCTTGGCCTGGAGGCCGAGTTCGCCGGTCTCGCGGCCGCTGAGATAGAGCGCTCCGTAATTGACGAGGTCGGACTCCGCGAACGCCATCGCCGCCCCCGCTGTCTCGCAGACCACCGGCAGGTCGAACAGATTGTGGTTGCGCATGGCCGAGGCCAATACGGGATCGAACTCGCCCTCATGGCTGCTAGTGTACCGGCCGATGTTGAGCGCCTGGCAGCGATAGTCGGCGGGGAAGGTGAATTCGGTGACCTCGCCGGCGAGCCGCAAATGCCGCGAATTCGGCTGCGCGGGCACGCGGTAGCGGAAGGCGAAGCCGTCCTCATAGGCGCGAAAGACGATCTCCAGCCGCCTCTTCTCGCCGCCCGTCTCGGCAAAGCTCACCACCATCTCATTGTAGCGGTCGCGGACCGAGGAACGTCTTCCGATCAGCGCGTAACTATCGTCGCCGGAGCTGTGGGTGACGCTCTCCACCGCCATGCCCGACGACAGGGTCCGGTAGCGCTCGAACGCCAGCCCGAGCGCCGAGCGGCCGATCAGAGTCCGCCCGCGATAGCTTAGGCTGTACGCCGGCTGACCGCCCTCGTTGGCGGAGATGTGCGCCGTCACCGCCCCGCCCGGCGAGGCGAGATCGAGCGGCTCGGCGGCGACCGCAGGCGCGCCCACCAGCATGGCCAGTGCAAAGCAGATGCTCTTCATGTGCTTGAAGCTAGCGAAGTCGCGGGAGCGATGGTAGCGCTAACGGCGATGGTCCCCCGCTTGCTGCGCATCCTGACGATTGCCGCGATCGCCTGCGCAGCCGCCGCGGGCGCAGCGCCGCTCGCGCAGACGCCCTACATTTGGCGCAACGTCACCGTCGGCGCCGGCGGTTTCGCCCCCAACATCGTCTTCAGCCGCGCCGAGAAGGGCCTCGCTTACCTGCGCACGGACATGGGCGGCGCCTATCGCTGGGATGACCGCGCCGGGACATGGATCCCGCTCCAGGACGCCAATGCCGAAAGCAGCTATATGGGGATCGAGAGCATCGCTCCCGACCCCAGGGACCCGAAAATCGTCTACATCGCCGCCGGCATGGGCTCCTGGGGGCCCGCCTCCATCCAGCGCTCCGAGGACCGCGGTGCGACCTGGAGCGTCGTCCCGGTCCCGTTCAAGATGGGCGGCAACGAGGACGGCCGCGGCCTCGGCGAGCGGCTCGCCATCGACCCGGCGAATACGTCCACCCTCTATTTCGGGTCGCGCCATGACGGGCTCCAGCGAAGCCTCGACCGCGGCGCGACCTGGGCCAGGGTGGAGAGCTTCCCTTATCCCGGCCTGGGCCTCCCCACCCAGCGCCGCCAGACCCATGCGGGGGTGAGCTTCGTGCTGTTCGGCCCCGACGGCGCGATCTACGCCGGCGTCGCCGATCCGGCCGAGCAACATCTCTATCGATCCGCCGATTCCGGCGGCACATGGTCCGCCATTCCGGGCGGGCCGGACCTGCTCCCGGTCAAGGCCGAGATCGACGGCGAAGGCCGCCTCTTCGTCGCTTATTGTTCGAGCGTCGGCCCCAACGGGATCGCCACCGGCGCGGTCTGGCGGCTCGACACGAAGAGCGGCCGCTGGACCGACATCACGCCCGACCGCGCCAGCGAAGGCGGCTATATGGGCGTCAGCCTCGACCGGCAGCGGCCGGGGCGCGTCGTTGTTTCCTCGGTCGACCGCTGGTTCCCGGGCGACACCGTCTGGCTCTCCGAGAATGCCGGCGCCGGCTGGCGCGATCTGTCCAAAGGCAGCGTCCGCGACGTCTCCGCCTCGCCCTTCCTCAAATTCGGGCGGAAGGAGGCGGATTTCGGCCACTGGACCGCCGGGCTCGCCATCGATCCGTTCGACTCCCGCCACATCGCCTACACCACCGGCGCCACCGTCTACGGCACCGACGATCTGAAGCACTGGAAGCCGTGGGTGAAGGGAATCGAACAGACCGCGGTGATCACCCTGATCAGCCCCACAGGCGGCGCCCCGCTCATCTCGGGCTTTGGCGACATAGCGGGCTTCCTCCACGACGATCTCGACGTCTCCCCGCCTTACCCCCACTCCAACCCGCAGCTCAGCAACACCAACAATCTCGATTATGCCGGCGCCAACCCGTCGGTGGTCGTGCGCAGCGGAAGCGCCCACGATCCCGCTCCGGACCAGCCCTCGCTCGCCTGGTCCGGCGATGGCGGCCACCACTGGAAGCCGCTCAAGGTCGCAGGCGTGACGAACGGCGAGGCCCCGATAACGGTCTCCGCCGACGGGGCACCGGCGCCCGCGTCTATGCCGACAAAGTCGCGCCGGGCCGCTTCTACGCCGTCGACTTCGCCGGCTCCCGCCTGTTCGCGAGCAATGACGGCGGCAAGAGCTTCACCCCCCTCCCCGCCCGCGGCCTCCCCGATCTCGCCCCCGCAACCCCGCGCAACCGCGAGGCGCAGGCGCCCCTCGCCGCCAATCCGGCCCGCGCCGGCGAGATCTGGCTCAAGGTCTCCGGCGCCCTCTACCGGAGCAGCGACGGCGGCGCCTCCTTCGAGCGCCGCTCCTCTCCCGACATCGACGTCGAGCAGTTCGGCCTCGGCCGCGGCAGCGTCTTCGCCATCGCTCGCCGGGGCTCGCTGCGCGCAATCTTCCGCTCGGACGATTCCGGCGCCTCCTGGACCCGGATCAACGACGACGCCCACCAATGGGGCCTGCGCTTCCGCGCCATTGCCGGCGATCCGCAGCGTCCCGGTCGAGTCTATCTTGCCACCGACGGCCGCGGCCTATTCTATGCCGATCCGTCCCCTCCCCGCGCCGAACCCTGAGAGGAGCCTGCCCGTGCCGCACCCCTTAATCCGCCTGACCCTCGCCGCAGCCTGCCTCGCCGGCACCAGCGGAACGGCGCTCGCCGCCGGCAGCTACAGGAAGACGGACACCGGCATTATCGTCACGCCCGACCGCGGGCCCCAAAAGGCGGTGCGCCTGCAGGTCTATGGCGACCGCATCGTCCGGGTGACCGAGACGCCGACCGCCGATTTCGACATCCCGGCCAGCTTCATGGTGATCGCCCAGCCCCAGGCGCGGGCGTTCGCGGTGACGGAAGCGAACGGCCAGGTCACCCTCGCCACCGAAAAGGTGCGGGCGAGCGTCGACCTCACCACCGGCCGGGTGAGCTTCATCGACGCCGGCGGTCAGCTCGACCTCGCCGAGACCGGCGCTGCGAGCTTCGCTCCGGTGACCATCGAGGGTAAGGACTATCTCGCAATCCGCCAGCAGTTCAACCGCGGCACCGATGAGGGGCTCTACGGGCTCGGCCAGCACCAGAACGGGCAGATGAATTACAATGGCGAGGACGTGGAATTAGCCCAGCACAATATGGACGTGGCGATTCCCTTCCTGGTGTCGACGCGCAACTATGGCATCCTGTGGGACAACAATTCCATCACTCGCTTCGGCAACCCCAAGCCCTATGGCTTCGCGGGGAGCGGCGGCGACAGCCTCAAGGTCACGGACGGCGAAGGGCGCCCCGGCTGGACCGCGCGTTACTATCTGGGCGACCGCCTCGCCGTCACCCAGACCGAGCCGGCGATCGACTATCAGTACATCCGCGACCAGGCGAAATGGCCCGCCGCCGCCAAGGCGCAGACCGTGGCCTCGCCCGAATCCGGCCAGAACACCGCCGGCAACGTCGTCCAGACGCAACACGTGGTCTGGAGCGGCAAAATCACGCCCGGCACGTCCGGCCTGCACCGCTTCCGCCTTTACTCGTCGAGCTACGTAAAGGTGTTCGTCGACGGAAAGGAAGTGCTGGAGCGCTGGCGCCAGAACTGGAACCCCTGGTACCATAATTTCGACCTGCCGATGACTGCCGGCAGGTCCGCCGACGTGCGGATCGAGTGGGAGCCGAACGCGGGCTACATCGCCCTCCTCCACAACGATCCGCTGCCCGAGCCCGACCGTCACTCCATCTCCTTCGCCTCCGAAGCGGGCAAGGCGATCGACTATTATTATGTCGGCGCCGACGACATGGACGGGGTCATCGCCGGCTACCGCACCTTGACCGGCAAGGCGCCGATGATGCCGCAATGGGCCTACGGCTTCTGGCAGAGCCGCCAGCGTTACGCGACCCAGGACGAGGTGGTGGGCGTCGTCCAGGAATATCGCAACCGCAAGCTGCCGCTCGACAATATCGTCCAGGATTGGTTCTACTGGCGCGAGAACGACTGGGGCAGCCACGAATTCGACCCCGCCCGCTTCCCCGACCCGAAGGGGATGATCGACAAGGTCCATGCGCTCAATGCGCATTTCATGATCTCGGTCTGGCCGAAATTCTATCCGACGACGGCGAACTATAAGGAGCTCGAGAAGGCCGGCGCGGTCTACACGCGCGCGCTCCAGTCGGGGGAGAAGGACTGGGTCGGGCCGGGCTATATCAACACCGACTACGACCCGTACAACGCGAAGGGCCGCGAGATTTACTGGCGGCAGATGAAGGAGCGGCTCGCAGTCCTCGGAGTCGACGCCTGGTGGATGGACGCGACCGAGCCCGACATGCACTCGAACCTCTCGATCGAGGAGCGGGCGTGGCGGATGGGGCCGACCGCGGCGGGACCCGGCGGGGCGCTCTTCAATAGCTTCCCGCTGGTGCACGCCGAGGGCGTCTACAAAGGCCTCATCGCCTATAAACCGGACGTCCGCCCGTTCATCCTCACCCGCTCCGGCTTCGGCGGAATCCAGCGCACCGGCTCGGCGATCTGGTCGGGCGACACCGCCTCGCGCTGGGACGATCTTCGCGACCAGATTTCTGCCGGGATCAACTTCTCCATGTCTGGCGTGCCCAACTGGACCCACGACATCGGCGGCTTCGCGCTCGAGGAGCGCTACACGCGCCAGGACCCGAAACATGTCGACGAATGGCGCGAGCTCAATTTGCGATGGTTCCAGTTCGGCGCCTTCTCGCCCCTGTTCCGGAGCCATGGCGAGACGCCCAAGCGGGAGATTTACGAGATCGCTCCGGCCGGCTCGGCGATGTACCGCTCAATGGAATATTACGACACGCTCCGCTACCGGCTGATGCCCTATATCTACACCGTCGGCGCCGACACCTTCCACAAGGACGGCATCATCATGCGCGGCCTCGTCATGGACTTCCCCGGCGACCGCAAGGCGTGGAATGTGAACGACGAATATCTGTTCGGCCCGTCGATCCTGGTCGCGCCCGTCACCCAGTTCCAGGCCCGCGCTCGCGACGTCTACCTCCCCGCCGGCACCGGCTGGTACGATTTCTACTCAGGCAGGATGGAGACCGGCGGCAAGATGGTGAAGGCCGCCGCGCCCTACGAACGCATCCCCCTCTTCGTCCGAGCCGGGTCCATCCTGCCGGTCGGGCCGGCGATGCAGTACGCGCGCGAGAAGGTCGGAGCGCCGATCACCCTCAACGTCTACACCGGCGCCGACGGCAGCTTCTCGCTCTATGAGGACGACGGAGTGAGCCGCCAGTACCTCAACGGAGCCTTCGCCCGGGTACCGATCCGCTACGACGACCGCACCGGCACCCTCACCATCGGCGCCCGCGAGGGGACCTATCCGGGCGTCGTCCAGAGCCGCACCTTCAACATCCGCTGGCTCACCCCGAAGAAGGCGCGGGCCATGGACTTCGACGCCAAGCCGGACGCGACGGTGACCTACACCGGCACCCAGCAGGTGGTGAAGCTGAAGCGGTAGGGGGGCTTAACCGCGCGGCGGCCGGGGCTTGCGGTCGCCGCCGCCACTCGGGCGGTCGCCACCGCCACCGGGACGTCCGCCGCCTCCCGGGCGACCACCACCGCCGGGCCTTGGGCCGCGGCGGTTGTCGGGGCCGTCTCGGCGCGGAGGACGGCGCTGCTGCGAGGTGGGGCTTGCGCCTTCGCGCCGGGGCGGGGCTTCGGGGCGGCCGGGGGAGACCGAGTAACCCTCCTTGAGCAGCCTCGTGAACGCCGCGCGTACGCTCGCCGCGATCGCCGACTGGAGCTCCGCCGGCAGGTCCTGGAAGGTCGTGTTGGCGTGCACGGCGTTGATGTCGCGCAGGAGGTTGTTGGGCAGTCCCTTGGACGACGCCTTCAGCGCCGCGAGGGAATCGATCACTGCGGAGAAGATGATCTCCTGCATCACGTCTGTCGCCGACTTGGTCATGGCCCCCCTCTAGCGCGGGCCGAGGCGGTTGTCGGCACCTTTCGCAATCGTGGCAGTCGTCCCCGTATTCGACGGGGAGGACTAAGCGCTCACCACCAGGTCCAGTAGAGCGCGACCAGAATTGCGACGATGATCGCCGCGGCGATGTTGAAGCCGGCGGTGGTGCGGAAGGAGACGCCTTCCATGCTGATGAGGTTGCTCTCCTCGCGGTGTTTCCCGAGCAGTGAGACGATCACCGCCAGCGCGAGCGAGATCGCGAAGACAATAGACATGCGGTTGATGAAGGGGACCGCGTTCAAAGTCTCCGATCCGCCGAACTGCGCGGGGAACCAGAAGATGAAGCTCACCAACACCGAAGCGATCGCTCCCCGGAGTCACGAAGCCGGAGAATTCCTGGATGTACTGGAAGGCCTGGTCGAGGCTTCCGAGCAGCGGCCGGGCCATGATCATCGCGATGACGATCGCGACCAGAGCCGCGATCCGGCCGACCCGGACCATCCGCCGCTCGTGCGCCTCGTCGCCGACCTCGTCCTCCGCCCGGGTCCGGACGTGGCGGAACTTGGCGTAGATATCGAGGGTGAAGATGGTCGCGATCGAATTGATCTTGGATGCTGTCGACGCGATGATCGCCGCGATCAGCGCCGCGAAAACGAGGCCGAGCAGGCCGGTCGGGAGCAGAGCCATCATCGTCGGATAGGCCTGGTCGGGCTTGCTGAGCCCCGGCGCGAGGACCACGGCGGCGATCCCGGGAAGGACGATGATCACCGGCATCAGCAGCTTGAGGAAGCCGGCGAACACGACGCCGCGCTGCGCCTCGGCGAGGTTCTTCGCCGCCAGCGCGCGCTGGATGATGTACTGGTTGAACCCCCAATAGCTGAGGTTGGCGATCCACATGCCGCCGATCAGGACGGCGATCCCGGGGAGGTCCTTATAGTGGGGATTGTCGGGCGAGAGGATCATGTCGAAATGGTCCGGCACCCGCCGGGTCAGCTCCGCGAAGCCGCCGATGACGCCTGCATCGCCGCCGATCTTGCTCAGCGTTAGCCAGGCGATGACGAGGCCGCCGAGGACGAGCAGGGTGACCTGGACGATGTCGGTCAGCGCCACTGCCTTGAGGCCCCCTCGGAGCTGGTAGAGCAGAGCGAAGGCGCCGAGCCCGACCAAAGCTACGTCCTGGTTCACGCCCGCCACCTGGGTCACCGCGATCGACCCCAGCCAGATGATCGACGTCAGGTTCACGAAGACGTATAGGACCAGCCAGAACACCGCCATGACGGTCCGGATCGTCGGCCCGAAGCGCTGCTCCAGGAACTGGGGCATGGTGTAGATCTTGTTGGCGAGGAAGATCGGCAGGAACCATTTGCCGACGATCAGCAGGGTGGCCGCCGCCATCCACTCGTAGGAGGCGATGGCGAGGCCGATGGCGTAGCCCGAGCCGGACATGCCGACGATCTGCTCGGCCGAGATATTGGCCGCGATGAGCGACGCGCCGATCGCCCACCAGGGGAGCGACTTGGACGCGAGGAAATAGTCGGACGTGTCCTTCTCGTGCCCGGCCTTCTCGCGGCTGACATATTGGGCGAGGCCGAAGATGCCGATCGCATAGATGACGACGACGACGATATCGATTGTGGCCAGCTGCACGTGACGCTCCTCCCACCCTGGCCCCATCGCATGTCGAGCCGCGAAGTGGGCAGGAGCGGCGCTGTTGCCGCCCGGCCCAAGGAATTATAGGATTAAATGGACATGTCCAGCCGCGAGACCACAAAAGCCGAGAGGGCGAACCCGCCAGCCGCGGACGGTGCCTCGCGCAACCTGACCTTCGGCCTTCTCGACACGCTCGGGCGCGCGATCGTCACCGGCGCTTATGAGATGGAGCGCTTCCCGACCGAGGCGGAGCTGGCCGACATCCACGCGGTCAGCCGCTCGGTGACGCGCGAGGCGGTGAAGATGCTGACCGCCAAGGGCCTGCTCACCGCCCGCCCGCGCAAGGGCACCACCGTCCTCCCCTCCTCCGCCTGGAATTTGTTCGATCCGGACGTTCTGCGCTGGATCATGGAGCGTAAATTCTCGCTCGAGCTGCTCCGCCAGTTCAGCGAGCTGCGGATCGCGATCGAGCCTGCCGCGGCGGCATTGGCGGCGCAGGCCGGAAGCGCCGACGCCATCGCCGCGATCGCCGCCGGCTATGCGCGGATGGAGTCCGCCGAAGCGGGCGGCGGCGACACGCTGGAGGCGGACATCGACTTCCACGTCGCGGTCCTCGATGCCTCGGCCAACCCCTTCTACATGCGCTTCCGCAACCTCGTCGCGAGCGCGCTGCAGACCTCGATCCGCTTCACCAACCGCTTCAAGGGCCGGACCGCGAGCTTGCCGCAGCACGCGGCAGTCCTCGCCGCCATCCAGGCCGGCGACCCCGAAGCCGCCCGCGCCGGAATGGCCGCGATCATCCACGAAGTGATGATCATGATCGCCGACGCCGAGCGGGGCGAAGGGCCTTAAGGTTCGGACGACCGACACCGCACGGCTGTCATCCCGGGCTCGACCCGGGATCCATGAACACAGGTCATCGAGAACTGGACTCGAACCGTGTTCATGGATGCCGGATCAAGTCCGGCATGACGGGGTGCCGCGTCTTAGCGCCCCGCCGGCTCCGCGCTGAGCCTGCTGAAAATCTCCGCCTCGCGCTGCCGATACGGCGTGCCGTCGGGCTGGAGGAGGTCGTGGAACCAGACGACCGGCTGCTGCAGCGTGTAGGGGCGCTCCCAGCTGTCCCAGGGGTAATTGGTCTGGATCGCGCCCTTGACCAGGCCCCAATTGACCATTCCGACATTCTCGCGATGGGCGATCGGCAGGATCGCGTCGGGCGTCGAGCCGGCACTCCGAGCCATCCATTCCGAGCAGATCAAAGGCCGGCCGTAGCGGCGGAGCTGCGTGATGCGCGCCTCGAAGCTCTCCGGCCAGTCGTAATTGTGGAAGGTGATCACGTCCGATTCCTGAAGCTGGGTGCGCTGGATGGAATTGAGCGTCGGCGCGCCCGGCGACCAGTCCGGCCCGATCCAAACCGCGCTCGACAGCGGCTGTACGGGCTGCTGCGCGCGGGCCCATGCGAAGACCTGGGGAAGCAGGACTTCGATCCGCCTTGTCTCCTGCGCAAGCTGCTCCCCATTATAGCTTCCGCCGCCCGAATTGTCGGGCTCGTTCCACAGGTCCCAGAGGAGGATCCTCTTGTCCTTGGCGAAGCTCCCGACGACGTCCTCGACATAGCGGCGGAAGCCCGGATCCTGCGCCGGGTCGATCAGGTCGCGGCGGCCGGGGCTCTGAACCCAGCCGCTATTGTGGACGCCGGGGATCGGCCGATGCTGCGGGCCGATCACCGGGTCCGGATCCCAGCAGCTGTCGAACAGCACCAGGATCGGCCGGATTCCGTGGCGCGCGGCGATGTCGAGGAACTGGTCGAGCCGCCGCTTGAAGCCCTTCGGGTCCTGTTCGTAAGCGAGGTCGTGGAGATAGACCCGCATCGTGTTCATTTTGAACTTGGCGTGGGCCCAGCCGAGTTCCTGGTCGATTTCCTTTGGGTTGAAGGTCTCGGCCTGCCACATCTCGAGCTGGTTGATCGCGCTCCGGTTGATGTAGTTCGCGCCGAGGATCCAGTCCTGCTGCGCATACCAGGCATTGGCCTTGGCTGCGGACCAGCGCGCGGGATTGCCGCTTATCGCTTCGGCAACGTTCTGCGGCGCGGGGGGCGCGAGAGGGATCGTCTGCGCGTGAAGCGGAGCGGCGAGCGAGAGTG
>VBAE01000181.1:0-1564 GCA_005882415.1 Alphaproteobacteria bacterium | reverse complement strand
GTTGGGCGTGTCGGGGAACATCTGCGGCTCGAGCACGATCGCGTCGCCCTGGCGGTAGAGCTTGCCGCCCTTGCCGACCACGACGGCGTCGAGGAAATTGCCGGAGTAGAATTGGATGCCGGGCTGGTTGGAATAGATGTGCATCACCCGTCCGGACTTGGGCTCCTCGACCCGGGCGAGCAGCCGCGGCTCCTTCGAAAGCTGGCGGGCGACGACCCAATTATGATCGTAGCCCTTGCCGAAGACGATCTGCTGGTCGGAGGCGTCGCGAACCCGGGCGCCGACGGCGGTGGGCTTGCGGAAATCGAACACCGTGCCCTGCACTGGGCGGAACTCGCCGGTCGGGATCGCGGTGGCGTCGGTCGGGCTGTAATAATCGGCGGGGATGGTGAGGAGGTGCCCCATCGCCCCTTCCGCCGATCCCTCGCCGGCGAGGTTCCAATAGGCGTGGTTGGAGAGATTGACGACCGTCGGCCGGTCCGTGGTCGCCCGATATTCGACTCCGAGCGTGTTCGATTCGTCGAGCGTGTAGGTGGCGGTGACGGTCACCGTGCCGGGATAGCCCTGGTCGCCGTTCGGGCTGACGTAGCGCATGGTGACGCTCGCCGTCGGCCCCTCCTTCACCTCCACGACCTTCCAGAGGACCTTATCGAAGCCCTGGGTACCGCCGTGGAGCGAGTTGGGGCCGTTATTGACCGGCACCTGATATTGCTTGCCGTCGAGGGTGAAGCGCCCGCCCGCGATGCGGTTGGCGACCCGGCCGACGGTGGCGCCGAAATATTCGGACTTGGCGAGATAGCCCTCCATGGACGGGTAGCCCAAGGCCACGTCGGCGAGCTCCTCATGCCGGTCCGGTACCAGCACCGACTGGATGGCGGCGCCCCAGGTGATCACCCGGGCGCGCATGCCGTGGCCGTTGGAGAGCGTGATCGCCTCCACCGACGACCCGTCAGGCGCTTTGCCGAACAGTGCGCGGCTGACGTCGGCGGCCGAAGCCGCGGAGGATGCGCCGATGGCGCCAATCAGGGTCATCGCCAAACTCCACTTCCGCATCATGCTCCCCTTCCGGGCCGGTTCACCGGCTCCTTTGTTCGCGCGATTGATATGATAATAGAGGATGGGAAACAACAATGACGGCGCCGGGATTGTACCTCCCGCGCTGCCTTATCGAGAGGAACCCGCCGGTGCCGACCCCATCCACCCTGAAGCGATTCGCGGCGCTGGCTTTGGCGGCCGCGGCCGTGACCGCGCCCTCCCCTGCGCCTGCTGCCGACAGCGACGTTTTCGTGCCGGTCTTCCGAACCGATTTCCCGGACCCGTTCATACTCCGCGCCGGCGACCGGTGGCTCGCTTACGCGACCAACGGGAATAAGGGGAAGACGAACGTCCAGCTCGCCGAGTCGCGGGACCTCGTCCACTGGGCGATGGTTAAGGACGACAAGGGCGCGCGCGACGCGATGCCCGAGCTTCCCGCCTGGGCGAAGAAGGGCTTCACCTGGGCGCCCGAGGTGCTCAAGACCGATACGGGCTACGTCCTCTACTTCACCGCGCGGGACAAGAAGAG
>VBAE01000180.1 GCA_005882415.1 Alphaproteobacteria bacterium | reverse complement strand
GCCGAGATGGTCGGGGTGGAAATGGGTGCAGATCACCCTCGTGACCGTCTTCCCGGCGAGCGGACCGGCGAACAAGGCCTCCCAGGCTTCGCGGGACTGCGGGATGTCGAGGCCGGTATCGACGATCGCGACCCCGCCTTCATCCTCCAGCACCCAGATGTTGATGTGCTTCAAGGCCCCCGGCACCGGCAGCCGCGCCCAGCCGACGCCGGGCGCGATGTCGATCAGCTCGCCCGTCTCCGGCCCCCGCCGCCCCAGCGGGTAGGTGAGGCCCTTATGGCTGTACGCGCCGCCCGCATCGGTCAGCGAAACGTCAGGCGCGGTGGCCTCAGCTCTTGAAGAGGTTGTCAATTGTGATGTCGCCGCCGCTGGAGCCCGGAGCCGGTTCGCCGGCGGCTTCGGCGGCATGGGCCGCTTCGGCGTCGCGCGCCGCGGTGTCGCGCTCGCGGCGAAGCTCCTCGATCAGCGCCTCGCGGTCGCCGGCGAGGCGGCTGTCCTGCTGGGCCGGCTCGATCCCGGCCGCCTTGGCAGCCTTGGCGACCAGCGCGTCGAGCTCGCGCTGCGAGCAGAGGCCGAGCGTCACCGGGTCCTTCGGCTGGATGTTGGCGATGTTCCAATGGCTGCGGTCGCGGATCGCCGCGATGGTGGTGCGGGTGGTGCCGATCAGCTTGGAAATCTGGCCGTCGGAGATTTCCGGATGGTTGCGGATGATCCAGGCGATGCCGTCCGGCTTGTCCTGGCGCTTCGAGACCGGCGTGTAGCGCGGGCCCTTGGTGCGGCGGCTCTGGTCGGGCTCTTTGAGGAGGCGCAGGCGGTAGGACGGATCGGACTGGCCGTGGTCGATCTCGTCCTGGTTGAGTTCGCCCGCGCGGATCGGGTCGCGCCCGGTGAGCTTGGTCGCGGCGGTGTCGTCGGCGATTGCCTGCACCTCCAGAATGTGGAGGCCGCAGAAGTCGGCGATCTGCTCGAAGGTGAGCGCAGTGTTGTCGACCAGCCAGGCAGCGGTCGCATGGGGCATGAGCGGCTGGGCCACGAAACGTCTCCAGATACAAGAAGGGCCGCCCCTTCCCGGAGCGGCCGTTGTCGGGCGTGGCTTAATCCACCCCCGCCGCGAGGGCAAGGCCATGCGCGAAGTCCACAGCAGCGCGCGAAAAGCTCGGCGGCCGCGGTTCCGCCGCATTCCAGCACCACTGCATCCCGGCCGAATAGGTCTCAGGCGTGGGGGAGGCAGGCTTCGGGATGGACGGTAAGGCTGAGGGAGCGCCTTACGAGGCGGATCTGGTCGCCCTTGCGGCAGTTGCGGGTGGTACCGATCTGCGCCCTGAGATGCCGGACGCTGCCGTCTTTCATCCTGACGACGACGACGGGGCTATCTCCCCGCTCGTGAGCATAGGTCCCGAAGCTTTCGATCACAGCGGTTTCTACCGTGGGTGGATCCCGGTTGTCGGCTAGCGTGAAGGCCACCAAAACGGCCGTGGCCAGCAGGATCACCGCCAGCGCTGGCCCATAATCGCGACACCAGTCCGCCACCTGCTCACGACGATAGTCCCAGCCGGCCACAGCGCTACATCGGCTCGTAGCCGGGCGTCGCCGCTATGCGGCCGAGCCAGGCTTGGACGTTCGGATATGCGTCGAGGCGGAAACCGCCCTCCTCGGCGACATGGGTGTAGGCGTAGAGGGCGATGTCGGCGAGGCTGAGGCGATCGCCGACGAACCAGGGGCGGGTGGCGAGATGGTCGTTCATCAGCTTGAGCGCCGCCCCGCCCGCGGCGCGCTTGGGGACGATCTGGGCGCGCTGGGCGTCGCTCAGCCCGGCCTCGCCGACGAAGGCGAGCCAGAAGCGCAAGGTGGCGACGTTCGGTTCGTGATTATACTGCTCGAAGAACATCCAGCGGAGCATGTCGGCGCGGTCGAAGCGATCTTCGGGAATCAGGGCCGAGCCGTCGGCAAGCCAGAAGCAGGCGGCGTTGCTTTCTGGGATGAACCTGTCGCCGACCTGCAGAACCGGGATTCGCCCGTTGGCGTTGACGTCGGCCAGGAATTCGGGCGTCCGCGTCTCGCCGCGGCCGATGTCATATTCCCGCCGCTCCAACTCCGCACCGACCAAAGCCGCGGTCAGCCGCACCTTGTAGCAATTGCCCGATTGGGCGAATTCGTGGAGGACGAGCCGCTCGCCCATCACACGACGCCCAGCGCTTCGCGCTTCTTCGCTTCGATGTAGAAGCTGAACCAGAGGCAGAGGCCGAGGCCCAATGGGAACAGCCAGCCCCACAGGTGCATAAGCAGCGGGAAGGAGCGCTTGCCGTAATCCTTGCCGCTAAGCTCGCTGAGCAGCTTCACCTGCTCCGGCATCAGGATCGCGATCTGGTAGCCGGCGCCGGTCTCCATGAAGGTGACGAGGCCGAAGTCCTGCGACGCCCAATACGGCATGCCGAGGAAGGTCGTCTCGCTATAGGACCAGCCGAGCTTGACCTCCGGCTCCTCCAGCTGGTCGCGCCTGCGCATGCCGCGCTCGACCTTCTCGCGCTCCGTGTAAGGGAGCAGCCCGGAGCCGAAATCGGTGTAGCGCCGCACCGAAGCGAAATTGATCGTATTGGGCACCGTATCGATCGCGTCGACCCGCGGCATGGTCGTCGGCAGAATCGGCCGGGCCGACAGGATGAGCACGACGGCGACGGCCATGACGAACAGGCCTGGGAAGGCCCGGGCAAGCAGCAACATTGAGATTCCCCCCTCAGATGGTGAGGACGATCTTACCGATATGATTGCCGGATTCCATCCTTTCATGCGCCGCCGCAGCAGCCTTGAGCGGAAAAGTGGAATCGATCGCCGGGCGAATCATCCCGCCTTCCAGGAGCGGCCAGACCTTTTCGCGCAGCTCGTCCGCCAGCGCCGCCTTGAAGGCGGCGGGGCGGGCACGCAGCGTTGAGCCCGTGAGGGTGAGGCGCTTCGCCATCACCTGCCAGAGCGGCACCTCGGCCATTGGCCCGCGCTGCATCGCGATCGAGACGTGGCGGCCTTCCTCGGCGAGGCAGGCGAGATTGCGCGCGACATAGTCGCCGCCGACCATGTCGAGCACGGCCGCGACCCCGCGCCCGCCGGTGATGCGCTTCACCTCCTCGGCGAAATCCTGCGCCTTATAGTCGATCGCATGCGCCGCCCCGATCTCGACGGCCGCGGCGCACTTCTCGGGCGAACCGGCGGTGACGATGACCGTGAGGCCGAATGCCCTGCCGAGCAGGATCGCGGTGGTGCCGATTCCGCTGGTGCCGCCATGGACCAGCACTATGTCCCCCGCCTTCGCGCGGCCGAGCTGGAACAGGTTGGTCCAGACGGTGAAAAATGTCTCCGGCAGCGCCGCCGCCTCCGCCATCGAGAAACCGCTCGGCACCGGCAGGCACTGTCCCTCCGGCGCCACGCAATATTCGGCATAGCCGCCCCCCGCGACCAAAGCGCAGACCCGCTCTCCGTCACGAGGTCCGCCGGCGATCGCCCCCGCCACTTCCAGCCCGGGAACGGACGGCGCTCCCGGTGGCGGCGGGTAGAGGCCGAGGCGCTGCATCACGTCGGGCCGGTTGACGCCCGCGGCCTCGACCCGGATCAGCAACTCGCCCTCGCCCGGCACCGGCACCGGCCGCTCGACCGGCACCAGCACCTCCGGCCCGCCCGGGGCGGCGGGGTCGATCGCGATCATCCTGTCCGGTATTTCCACCATGGCCTGCCGACTTAGCTTGACAGGAGGGGGCGCAACAGGGGATTCTCCGCCCCATGGACCTGGACGAGCTCTTCCCAAGCAAGCCCGGCGACCCGCTCACCTTGCTGGTGAAGCAGGATCTCGATCCGCTGTCGGTCGAGGAGCTCAAGGAGCGCATCGAGACTCTGGAAGGCGAGATCGCCCGGGTCCGCGCCAAGATCGCCGCCGCCGAGGATCATCGCTCGGTCGCAGAGCAGTTGTTCAAAAAGTGACCCCCAAAGCGGAACATAACCGCTTTTCCCCAGCTTTTTTCCAGTGCTGCTTGATGATCGGTCCGCGAGGCCCGACATTGGCTACAAGCAGTCCGTGACGCTTTTCGCGGGCTCAAAGGAGTAGTTACATTGCCGTCTTTCGCCCGCGAACTTGAACAAACGCTTCACACGGCGCTCGCCGAAGCCAGCGGCCGGCGCCACGAATATGCAACTCTGGAGCATCTCCTGCTCGCCCTCACCGAGGATGCCCACGCGTCCAAGGTGATGACCGCCTGCGGAGTGGATCTGAAGGAGCTGCGCGACGCCGTCCGCGCCTATCTCGACAATGAGCTCGAGGCGCTGAAGGTCGAAGCCCAGACCGACCCCTCGCCGACCAGCGGCTTCCAGCGCGTCATCCAGCGCGCAATCCTCCACGTCCAGTCCTCCGGCCGCGACGAGGTGACCGGGGCCAACGTGCTCGTCGCCCTCTTCTCGGAGCGCGAGAGCTATGCGGTCTATTTCCTGCAGCAGCAGGACATGAGCCGCCTCGATGCCGTCAGCTACATCAGCCACGGCGTCGGCAAGGGCGAGACCGCGGCCGAAGTGCCCGAGGTCAAGGGCGCCGAGGAATCGAAGCCCGAGGAAGGCAAGAAAAAGAACGAGTCGGCGCTGAAGCAGTTCACCGTCGATTTGAACGAGAAGGCCAGGAACGGCCGCGTCGATCCGCTGATCGGCCGCGGTCCCGAGGTCGACCGCACCGTCCAGATCCTCTGCCGCCGCTCTAAGAACAACCCGCTTTATGTGGGCGATCCCGGCGTCGGCAAGACCGCCATCGCCGAGGGCCTGGCGCGCAAGATCATCGAGGGCGACGTCCCCGACGTTCTGAAGCCCGCCGTCATCTACGCGCTCGACATGGGCGCGCTGCTTGCGGGCACCCGCTATCGCGGCGACTTCGAGGAGCGCTTGAAAGCGGTGGTCACCGAGCTCGAGAAGATGCCGGACGCGATCCTGTTCATCGACGAGATCCACACGGTGATCGGCGCAGGCGCCACCTCCGGCGGCGCGATGGATGCGTCGAACCTGCTGAAGCCCGCGCTCAGCGGCGGGACGATCCGCTGCATCGGCTCGACCACCTACAAGGAGTTCCGCAACCACTTCGAGAAGGACCGGGCCCTGCTCCGGCGCTTCCAGAAGATCGACGTCAACGAGCCGACGATCGAGGACACGGTGAAGATCCTTGCCGGCCTCAGGACCGCGTTCGAGGAGCATCACCACGTCAAGTACACGCCCGACGCGATCAAGGCCGCGGTCGAGCTTTCGGCGCGCTACATCAACGACCGCAAGCTCCCGGACAAGGCGATCGACGTGATCGACGAAGTCGGCGCGATGCAGATGCTGGTGCCGCCGAACAAGCGCAAGAAGACGATCACCACCAAGGAGATCGAGAGCGTCATCTCGACCATGGCGCGAATCCCGGCGAAGAGCGTCTCATCGGACGACAAGAAGACTCTCGAGCATCTCGACCGCGACCTGAAGCGCGTCGTGTTCGGCCAGGATGCGGCGATCGGCGTGCTCTCCTCGGCGATCAAGCTGTCGCGGGCCGGCCTTCGCGATCCCGACAAGCCGATCGGCAACTACCTCTTCTCGGGGCCGACCGGCGTCGGCAAGACCGAGGTGGCGCGGCAGCTCGCCTCGATCATGGGCATTCCGCTCCAGCGCTTCGACATGTCCGAATATATGGAACGCCACTCGGTCAGCCGGCTGATCGGCGCGCCTCCGGGCTATGTCGGCTACGACCAGGGCGGGCTCCTGACCGACGCCGTCGACCAGCATCCGCATTCCGTGCTGCTGCTCGACGAGATCGAGAAGGCGCATCCGGACCTGTATCATGACCACCAATGCCGGCGCCTCCGACATGGCGCGCGAGGGGGTCGGCTTCGGCGCCCAGACCCGCGAGGGCGAGGACGAGGAAGCGATCAAGCGGATGTTCACGCCGGAGTTCCGCAACCGCCTCGATGCCATCGTTCCGTTCGGCTATCTGCCGCCGGAAGTGGTCGCCCGGGTGGTGGACAAGTTCATCCTCCAGCTCGAGCTTCAGCTGGCGGACCGGGCGGTCCACATCAACCTCGACGACGAAACGCGCAAATGGCTCACGTCGCGCGGCTACGACCGGCTCTACGGAGCGCGCCCGATGGGCCGCCTCGTCCAGGAGAAGATCAAGCAGCCGCTCGCCGAGGAGCTACTGTTCGGCAAGCTCATCCATGGCGGCGAGGTCAAGGTGACGATGAAGGAGGGCATCCCGTCCTTCGAGATCGTCGCCGCCCCGCCCAAGGCGTCGAAAAAGAAGGCGAAGAAGCCCGCCGAGCCCGAAGGCGAAGGCGAGGCCGGACTGCCCGAGGCGCAGGCGTAAGCCCCTCGCACCGTCATTGCGAGCGAAGCGAAGCAATCCAGTACGGCCTCAGACGCCCACTGGATTGCTTCGTCGCTTCGCTCCTCGCAATGACGGGGGCTCCGGCGCCCTCCCCGCGCTAAGGACTCCCGTTCCCCCGCGCGCGGCGATATGCTCCCACCACACCCCAGGGGGAGCGACCATGTCCGAGACCAGCCTCACCTTCTACACCAACCCGATGTCCCGCGGCCGAATCGTCAGATGGATGCTCGAGGAGGTCGGACACGCTTATGAGACGGTGGTGCTCGGCTACGCCGACAGCATGAAGAGCCCCGAATATCTGGCCATCAACCCGATGGGCAAAGTGCCCGCCATCCGCCACGGCGAGACGGTGGTGACGGAGTGCGCGGCGATCTGCGCCTATCTCGCCGACGCATTCCCCGATGCAGGCCTCGCCCCCCCGTCCGGCAACCAGCTTCGCGGGCCTTATTATCGCTGGATGTTCTTCGCCGCCGGGCCGCTGGAAGCAATCATCACCGGCAAGGCATTGGGCCTGCTCGCCCCAGCCGACAAGAAGCGCATGGCCGGCTATGGCAGCTTCGAGGAGACGGTGGACGCGCTGGAAGGCGCGGCTAAGAGCGCCTCGCCCTATCTATGCGGCGAGCAGTTCATCGCCGCCGACGTCTATGTCGGGGCATCTATCGGCTGGGGCACCCAGTTCGGGATCATCGAGAAGCGTCCCGCCTTCGCAGACTATCTCGAGCGGATCACCGCCCGCCCCGCTTACAAGCGCGCGGTCGAGATCGACGATGCGCTGATCGCCCAGGAGCAGCAGGGACAGGCCTCGTGAGCGGCTCGATCCGCGCCGCCGCGATCGCACTCTACGACCGCTTCACCCATGAAGGCATGGACCGCCGCGCGTTCATGGCCGAGCTCACCCGCATCGCCGGAAGCGCCGCCGCGGCCTCGGCCCTGCTCGGCGCCATCGCCGCCGACCCCGCCGCCGCCGCGATCGTCGCCGACGACGACAAGCGCATCCGCGCCCGGCGGATGCGCTGGCCCGTCGCCGGCGGGCGGACGATGAAGGGGTATCAGGTCGAGCCCGCGCACTCCGCAGGCCCCCTCCCCTCAGTGCTGGTGGTCCACGAGAATCGCGGCCTCAACGCCCATATCGAGGACGTCGCGCGGCGGCTCGGCCTCGCCGGCTACCGCGCCGTCGCGGCCGACTTCCTGTCTCCCATCGGCGGAACCCCGGCCGACGAGGACGCCGCGCGCGACGCGATCGGCAAGCTCGACCTCGCCGCCTCGGTCGCCGACGCGGTGGCCACACTCGGCATGCTGCGCACCCTCCCCGGCGGCAACGGCAAGGCCGGGGCGGTCGGCTTCTGCTGGGGCGGCGGGATGGTCAACCGGATCGCGGTTGCGGCCGGGCCGGCGCTCGACGCAGGCGCCCCCTTCTACGGCCCCGCCCCCGATCCGTCCGAAGCCGGCAAGGTCAAGGCGGCGATGCTGCTCCATTATGCCGGGCTGGACGAGCGAGTGAACAAGACCGGCCTCCCCTGGGCGAAGGCGCTTCAGGAGGCCGGCGTCAAGGTCGAGAGCCACGTCTACGAAGGCGTCAACCACGCTTTCCACAACGACACCTCCGCCGAGCGCTACAACGAGGCCGCCGCCAAGCTCGCCTGGCAGCGCACCGTGGACTTCTTCGCGGCCAATCTTCGCTGAAGTCCTCCCCATCGCGAGATGGGGAGGGGGACCACACGTAGTGTGGTGGAGGGGTAACTGGCTCCGAATAGAGGTTCGAGCGAGAACCTCCTGAGTTCCAGCCTTCTACCCCTCCACCCCGTTTCACGGGGTCCCCCTCCCCGTCTTCGACGGGGAGGATTACACCAGCCAGGCCGTCACGGCCGCGATCAGGAGGAGCTTGACCAGCCAGCCGGCGGCATGGCT
>VBAE01000179.1 GCA_005882415.1 Alphaproteobacteria bacterium | reverse complement strand
GACGAGGGCGAGGTGTGGCTGGACGGGGTTCGGATCGACGAGCTCCCGCCGGGAGACCGCGGAATCGCGATGGTTTTCCAGCATTATGCGCTCTACCCGCACATGTCGGTGCGCGAGAATATGGCGTTCGGGCTGCGCATCGCGAAGGTGCCCAAGGAGGAGATCGACGCGCGGGTCGAGGAGGCGGCGCGGGTGCTCGAGATCGACGCCCATCTCGACAAGAAGCCGGGCCAGCTTTCCGGCGGCCAGCGCCAGCGCGTCGCGATCGGCCGGGCGATCGTGAAACAGCCGAAAATATTCCTTCTGGACGAGCCTTTGTCGAATCTCGACGCGGCGCTCCGCACCCGGACCCGGGTCGAGCTCGCCCAGCTTCGCCAGCGGGTCGACGCGGCGGTGATCATGGTCACCCACGACCAGGCCGAGGCGATGACTCTCGCCGACCGCATCTTCGTCATGAACGACCGCACGATCCAGCAGGTCGGGCCGCCGATGGAGATTTACAGCCGGCCGGCGAACGTGTTCGTTGCGCGCTTCGTCGGATCGCCGGCGATGACTCTGGCCGAGGTCGAGATCGTGGGGAGCGAGGGGCCGTTCGCTACCGTCCGGCTCGGCGACGGATCGGAGGTGGAGACTCGGGTGCCGCGCGCCGCGCTTCCGGCGGAGGAGGGGCTGCAGCTCGGCCTGAGGCCCGAGAGCGTCACCGTCGCGGCGGCGGGCTCGGCGACCACGGTGGCCAAGGTGGATTTGGTCGAGCGGCTCGGCGACCGTACCCTGGTTTACGCGCATCTGTCGGACGGCCTTGCGATCACCGCCGAGGATGAGGGGAACAGCCGGGTCCGGATCGGCGACAGCATCGGGCTGCGCATCGAGGGGAGCGGCGCCCACCTGTTCGGCCCCGATGGCGCCGGCTACCACGCCGAAGCCGCCGCGGCATGAGCGCAGCAACCGCCCGCGGACGCTGGGCGGGCTTCGCCTTCGTCGGGCCGTTCCTGTTCTTCTATGTGACGCTGCTCATCTACCCGCTGTTTCGCGGAATCCTGATTAGCTTTCAGCGCGCCGATTTGTTCGGCGGCGGCCGGTGGGTCGGGATCGGCAATTACAGCCGTCTGGTGGCGGACCCGATCTTCCACCAGGCGCTGATGAACACGTTCAAGCTGACGCTGATGATCGTGCCGGCGCTGACCCTGATCGCGCTTGCGCTCGCACTGGCGCTGAACAGCTCCAGCCGAACCGCAGGCCTGTTCCGCGGCCTGTTCTTTGCGCCTTCCGTGCTGTCGGTGACGATCGTGACCTTGATTTGGCGGTTCATCCTGACGCCCGATGCCGGCCTGGTCGCATTGGGCGCGCGGGCCGTGGGGGCGGAGCCGATCCCGTTCCTCAGCGACCCCAATCTCACCATCCCCGCGCTCGCCATCACCACCATCTGGTGGTCGCTCGGCCTGCCGATGATGCTGTTCCTCGCCGGCCTCCAGCAGATCCCGGGCGACATTTACGAAGCCGCCGCGCTGGACGGTGCGGGGCGGTGGACGACGTTGCGAAGGGTCACCCTTCCCTCGCTCCGGCGAACCGTGATCCTGGTGATCATGCTGCAGACCGCGGCGCAGCTCCAGCTGTTCGGCCAGGCGCAATTGCTCACCGCCGGCGGGCCGAGCGGATCGTCGCGGCCGGTCGTGCTCCTCATCTACGAGATCGCCTTCGGCCGCTGGGAATTGGGCTACGCCGCCTCCGCCGCGGAAGTGCTGTTCGTGCTGATCCTCGCCGTCACCTTCGTCCAGTACTGGACGGCGGGGCGGGCGGAGGAGCGCTGATGCGGGCCCGGGTCTCGCCGCTGGCCTGGATCGCCGTCGCATTGGGCGCGGCGATCGTCGTCGCGCCTCTGCTGTGGACGGTGCTGCTTTCCTTGAAGGCGAACAGCGAGCTGATGCGCGACAGCGGCACCGCTTTCTCGGCGCCTTACACGCTGGAAAACTACCATTCGATCCTGAACGGCAACATGGTGTTCCGCTGGCTCTTGAACAGCGTCATCGTCTCGACGGGAACGACGCTCGGGGTGCTCGCGCTCTGCTCGCTCGCCGGCTACGGCTTCGCTCGGCTCGAATTCCCGTTCCGGCGGACGCTCTTCGTGTTCGTGCTGCTCGGCCTCGCCATCCCCGAGCAGGCGGTGATCCTCCCGCAGCACCGGCTGTTTGCCGACTTGGGCCTCCACAATTCCTATCCGGGCCTGATCCTCCCGGGCCTGGCGGGGCCCTTCGGGGTCTTCTTCATGACCCAATATTTCCGGGGCATTCCGCGCGACCTCGACGAAGCGGCGATGCTCGACGGCGCCTCGCGCCTCACCACCTTCTGGAAGGTGCTGCTGCCGCTCACCATGCCGGCGCAGGCGACGCTCGGCGTGTTCACCTTCCTCGCCTCGTGGAACAGCTATTGGTGGCCGCTGATCTCGGCGACCCGGGGCAACATGTTCACCCTCACCGTCGGCCTCGCTTCGGCGCAGATGAATTATGCGCAGACCAGCGGCCTCGGCTTCCTGATGGCGCAGGCGGTGTTCGCGTCGATCCCGATCTTCATCGTCTACATCCTGTTCCAGAAGCATATCGTCCGGGCGATGTCGGGGGCCGCGGTAAGGTGAGGGGAAGGGCGCTCCTGATCCTCGCCGCGGCGGCCGCGACCCTGTTCGGCTGCTCCCCGGGGCAGAAGAAGACCGAGATCGCCCTCCAGCGCTTCTTCGGCGAATGCGGCGCGGTCTATGGCCAGACCGTCGACCTTGCGAAGGCCGAAGGCGAGTGCGGGATCGTCACGGCGCTCATCAACAAGTTCAACGCCGAGAATCCCGACATTCATGTCGAGGTGAACATCGTCGCCTGGCCGGGCTACACCCAGCTTGCCTCGCAAATGGCGGCGAAGGACCCGCCCGACCTCGTCACCATGCACCAGGGGGTGATCTCGGACTATTCCTCGCGCGGGCTGCTGGAGCCGATGGAGCCGATCCTGCGGCACGCGGGGATCGACCCGGCCGGCTTCACCGCCGCGAGCCGGCTGGGGGTCACGAAGGGGGGCACGATCTACGGCCTGCCCTGGGACACGATCGGCGGCCTGTTCCACGTCAACACGAAGCTGTTTGCGCAGGCCGGGCTGATGAAGGGGGGCAAGCCGGTCTTCCCCAACTCGCCGGAGGAGCTGCTCGCCCAGGCGCGGCAGTTCAAGGCGGCGACGGGCAAGCCCTATTTCGTCCAGTCCCAGCTCAACGACGCCGCCACCCACGTCCGCAACCTCTACACCTATCTGATCGCGCAGGACGCGACGATCTTCCCGGACCCCAAGCATATCCAACTCCAGACGGCGGAGGCACGGCGGGTTCTCGCGCTGTTCAAGCAGTTGAACGCGGAAGGGTTGAGCACCGTCAACCAGGACAATCCGGCCGCGATCGCCACCTTTTTGAACGGCGGCGGCGGGGTGTTCCCTACGGGCACGTGGATGATCGGCGGCTTCGACCAGGAGGCGCAGACTCCGGGGCGGCCGCTTTACCAGAGCTACGCCGTCTTCCCTTATCCGCGCCTGTGGGGCCACGCCGCGTCCTTCGTCGACGGCCATAGCTGGGTGATGCCGAAGCGGAAGCGGACGCCCGAGCAGCGTGCGGCCATCGTCCGCCTGCTCGCCTTCATGGCCGCGCATAATTTCGACTGGTCGCGGACCGGGCATATCCCGGCGAGCCAGGCCGTGGTCGACAGCGCCGAGTTCAAGGCGCTCCCGCACCGAGGCGACATCGCGCCATTGGCCCAGATCGGCCGGCCGCTGCCCGGTTATGTGCGTAGGCAAGGTGCGATCGAGGGGCTGCTGGGCGAGGATTTGGGCGCCGCGGTGACGGGGCAAAAGCCGATCGATCAAGCATTGGCGGACGCCGAGCGGCGGGTCGACGAGCTGCTCGAGCAGACGGATTAACCGGCTAACTCACTGATCTGGATAAGAGCCGGGCGTTCGGGCGGGATCAAAGCCGCGCGATGCCGGTTGGAGGGGCAGCGCTGCCCCCTGTGCGTGGACGGGGCGGCGACAAGAACCACATCAGGAGACTTTTTCCATGAGGAAGATCATTTTCGCAGCCGCTTTGTGCGTCAGCAGCATCGCAATCGCCCAGACCGGATCGACCGGCCAGAGCGGCTCCACCGGCGGCTCCGGCCAGACCACGACGACCGCCGGCCAGGGCGGCGCAAGCGGCGGCTCGATGGGCGACGGCGGCTCGGTCGGCCAGGCCGGCACCGGCGACACCAGCGCCACCTCCGGCCAGTCGACCACGTCCACCGGCACTGGCTCCATGGGTGGGACGATGGGCGCCAACGGATCGATGGGGGCGTCCGGCTCGATGACCAACAGCGGCTCCTATACCGGCACCGGCGGCCCGGCTCGCGACTATCCGCGCTGCTCGGCGACGGTGCGCGACAGCTGCATCCAGACCGGCCGCTCCCCGCGCCCGCGGAGTCGCTGACGATCTGCCTCCCCATCGTCAGATGGGGAGGGGGACCAAGCTATGCTTGGTGGAGGGGTGACCGAACGGGGAGTCCGAGCTAGGTCACCCCTCCACCACCTTCGGTGGTCCCCCTCCCCCCGAGCTACGCTCGCGGGGAGGATTTAATGCCGCCGCAGAACTGCGGGGAAATGATGTTCTTCGCCGGCGGCGGAGACGATGAGTTCGACGGGCTGGTCGGTCTTGGAGCGGCGGACGGCGTCGGGAAGCTCGAACATCATATAGCCGCCGGTCGCCTGCTTCGGCGCCAGCGTGCTGGTGGTGGCGATGATGCTGTCGACCGCGCCCTGGAGCCGGTCGGCGGACGCGATCGCGCTGTCGGTGGGCACGTCGAGCTCGGACACCTTGGTGGTCGAATTGGCGGCGGCGTTCTGGCTCAGCGACTGGCCGTTCGGAACCGACGCGCCGGTCATGTTGATCCCGTCCAGATTGTTGTCGATCCGCGACCGCACGCTCGATTGGCGCGCGGTCTCGCGCTGGACGAGCTGGATGCCGTCGCGGAACTCGCCCAAGTGCATGAAGGGGACCGTGGTCCCGTCGGCGAGCTTCAGCGAGACGTTCCTCGGCCCGAAGCTGAACGGCTTCGACCCCAAATTCATGATCAGCACCCGGACGGTGGCCCGCTTGGTCACTTTCTGCCCGGGCGAGATCACCCGAACCAGCGCCGACGCGGTGCGGCTGTCGACCGCCTGCATGCCGCTCACCGCGCGCAGAATCTTGCCGTCCTTGGGCTCGAGCTCGAGCGTGAGCGGCCCGGCGAGAGCGGGCGATGCGGCGGCGGCGAGCAGCGCGGCGGCGATGAGGAGCTTCTTCATGCGGCGAAGATGCTTGGTTCGCGCGGAATCGTCAACTTTGGACGCTTTGCCGGGGGCGCGGCGGCCTGTAGGGAATGAGGATGGACCTCGACGACCAGCTCCGCCGCTATTTCGGCACCGGCGATCCGGCCGCGATCACGCCCCCGGCGCTCGAAGCGGGGCTGGAGCGGATGCGGGTCGATTTCGGACTGGAGGAGGACCGCGGCCGCCGCTTCGCCCTCTGGACCCTGATGTTCATGCTCGGCGGCGCTCCGGACCTGGACGTGGCCTTTCCGGACGCGCGCGACCGGGATGCAGCGCGGGATTTCATGGACCTGGCGAGCGGCAGCGGGCATGGTTGAGCGCAAGTTCGGGAGGGGTTCGATGCGAGTCTTGTTATTGGCGCCGATGCTGTTGGCTGCTTCCTGGGCGGGCGCGCAGGCGCCGTCGGGGCCGGTCCGCGGCCTGTTCTTCAGCCCGATGGGCGAGCCCTATCGGACCACGGAGCGCGGCAAGCATCCGGTCGACCTCTGGGTCGCAGCGGCCGACAGCGACCATGACGGGGCGCTGACCCTGGTCGAGATCCAGCACGACGCCGCCCGCTTCTTCGCGACGCTCGACACCAATCGCGACGGCGAGATCGATCCGACGGAAATGGAGCGCTACGAGCAGGACGTCGCGCCGGAGCTCCACCGCTTCCAGTCGGCGGCGCTTCCCAAGGTCGACCGGCGCCGCAACCGGCTGACCGGCGATTTCGACGGCTCCGGCTCGGGCAGCGCGAGCAATCCGCTGCCCAGCGGCAAGCCGCGCGGAATCCGCGGCGGCATGCCGGCCCTGCTCAACATCCCCCAACCGGTCTGGTCCGCCGACACCGACTTCAACCGCGGGGTGAACCTCAGGGAGTTCGAGGCCGCGGCGGGCCAGCGCTTCGTCCTCATCGACGCCAACCATGACGGGCTTTTGAAGGGCGACGAGCTGGTCCCCGGCGAAACCCGCGAGTGGCCCTGACCGCTCAATAAGGGGCCTGATTGTCCGGCTGGTCGCCCTTGGGCACTGGCCGCGCCGGGCGGCTCGGGGCTTCGGCCGTGGGCGCCTTGTGGTCGGGCACCACCCGCCAGATCGTGTTCGAAAGGTCGTCGGCGACGATCAGAGCGCCGCGGGGATCGACGGTGACCCCGACGGGACGGCCGCGGGTCTTGCCGTCCTTGCCCTGGAAGCCGGTGACGAATTCGATCGGCGGCCCCGCCGGGCGACCGCCGCGGAAGGGCACGAACACGACTTTGTAGCCGGACGGCCGCTGGCGATTCCAGCTGCCATGCTCGCCGACGAACACGCCGTCCGCGAAGCGCTGGCCCATCGCGGGGCTGGAGAAGGCGACGCCCAGCGCTGCGACGTGGGAGCCGAGGCCGTAATCGGGGCGGATCGCCGAGGCGACCTTCGCCGGGTCCTGCGGCTGGGCGCGGTCGTCCACATTCTGGCCCCAATAGGAATAGGGCCAGCCGTAGAAGCCGCCGTCGCGCACCGAGGTTAGGTAGTCCGGGACGAGGTTGGGGCCGAGCTCGTCGCGCTCGTTGACCACCGCCCAGAGCACGCCCGTTCCCGGCTGGATGGTGAGGGCGGTCGGGTTACGGATTCCGGTGGCGAAAGCGCGGTGGGCGCCGGTCGCCGCGTCGACCTGCCAGATCTGAGCTCGGTCGAGCTCGGCCGCCATGCCCCGCTCGGTGATGTTGCTGTTCGATCCGATGCCGACATAGAGGAAGCGGCCGTCCGGGCTCGCCGCAAGCGACTTGGTCCAGTGATGGTTGATCCGCGCGGGGAGGTCGGTGACCTTGGCCGGGGGCCCGCTCGCCTTGGTCTGGCCGGGCGTGTAGGCGAAGCGGACCAGCGAATCCTGGTTGGCGACGTAGAGCTGCCCCCCGACGAGGGCGAGGCCGTAGGGCGCGTTCAATTTGTCCGCGAACACGGTGCGGCCTTCATAGACCCCGTCGCCGTCGGCGTCGCGGAGCAGGGTGAGGCGGTTGCCGCTTTTCTCGTCGCTGGTGCCCGCCGCCTTGATGAAGCCGGCGATCAGGTCCTTTGGCCGAAGCGCCGGCTCGCCGCCGCCGCGCCCTTCCGCGACCAGGATGTCGCCATTGGGGAGGACGAGCGTCTGGCGGGCGATTCCGAAGCCGGTGGCGATGGCGGTGATCGTATAGCCGGGCGGGACGGTGGGACGCGCATTGCCCCAGGGCGTGGGGTCGGCGATCTTCATGCTGGGGACGAGGCCGCGCTGCTGCTCGGGAAGCTGCGGGTTGGAGCCGAACTGGTGGGGATCGGGGCCATCGTTGCGGCTGCATCCGCTTAGGATGAGGGCGACGGTGAGGAGCAGACGCTTCATTTCGGCTCTCCCGCGCGAAGGCTCCAGAAGCCGGCTATGGTGGCGAGGAT
>VBAE01000274.1 GCA_005882415.1 Alphaproteobacteria bacterium | reverse complement strand
CGAGCGCGGCGCGGATCGCGAGCAGGCCGCAAAGCTCGCCATGGGCGCCGGCCTTGGGGCTCATCGCCACCGAGTGCATGCCGGTGAGCCTGACCAGCCAGCCGCCGAGCTCCTCGATCAGCTGCAGCGCGCCCTGGACGGTGTCGGTCGGCTGGAGCGGGTGGATGTCGGCGAAACCGGGCAGCCGCGCCATCTTCTCGCAGAGGCGCGGATTGTGCTTCATCGTGCACGAGCCGAGCGGGAACAGGCCGAGGTCGATGGCGTAATTCTGGCGCGACAGGCGGGTGTAATGGCGCACCGCCTGGGGCTCGGACAGGCCCGGAAGGCCGATCGGGCGGTTGCGTTCGAGACCGGCGAGACGGGTGTGCCCCTCCTTTGCCCCATCGATATCGACGCCGCAGCCTTCTTCCTCGCCGAGCTCGAAGATCAAAGGCTCTTCGAGCATCAGGGCGCGGTTGCCGGTCCAGGTCTGGGTCTCGCCTGCGTCCGCCGATTCGGGGCGGGTGGCGCGGCCTTCGCGGTTCATGCTCATAATGCCTCCTCGAGCGCGCCGGCGAGCGCCTCGACATCGTCATCGCTGCTGGTTTCGGTGACTGCGACGACGAGGCCGCGTTCGAGCGCTTCGGCGCCCGGATAGAGCCGGCCGAGCGAGACGCCGCCGAGCACGCCGCGTTCCGCCATGGTCCGCACCACCGGCCGCGCCTCGGTGGGGAGGCGCAGGGTGAATTCGTTGAAGAAGGTGGGGGTGACCAGCTCGACGCCCGGTACGCGCGCGAGTCGGTCGGCGGCGGCGGAGGCGCGGGCGTGGTTCAGGGCTGCGAGGCGGCGGAGGCCGGTCTCGCCCAGCAGGGTCATGTGGATCGAGAAGGCCAAGGCGCAGAGGCCGGAGTTGGTGCAGATGTTCGACGTCGCCTTCTCGCGGCGGATGTGCTGCTCGCGGGTGGACAAAGTGAGGACGAAGCCGCGCTTGCCTTCCGCGTCAACCGTCTCGCCCGCCAGCCGGCCGGGCATCTGGCGGACATATTTGTCGCGGGTGGCGAACAGGCCCACATAGGGCCCGCCGAAATTGAGGCCGACTCCGATCGCCTGGCCTTCGCCGACGACGATGTCGGCCCCCATCTCGCCCGGCGAGCGGATCAGGCCGAGCGCGACCGGCTCGGTCACCACCGCGATCAGGAGGGCGCCGGCGGCATGGGCGCGTTCGGCGACCTCGGACATGTCGGCGATCCGCCCGAGGATGTCGGGATATTGGACGACGACGCAGCTCGTCTCATTGTCGATCGAGTCGAGGAGTGCGTACGTGTCGGGCTCGGGGCCGAGCTCGGGGAGCGAGGTCACCAACTGGTCGCCGGTGAAGCGGGCCATGGTCCTTGCGACCGAGACGTAATGCGGGTGGAGGCCGGAGGAGAGGATCGCCTTGCCGCGGCGGGTGATCCGCCGGGCCATTCCGATCGCTTCCCAGCAGGCGGTCGAGCCGTCGTACATCGATGCGTTGGCGACGTCGCAGCCGTAGAGGCGGGCGACCTGGGTCTGGAATTCGAACAGCGCCTGAAGCGTGCCTTGCGCGATTTCGGGCTGGTAAGGCGTGTAGCTGGTCAGGAACTCGCCACGCTGGATGAGGTGATCGACGGACGCGGGGATGTGGTGCTTGTAGGCGCCGCAGCCCAGGAAGAAGGGCACGTCTCCGGCGACGAGGTTACGCCGCGCCATCGCGCCAAGGCGGCGCTCGACCGCCATCTCGCTGGCGTGGTCGGGGAGGCCGTCGATCTTGGCCGCGAGGCGCGCCGCTTCGGGCACGTCGACGAAGAGATCGTCGATGGAAGACGCGCCGACGGTGCGCAGCATCTCCTGCCGGTCGCGGTCGGAAAGGGGAAGGTATCTCATTGGGAGCGCTCCTGAGGAGCTAGTCCTCCCCGCCGCAGCGCGGTGGGGAGGGGGACCCCGTGTAACGGAGTGGAGGGGTAGAAGGCGGTGACCTGGGAGGTTCGAGCGTGAACCGAGGAGGGGCGGTGCCTTTTACCCCTCCACCGGACTTCGTCCGGTCCCCCTCCCCATCTGGCGATGGGGAGGACTGCTGAGCCGCCCCTCACTCTTCCGGCTTTCGCATCGAGAAGCGGAGGCGGACATAGTCGGCGTGGAAGGTGCCGTCGGGGTGCTTTAGCGCGGGTTCGAGGCGGGTCTCGACGGCGGCGGCGACTTCGTCGCGGGCTTCCTCGGGCACTTCCGCCATGTCGAGCCAGCCGCTGCGGAAGGTCTTGACCCAGGTGGCGATGCCGTTGGGGAGCGCGGTCGGGCGCGGGATCAGGCTTGCCTGGATCTCGCAGAAGCCGGCGCAATTGTAGAGGCGGGTGAAGGCCTCGACGCTCGGATACCATTGCGGGTCCTCGGCCGGGGCCGGATAGCCGCGCTCGGTGACCTCGTCGCGAAGGCCTTGGCGAAGGAGGGCGAGATTGCCCTCCCCGCCCATCTCGCCGACGAAGCGCCCGCCCGGGCGGAGCGAAGCGAACACGCCTTCCGCGACCGCGTCGGGATCGAGCATCCAGTGCAAAGCGGCGTTGGAGAAAGCGGCGTCGAACTGGCCGAAGCGGCTCGGCTGGTCGGGGAGGTTCAAGGCTTGGGCGTCGGCGAGGAAGGCGTCGACACCCTTGGAGCGCGCGGCTTCGACCATCTCTTCCGAGGCGTCGAGGCCGATCACCTTGGCGCCGGCGGCGGCGATCTGCGCGGTCAAAGTGCCGTCGCCGCAGCCGATGTCGAGGATGATCTCCCCGCCCTTGGGCGCAAGCAAGGCAAGCGCCGGAGCGCCCAGAGCGGGCACGAACGCCGCGTTGGCGGCATAGTCGCCGGCCGACCAGCGGGAAGCCTGATTCACCACGAAAACAATCCCTTCGCTGCGGTCTTCCGCGTCACTGGCTGTCGCAGAAGCTCTTATAGGCAGCAGCGTCCATCAGGCCGTCGAGTTCCGAAGCATCGGCCAGGCGGAGGCGGAAGAACCAGCCTTCCCCTTCCGGATCGGTGTTGACCAAAGAGGGGTCGTCGACCAGCGCCTGGTTCGCCTCGACCACCTCGCCGGTGACCGGCGCATAGACGTCGGACGCGGCCTTCACCGATTCGACGACGGCAGCGTCGCCGCCCTTCGTCACCTGGCGGCCGGCCTCGGGAAGCTCGACGAAGACGATGTCGCCGAGCTGCCCTTGCGCGAAGTCCGTGATCCCGACGACGGCTTCATCGCCCTCGACGCGGATCCACTCATGCTCTTCCGTGTAAAGAACGCTCATCTACGCGGCTCCCTTGCGCTGATATCTGTGGGGTACGAACGGCATCGGGACGACCCGGGCCTGATAGAGCTTGCCGCGCTGGGCGAGCGTCACCGTGGCGCCCGGCTCGGCGGAGGCGGCAGGGACATAGGCCATGGCGATCGGCGCTTCCAGGATCGGCGAGAAGCCGCCGCTGGTCACCTTGCCCACCTCATTGCCCTCCGCGTCGACGACCATGGCGCCTTCCCGGACCGGCTGGCGGCCTTCGACGGCGAGGCCGACGCGGCGGCGGATCGCGCCCTGCTCGATCTCGCGGATGATCCGGTGCCAGCCGGCGAACCCGCCCTCGCCGCGGCGCCGCTTGGAGATGGCGAAGCCGAGATCGGCCTCGATCGGGGTCGTGGTCGGGTCGAGATCATGGCCGTAGAGCGGCAGGCCCGCCTCGAGCCGGAGCGAATCGCGGGCGCCGAGGCCGATCGGCTTCACTTCGGCCTGCTCGGTGAGGAGGTCGGCCACTTCGACGGCGCGGGCGGCGGGGATTGAGATTTCGAAGCCGTCCTCGCCGGTATAGCCCGAGCGGCTGATCCAGGCGGTGACCGAGCCGAGCTGGAAGGGCGCGCCCGTCATGAAGCCGAGGGCCTCCACCCCGGGCGCGAGGCGGGAGAGCGCGTCCACCGCCTTGGGGCCCTGGAGGGCGAGGAGGGCTTGCTCCTTCATGTGATCGAGGACGACGCCCTGGGGGAGGCGGGCTTCGATGTGGGCGATGTCGTCGAGCTTGGTGGCGCCGTTCACGACGACGTAGAAATGGTCGCCGCGGCGGGTGACCATGAGGTCGTCGAGGATCCCGCCGTCGTCGGCGAGGAGCAGCGAGTAGCGGAGGCGCCCTTCCTTCAAGATGGCGAGGTCGGCGGGGAGAAGGGTCTCGAGCGCCTTCTCGGCGCCGGGGCCGGCGAGGATGAGCTGGCCCATATGGCTGACGTCGAACAGGCCGGCGCTCTCGCGGGTCCAGCGGTGCTCGGCGATGATGCCTTCATATTGGATCGGCATCGAATAGCCGGCGAAGGGCACCATCCGTGCGCCCCGGGCGACGTGCCAGCGGTCCAGCGGGAGGGGGGCAGCTTGGGAGTCGTCGCTCATGTCCAGTCTCCGAAGGGCGTCCAGCGACGGACGGAACGCCCGGCGGCCGGAACTTTCCCCCTCTGTCACGGGACCTGAGAGCTTTCCCCGCTTGTGCCTTGCGGCGGCAGGTTACCCCTTCGGTGGGATTCCCCGACTGGGGGAAGCCGCTTTCCAGAGTGTCTGTGCCAGTGCGGTCCCTGATGCCTGAGAGATTCCGGGGCGGTTGCTCCTTCGGCGGCGGCGGATAAGGCACCCGCCGCACTCTCCCGCACTGGCACCGGCCCGAGAGCCGGCGACGCCCCGCTCTGGCGAGCGGGGGCAGTCAAGTCAATTCACTATCGCGTGGCGTTGTAGCGAAGCTGATCCTCGGTGAGCTGGAAGCCGACCAATATCTCGAAGCTGGCCCGGCGGACGCTGGCGGATGTCCTCGGGCAGCGTCACCGCGGCGCGCGAGACCTGGCCGGTGCCGGTGCCGCGGGTGGTGGCGCGAAGCTCGCCGTCGGCGAAGTGGAGGCCGACCCGGCTGACGCTCTTCGAGACGACGTTGGTTCCGCCCTGAACCGCCACCACGAAATAGGGCAGCGTCACGTCGCGCACGCCGCGGGCGTCGCGGCGCCGGGCCTGGACGTCGAAGGTCACGCTGGTGACGATCTGCTCGCCCGCCTCGTTGCAGGCGGAGCGGACGTTGGTGATGTTGGCGACGACATCGATCGCCGTCGCGTCGCGGCTGGTCTCCGGATCGAACAGGGTCACGTCCCCGGTCGCCGCCGGGATCGCCACCGCCGGGCAGGCGCTGCGGGTGATGATGACGCCGGTGTCGGTCATCTGTCCATTGCTGCTGCAGCCGGCAAGGAGGATCAGAGGAAGTATAACGGCGACGGCCGCGCGAGACTTGAACACTGTGCTTTGATCCTCACTTTTCGAACGGTGCCGCCGGCACCCCCTTCAAGGCCGCGGATCATAGGAACCGGGTTACGCGGAGGCAAGCAATCGGTTAGAGGCTCGGCCATGGCGACATCGAAGGCTCCGCTGACACTGCTCATCGCCGCGCCGCGCGGTTTCTGCGCGGGCGTCGATAGGGCGATCCGGATCGTCGAGCTGGCGCTGGAGCGCTATGGCGCGCCGGTCTATGTCCGCCACGAGATCGTCCACAACAAGTTCGTCGTCGACAGTCTGAAGGCGAAAGGCGCGGTGTTCGTGCCGGAGCTCGACCAGGTGCCGGACGGGGTTCCGGTGGTCTTTTCCGCCCATGGCGTCCCCAAGGCGATCCCAGCCAAAGCGACGGAGCGCGGGCTCGACTTCCTCGACGCCACCTGCCCGCTCGTCTCCAAGGTCCACCGTCAGGCCGAGCGGCTGGTCGAGAACGGGCGGCACATCCTCTTCATCGGCCATGCCGGCCATCCCGAGGTGATCGGCACCTTCGGCCAGGTCGACGAGGGCCGGATGACCCTGATCGAGACCGCTGCCGACGCCGAGGCGATCCAGCCCGCCGACCCGGCCAACCTCGCCTACCTCACCCAGACTACCCTCTCGGTCGACGATACATGCGAGATCATCGCTATCCTCGAGCGGCGTTTCCCCGGCATCAAGGGCCCGCGCGGCGAGGACATCTGCTACGCGACCTCCAACCGCCAGGCCGCGGTCAAGGACATCGCAAAGCGCTGCGACGCGGTGCTGGTGATCGGGAGCCCGAAGAGCTCCAATTCGCTCCGCCTGGTCGAAGTGGCCGAGCGCGAGGGGACCAGGGCGCGGCTGATCGGACGGGCGGCGGAGATCGATCCGGCCTGGCTGGAGGGTGTCTCGACCCTCGGGATCACCGCGGGCGCGTCGGCACCGGAGACGCTGGTGCGCGAGGTCGTGGATCATCTCGCCCTCACCTACGAAATCTACGAGGTGGAAGCGGACGGGGTCGAGGAGCGGATGACGTTCAAGCTTCCGCGCGAGCTGGCCGCCTGAGCCTTCCCCAGCGATGAGCGATGTCGAGATCTTCACCGACGGCGCCTGCAAGGGCAATCCCGGGCCGGGCGGCTGGGGCGCTGTGATCCGCGCCGGCGCGCGCGAGAAGGAGATTTCGGGCGGCGAGCCGCTCACCACCAACAATAGGATGGAGATGCTGGCCGCGATCCGCGCGCTTGAGGCGCTGACCCGCCCGTGCAGCGTCACCCTCTACACCGACAGCATCTATGTCCGCGACGGCATCACCAAATGGATCCACGGCTGGCGCCGCAACGGCTGGAAGACGGCGGACAGGAAGCCGGTCAAGAATGCCGAGCTTTGGCAGGAGCTGCTCGAAGCCGAGGCCCGGCACAAGGTCGAGTGGCGCTGGGTAAAAGGCCATGCCGGCCACCCGGAAAACGAACGCGCCGACCGCCTCGCCTGCGACGCCGCTGCTCAGTTCGCGAAACGGCCGGGGTCGTAAGGCTGAGGGTCGATCCCGGCGACCATCGCTTGGGGGGGGCGGCCGGTGAGGAGGGTGGCGCAGAGCTTGGCGGCTGCAGGGGCGGTCTGGATTCCGAAGCCGCCCTGCCCCGCGCACCAGAAGAAGTCGCGGCGCTCGGGCGGGAAGCCGAAGACGGGGAGGCGGTCGGGCGCGAAGCTGCGGAGGCCCGCCCAGCTATGTTCGACGCGCAGGACCCGCCAGCCGACCACCTGCTCCAGCCGATGGATCGCGAGGGCGATGTCATATTCCTCGGCGGCGCTGTCGGCAGGGGCCGAGGGGGTCTCGTCGTGCGGGCTGAGCCAGAGGCGGCCGCCTGCTTCGGGTTTGAAGTAGAAGCGGCCGAGGGCGTCGATCACCAAAGGCAGGTCGTCCGGCGCGGGCGGGTCGATTCGGAGCTGGGCGATGGTCCGGCGGTAGGGCTGGATCCCGGCGGGCGCGATCCCGCAGAGCGCGGTAACCTCGTCGGCCCAGGCGCCGGCGGCGTTCACCACCACGTCGGCTTCGAAATCGCCGGCGGCGGTGGAGAGGCGCCAGCCGCCCCTCCCCCGCTCCGCGCCGAGCAGCCGGGCGTGGGTCACGAGGGAGACGCCATGGCTCCGCGCCGCCTTCAGGTAGAATGCGTGCAGGCCTGCGACGTCGATGTCGGCGCAGCTCGGCTCCAGCAAGCCGTCGTCCCATTCGGGAAGCAGGCCCGGGATCAGCCTTTGGAGGGTGCGGGCGCCGACCCGCTTCAACTCGACCCGATCTCCGAACTCCGCCTCCATCGCCGCGAGGACCGAATGGCCGCCGCCGTCGGCGATGTGGAGGGCGCCTCGCGAGCTCAGGAAACCGCGGTCGAGCAGGAACGTGCCCGAGGCGCTGGTCAGCGGCTGGACGAAGGGGCCGCCATAGGTCTCGGACCAGAAGGCCGCCGAGCGCCCGGTGGAGTGATAGCCGGGCTGGTCCTCGGCCTCGAGCAGGAGCACCGAGGCCTGGCCGGCGATCTCCGCGGCGAGGCTCGCCCCGGCCATGCCGGCGCCGACGATGACGATGTCGGCACGGCGGGTCACCGGGCGAGGCGCTCCTCGAGGAAGGAGTCGATCCGCTCCAGCGCCGCCAGCCGGACCTCGTCCGCCTCGCGCAATATCTCATGGCCGGAATCGTCGAACATCAGCAGCTCGGAATCGGGAAGCTGGGCTGCGGCGCGACGGATGGCTGCCGCGCTGACCAGCCGGTCGCGCTCGCTGCCGATGAGCAGGATCGGGAGCTTGACCGTGGCCAGCCGCTCAGGGGTCAAAGCGGCGCAGGAGCGGTAGGCGCGGTCGAGCCAACCCCAGCTCGGGACGCCGAGATTGTAGCCGGGGTGCTTCTTCCACCACCAGAGCTCGTCCTCGTAGCGCTCGGGCGAGGCGGTGAGGATGGTCTGGCGGCTGGTCCCGACCGGCGCCGGCCGCCGCCCCTGCTGCCAGACCGGCTGGCTCCCCAACCCGACCATCGACAGGAAGGAGGACACCCCCCAGGCGGCGACGGACGGCAGCGGCGCGCTGTTGATCATCAGCATCGGCGCGATCAGCACCGCGGCGTCGATTTCGGGCTTCCGCTCCGCCAAAGTGCGCAGCAGCAGATGCCCTCCCATCGAATGGGCGACGACGACGTGCGGCCCGGGAGTCCGCGCCTTCCATTCGGCGATCAGCGCCTCCAGATCGTCCACCATCAGGTCGAGGTCGTCGGGTCCCGCAGTGCCGGAAGGCCCGCGCGAATCCCCCTGCCCGCGCCAGTCGAAGCTGGTGACGTTCCAGCCCCGGCCGTGCCACCAGGCACAGGCTTCCAGATATTTCTCGATGAAGTCGCCGCGGCCGCCGGCGAAAAGCAGGCTTCCGCGTGCCTTCCCCCGCTTCGGCCAGTCCATCCGGCGGTAGGACCAGCCGTCCGGAGCGGCCCATCGGGAGAGGGCGGCTCCGGTGGGAAAGGCCCGCCGATCGAATGTTTCTCGCTGCATCGGCGGCTGGTTACGGTTTGGAAAGCAAGTCCGTCTAGTGGATTAACCAATGGACGGGGGCATTTCCTGGATATTGATCGCAATCCTCGCCGCGGCGCTTGCCGTGGCGGCGTTCGGGGACTGGCGCACGCGCATCATCCCCAACCGCCTGAATGCCGCGATCGCATTGCTCGCAATCCCTTATTGGTGGTCGACCGGGGTGAGTCTCTCGCCCGGAATCCTCCTCCATGTCGCGGTTGCTGCCGCCGTCTTCGCGATCTTCACCCTCGCCTTCGTGGCGAAGGCGATGGGCGGCGGCGACGTCAAGCTGGTCGCTGCGGTGGCTTTGTGGCTGCCCCCGTTCGCGGTGGTGAAGCTGCTGCTGCTGATGTCGATCGCGGGCGGTCTGCTCACGGTTGCGATGCTGATCCGCCACAGGATGAGCAAGCGGCAGGAAGAACTCGAAATCCCGTACGGGGTCGCAATCGCTTTCGGCGGTTTCTGGCTGATTAGCGAACGGTTCCTTAACCATTTTGGCTGAAGTGTAGGCCTCGCTTTTTAAAAGCGGGCAGGAGGCAATTGGCGTCATGGATGTGAAAAAGCTCGTGCTGCTGATCGGCGCGCTGGTCGTTGCGGCGGTTACCGCCATCACGGCCAAGAATATGTTCTCCGGCGCCGGCGCTCCCGCCGCATCGGCGAACGCCGTTGTCGCGGCAGGCCCCGAGGTGCTCGTCGCCAAGCGGCCGCTGCCCGTCGGCACCATCATCGATGCCGAGGCGCTTCGCTACCAGGTGTGGCCGAAGGGTCTCGTCCAGCCGGCTTACTATATCAAGGGCCAGCCCGGAACGAACCCGGCCGATCTGATCGGCACCGTGGTCCGCAACGAAATCACCGCCGGCCAGCCGCTCACCCAGGGCGCCTTGATCAAGCCGGGCGAGCGCGGCTTCCTCGCCGCGGCGCTCGGGCCCGGCATGCGCGCCGTCACCGTCCCCGTTTCCGCCACCAGCGGCGTCGCCGGCTTCGTCTTCCCGGGCGACCGGGTCGACCTGGTCCTGACCCAGGAAGTGAGCGGCGCCCAGGGCGAAACGTCCCTCAAGGCCTCCGAGACCGTGATCCGCAACATCCGGGTCCTCGCCACCGACCAGCGCACCAACCCGCGCGGGGAAGACGGCAAGATGATCGTCGAGCGCATCTCCACGGTGACTCTCGAGGCGACGCCCAAGATTGCCGAGAAGATCGCGGTCGCCCAGACCATCGGCCAGCTCTCGCTGTCGCTGCGTTCGATCGCCGACAACAATGCCGAGCTGGAGCGCGCCATCGCCTCGGGCGAGGTCAAGGTGCCCGAGAACGGCGACCCTAATGCCGAGCGGCAGATGCTGCTCGCCATCTCCAACAGCCCGATCGACAGCGGCGGCACCGTCACCGTCGGAGCGGACGTCTCCCGCTTCCAGCGCGCCACCGTGCCGCCCCGCAAGAAGTCCGGCTCGTCCGGCAGCGACGACAAGGGCGACGAGGCCGCTTCCTTCGGCAAGGCGCTCGGCGCCGCGCTCCGGGGCGGCGGATCGGGAGAAGCCAATTCCAGCGCCGCACCGGCCGGACCGGTCGTCCGGGTCGCCCGCGGCAACAGCGTCACCATCGTTCCGGTCGGGGGCAAGTAAATGACGAAGCAGACCATCACCAGCCGTACGGCACTGGGCACCGCCATCGCGGCGGTAGTGGCGGCGAGCATCGCCGCTGCGGCCCCCGCACCGGCATTCGCTCAGCCCACCCGCGGCGAGGGCGTCCGCCCGGCCAACGACGTCACCCTCTCGGTCGGGACCGGCCGCATGGTCAGGCTCGACGGGACGATGAGCGATCTCTTCGTCGCCAACGACAAGATCGCCGACGTCCAGGTGCACTCGTCCAACC
>VBAE01000273.1 GCA_005882415.1 Alphaproteobacteria bacterium | reverse complement strand
CCGGGGGCCTTCCTAGTCGATGAGGTAGCCGACGATCTTCCAACCATCGCCTTCGCGGGTGAGGGCGAGGGTTTCGGTCGCGCCCCGCTTGGCGGCGAAATCGGTCTTGAAGTGAACGACCTGATGGCCGGCGGGCGCGGCGGGGACGGTCTCTTCATTGACGAGGCGGCGCGACAGGACCCGGCCCAGCGGCACCCGGCCGCCGACCGAAGCCGACTGCCACATCTCGAACGTGTTGTTGGTCTGGAACGATTGGGTCGTGCCGGCAAAGCTTTCCTGCCATTTCTGCGCGTCGACCAGGGCGAGCCACTTGCGGGCGGCCGCGGTGACGGCGGTTTCGGGGGCGGGGCGGGCCTTGGCGGCGGGGTGGTGGGCGCGGTGCTGCGCCGCCTGGGGTGCGGCCGAGAGAGCGAGTGCGGCAATGACGAGTGCGATCATGGCGAGTCCTCCGATCGCCCAGGCCGCGCGAGGATGCGGGCTGGAATGGGCTGAAGCGGCGTCCTGAACGGGCGAAGGCGCCGACGCATCCCCGAAAGCCTTGTCCCCGACCGTTTCGGGGCCCTCCGCCTCGCGAAGCAGCCGCGCCGCCTCGCGGCTGCTCGTCGCCGACAATTTGCGTCGCGCGTCGCGCAGGCGCTCGTTCACCGTGTGGACCGACAGGCCGAGGTGGCGCGCCATCGACTTGGCGTCATGGCCGGCGAGGAGAAGGCGAAGCGTGTCCTTCTCCTTTTCGCTCAGCGCCTCGTATCCCTGCCTCATTCTATCGCCTCGTCGCGGTCCGGTTATCGACACGCTAGGGCGCCGCGCCGCCGCCCGTCACCCCCAAAGAATTGTACCGGCGGGGGCTCAGGGTGGCGGCCTCTCGGCATGACGCTTGTGTTCGCCTGCCGTGGGGCGCAGGGTCGTTTCGGTGGCGGCACGGTCGCGTTGGAGGAACAGCTATGGGCGGATCCTATCTCGGCGACGTGCGCGCGATGAGCTTCACTTCGGTCCCGTCGGGGTGGGCGCCGTGCAAGGGCCAGCTGCTGCCGATCGCCGAAAACCAGGCTTTGTTCGCCCTGCTCGGCACGGCTTATGGAGGCGATGGGCGCACCAGCTTCGCGCTTCCGTCGCTATCCGGAATCCCGGCGGGGAACGGGGCCTTCCTCAACACTTGCATCCTCGTCACGCCGCCCGCGGCCTGAACCGCGCCGGCCGCACCGGCCAAGGGAGAGACGCATGGGCTTGATATTCATCGGCGAGGTGAGGGCGATGCCGTTCGGCTTCGCTCCGCCGGGATGGATGGCGTGCAAGGGGCAGTTGCTGCCGATCGGCTCCAACACGGCTTTGTTCAGCCTGCTCCAGATTACCTATGGCGGCGACGGGAAGACCGATTTCGGCCTGCCCGACCTGCCGCCGCTGCCGGCCGAAACCGGCACCCTCGAATATTGCATCGCGGTCGCCGGCGACTATCCGGGGCGGCCGGAAGCGGGCTCGGAGGCGGCGGTCTGCGCAGACGTCGCCGCCAGCGATCCCTATCTCGGCGAAACCCGGATCTTCGCCTTCCCCTTCGCGCCGGCGGGCTGGTACTACTGCCAGGGGTCCCTGTTCCCGGTGTCGGAAAATCAACAGCTCTTCAGCCTGATCGGCACCACCTACGGCGGCGACGGCACCACGACGTTCGGGTTGCCGAACGTGACCGGCCCGGAATCGCCGGACGGACCGCTCAACGTCTGCATCAGCCTGTTCGGGGCGGTTCCGGCGGCCGGAGCGGAGGTCTGCGCCTGACCCGTGGATGAGGAGCGACAGGACGTCGTTCGGGCCCGGCCCAAGGCTCCCAACCCCCGGCTCAGAGGCGATAGGCGGTCACCTTGACTCGATTGCCGCCGATCGTCAGTTCGCCATCGCAGATTTTGGTGCTCCCGGCGGGCCCAACCGACGGGAAGGGGAGAATGACGATACCGGCGGTAGGGGTGAAATCGGGATCCGAGTAGATCGCATAATTCTTGCCGGAATTGGTCTGCAGCCCTGCGAGCGTGCGAAGCAGCTCGTGCTGGTGAGCTTCCTTGGCGATGCCGGGAAGGTTCGACGCGTGCATCAGGATGATCGTGTCGCTCATTGCAAAGTGACTCCCGCAGCGGTAATTTTTGCGCTCAGCGCGTCGACGTTCGCGCTGTTGCACTGGGCTTCGACCTGGTCACGAATGGACATGAGGAGTGTGAAGGCGGCCGGTTTGTCCGCCGGCGCGACGGGAGCATCGATGCCAAGCGCTTGAGCGGCCTTCTGGATAGACTGTCGGCTCTGCGCCACAGTTGCGGCGTTGGGAGAAGTCTCCGCCTTCCGTTCGAAGTTCTCCAGTGCGATCATCAGAGTGCGGCGAGCCTCGTCCGTTGCGTCGTCGACGACGCACAGGTCCTTCGCCTTGGAATAATCATATTTGGTTTCCTGGGCGCGCTGCCCGGCGTCGACGGCGGCGTCGGCGAGAGCGCCATCGATCGTGCCGGCCGCTTCGTAGCGCATGAGATCCGAAAAGGCCTCTTCGAGCGTGTAGGTCCCCTCCGGCTTCGACAGGCCGCGCAGGATTTCGGTTCGGACGGCGAGCCTTCGGCTGTCCATCAGCGACGTGAGGATGGGCAAGGCCTTGTCCGCGAACAGCTCGCGGTCGAAGCTGCTGCGTGCGCCGCCCACCCCCGTAGCGACGGCGGAGAGCTCGCTCGCGGCGTGATCGAAAATCGCTCCGGCGCCGGTCAGACCGAGCAGGATCGTGTCGAACGCGAGGTGAGAGCCCTTGCCGGATCGGGACAGGCCTTTGACGAACTCCCCATAATGCGCATCGATCGTCGCAAGATAGGCGGCGACCACCTTGTTGCGGTAGGTGTTGCGCGCATCCACCGGCCCGATACCGCCGAGCTGTTCGATGGCCTTGTCGGGCGGATAAAGAGCGACCATCGCATCCGCCTGCGCAACTGTGATCACACTCTTCGGCCTGCCGTCGAAAGTGGCACATGCGGAAAGCGGCAAGAGCGCAAACGCCAGGACCCACTTGCGTGGCAGCATCATCTGCCGTCTCCTCCCCCAAGAAGCGCTAAGCGAACATCATTCCGGTTCAATCATAATATTGTATCTTCTGGCCCTGTTCAACGCGAAGTTTCTGCTCCCCATCTTTTCATCGACTTAAGTGATTCAATTCTCGTGCATGTGCGTTGGACCGGCTCAAAAAGGTGGCAATGTGCCGCCCCGTCGGTTCTTCCACCGCCTTCGAGTCGGTCGCTCCCGCCGACTCGCCCCGGATCAGTCCTCGCCGCGGTCTGCACGCTCGCGTTCGAACCAGTATTTCGGGTCGCCGAGAAGACGGTCGAGCAACTCAGGGCCTTGGAGTGCCTCGGCGTGGGGTAAGCGGTCTAGCCGGTGCGAGGCGTAATAGCCGTCGAAGTGGATGCCTGTTTCGTCGACCTGCCAATAGGAGCCGTCGAGATAGGCGATGGTGTCGCCGACCTCGAAATTGTCGAGCATCTCGGCCATGCCCTCGGCCCAATCGGCGATCTCCGCTTCCGATACATGTTCGAGTCCGCGCATGGCGACTTCGCGGCGGCCGAACTCCACTAGCGGGACGTCGGTCTCGCGCACCTCGGCGGAGGTGAACGCCTTGCCGCAGGTTCCGCAGGAGATCAGCCAGCCGCAGCCGCACCAGGGGCAATCGAGCTGGCTCGACGACGTGGCGGGCGCCTCGGCCGCGGCGCAGGTGCAATGGGAAAGGACGTCGTCATTCGCCTTGAAGAAGAATTTGTGCATCGAGGCGGAGTCCATTCGGCCGCAGGAAGGTAGATCTCGCCGCCTTTCTCACGGTAGCGCTAGCTCATTTCGGCCATTCCGGCTTCGGGGCCCAGGCTCCTCTTCCCGCCTCATCCGCCGCAGCATTTCTTGTATTTCTTGCCCGAGCCGCAGGGGCAGGGCTCGTTGCGGCCGATCTTTACCGACCTGACCGGCACCTGGGGGGCGGGATCGGACAGGAAGGGGAGATCGAGGCCGCGCTGGCGGCGGTAGAGGATCTCGACGAACAGGGGGACGAGATCCTCGGCGTGCCCGGCCATCTCCTCGATGTCGTCCAGCTGCTCGACCTCCAGATCGGCCAGGGCGCCGCGGAAGCCGGGGAGCGTGCCGAGCAGGCGCACCAGGCCCCCGGCGGCGTCTCGAACGTCCTCATCGTCGCTCCCGATCATCGCAGCCCAATGGTGCGGGAAGAGCATCAGCGCGCCGCCCAGGCCGAGCAGCCATAGCTGCCAGACGGTGCGACCCTCCTCGTCCGCCTGGTAGACCGGGGCGAAGTCGCCCTCGCCTTCGAGCAACTGAGCTTCCATCTCGGCCTGGCGGGCCTGGAGCAGCCCGGCGAGCCGGTCGCCGTCGGCCGGGTCGGAGAAGGGGATTTCGGGGCCCGCTCCGAGCCGGAACAACCATTCCTCGGGCGGAAGGGGCTCCGGGGCGAGCAGCAGCCCGGCGAGGGCGCCGTCGACATAGCTGAGGCTCGGCGCATCGTCGCCGCCCGGGTGCCTCGCATAGAGGTCCTCGATGGCGTCGAGCAGTTCTTCGCCGGCGAGCATCGGCCCTACTCCGCCGCGGGCAGGTAGATCTCCCCACCCTTCTCGCGGAATTTCTCGCTCATCTCGGCCATGCCTTCCTCCGCTGCCAGGAACGTGTCGGCGCTCGCATTCTGCTTCGCCGCAAAGTCGCGGACTTCCTGGGTGATCTTCATGCTGCAGAATTTGGGGCCGCACATGGAGCAGAAGTGGGCCGTCTTCGCCCCCTCCGCCGGGAGGGTTTGGTCGTGGTATTTTTCTGCTGTGTCCGGGTCGAGCGAGAGGTGGAACTGGTCGCGCCAGCGGAATTCGAAGCGGGCGCGGCTCAGGGCGTCGTCGCGCATCTTGGCCGCGGGGTGGCCCTTGGCGAGGTCCGCGGCGTGGGCGGCTAGTTTGTAGGTTACTACGCCGACTTTTACGTCGTCGCGGTCGGGGAGCCCGAGGTGCTCCTTGGGCGTCACGTAGCAGAGCATGGCGGTTCCGAACCAGCCGATCATCGCCGCCCCTATGGCGGACGTGATGTGGTCGTAGCCGGGGGCGATGTCGGTGGTGAGGGGCCCAAGGGTGTAGAAGGGGGCCTCGCCGCAGGCCTCGAGCTGCTTGTCCATGTTGGCCTTGATCTTGTGCATCGGCACATGGCCGGGGCCCTCGATCATCACCTGCACGTCGTGCTTCCAGGCGATCTGGGTGAGTTCGCCGAGGGTGGCGAGCTCGGCGAATTGCGCTTCGTCGTTGGCGTCGGCGATGCTGCCCGGCCTCAGGCCGTCGCCGAGGCTGAAGGCGATGTCGTAGGCCTTCATGATCTCGCAGATATCTTCGAACCGCGTGTAGAGGAAGCTCTCCTTGTGGTGGGCGAGGCACCATTTGGCCATGATCGAGCCGCCGCGCGACACGATGCCGGTCACCCGTTTCGCGGTCATCGGGATGTAGGGGAGGCGCACGCCGGCGTGGATGGTGAAATAGTCGACGCCCTGCTCGGCCTGCTCGATCAGGGTGTCGCGGTAGATCTCCCAGGTCAGGTCCTCGGCGACTCCGCCGACCTTTTCCAGCGCCTGGTAGATGGGGACGGTGCCGATCGGGACGGGGGAGTTGCGGACGATCCATTCCCGCGTGTCGTGGATGTTGCGGCCCGTCGAGAGGTCCATGACCGTGTCGGCGCCCCAGCGGATCGACCAGACCATCTTGTCGACCTCGGCCGCGACGTCGGAGGCGACGGCGGAGTTGCCGATATTGGCGTTGATCTTGACCAGAAAGTTGCGGCCGATCGCCATCGGCTCGGATTCGGGGTGGTTGATGTTGTTGGGGATGATCGCGCGGCCCCTCGCCACCTCTTCGCGGACGAATTCGGGGGTGACGTAATCGGGGATGCTCGCCCCAAAGTCCTGGCCGTCGCGGGCTTGGGCGGCGAGCTGCTCGCGGCCCAGATTCTCGCGGACGGCGACATATTCCATTTCGGGGGTGATGATGCCCTGCCGCGCGTAGTGCATTTGCGAGACGTTGGCGCCGGCCTTGGCGCGGAGGACCTTGCGGCGGACGTTGGGGAAGGGGGCGACTCCGCCGGAGCGGTCGGGGCCGAGCTGGCCGTTATCCTCGGGGCGGACCTCGCGCTGGAGGACTTCCTCGACGTCGCCGCGGGCGCGGATCCAGTCGCGGCGGAGCTCGGGGAGGCCGGCCATGATGTCGATGCGGGCGTCCGGGTCGGTATAGGGGCCGGAGCAGTCGTAGACTCGGAGCGGCGGTTCGCCCGAGCTCGGCTCGAGGACGATCTCGCGCATGGCGACGGCGAGCGGGCCGACATGGACCTTGCGGCTGCCGCGGATGGGGCCGGTGGTCACTTTCAGTTCGGTGCGGGCTGCAATGTCGGCCATGTGTCGCTCTCCAAAATGGAGGGAGAGCGTATTGCCGCTCCCTCCCTACGCCGGTGTCAGCCGGATCAGGTTCGACGGGTCGCAGCGGTATCGGCTGCCTCTCAACCGCTTCGGCGGTCCCCCGGGGATGAAAGGCGGCATAGGCCTTTCGCCATATCCGGGGAAGCGGGAATCCATTAATGTGGATGCGCCCGATAAGCGGGCCGGGAGCAACAGTGCACGTCGTCGAAATCCTGCTGCCGCTCGCCGGCAATGACGGCCGCCGCTTCGACCGCGCGCTGTTCGCCAAGGTGCGCGAGGAGCTGATCGAGCGCTTCGGCGGCCTCACCGCCTACACGAGGAGCCCGGCGGAAGGGGTGTGGGACGAGGGCAGCGGGACCAGCCGCGACGAGATCGTCATCTTCGAAGTGATGGCGGACCGGCTCGAACGCTATTGGTGGACGGAGTATCGCAAGGAACTGGAGCGGCGCTTCGAGCAGGACGAGATCGTGGTCCGCTCCCGCGAGGTGGAGCGGCTTTAGAGCGGCAGCGCGAGCTCGCGGGGTTCGGCGGCTTCGCCTTCACTCAAACCTGAGAGGCCGAGGCCGAGGAGGCGGATTCGTTTCACGGGCGGAAGGAGGGAGCGGAGGAGGGTTCGGCCCATTTCCAGGAACTCGTCCACGCCGCTTACGTGGCGGTCGAGGGACTTGGCGCGGGTTACGATCTGGAAGTCGGCGTATTTCACCTTGAGGTTAACGGTGCGGCCGGCGAGGCCTTTGCCGACGACACGTTTTTCCCAGACGTGGCGGCCGATGCGGTCGAGTTCGGCGAGGAGGGTTTCGGGGTCGGAGACGTCTTCCAGGAAGGTGTCTTCGGCCGAGACCGACTTGTAGGGGCGGTCGGCCTTGACCTGGCGGTGGCAAATCGCGCGGGCGAGGTCGTGATAATAAAGCGCCGAGCTTCCGAAATGGGCGGCCAGGAATTCGAGGCTCCGGGCCTTGAGGTCGGCGCCGGTCTCGATGCCCAGGCGCGCCATTTTCTCGGCGGTCTTGGGGCCGACTCCGTGGAAGCGCTTCACCGGCATCGTCTCGACGAAGGCGGGGCCGCGCGCGGGGGTGATGACGCAGAGGCCGTCGGGCTTGTTCTGGTCCGAGGCGAGCTTGGCCAGGAACTTGTTGTAGGAGACGCCCGCGGAGGCGGTGAGGCCGGTTTCTTCCTTGATCCGGGCGCGGATCTCTTCGGCGATTCGGGTGGCGATGCCGATGCCCTTTAAGTCCTCGGTGACGTCGAGATAGGCTTCGTCGAGGCTCAATGGTTCGACGTGCGGCGTGTAGTCGAGGAAGATCGCTCGGATCTGGTTGGAGACGGCGCGATAGGCGTCGAAACGCGGCTTGACGAAGATGAGTTCGGGGCAGCGGCGCTTTGCGGTGACCGCGGGCATGGCTGAGCGGATGCCGAACTTGCGCGCCTCGTAGCTCGCCGCAGCGACCACGCCGCGGACGCCGCCGCCGACCGCGAGGGGGCGGCCGCGGAGTTCCGGATTGTCGCGCTGTTCGACCGACGCGTAGAAGGCGTCCATGTCGACATGGATGATCTTGCGCAGGGGGGTTCCGGTGGGGAATTTGCGGACCCCCAGCCTTGTCACCCCTCCACCACCTTCGGTGGTCCCCCTCCCCGTCTTCGACGGGGAGGCAGTTTAGAAGCGGAGGCTTAGGCCCAAGGCTGCGACGCGGCTTTCGGGGGTGCCTCGGACGTCGCGCATGGGGTCGGTGCGGCGGAAGTCGCGTTCTCGGGTGCGGGCGCCGGTGACTGAGTAGAGGCCTACGCCTACGTCCACCGAGCCAACGCCGGGGAGTTCCGGGGCGAGGATCGAGCGGCGGGAGCCGAGCGCGGCGGAAGGAGGCGGGGTGAGCTCCGCGAGGAGCGGCGCTGCGGGGGCGGCGGGCTCGGCGAGGGGGGCGGGCGGGAGGCGGTAGGGGACGGCGCGGGAGCGCTTGCGGGCGTCGGCGGGGCTCGTAGCGATCATCGCTGCGGTAAGCAGAGCGAGTGCGGCGAGCCCTCTGTTCAACCCGAAATCCTCCCGTCCGATCCGATGTTATTGACTGAGGTTAAAGCACCGGAACGATAAGGAAAGTTCCCTCAATGCGACGGTCAGAAGGTGTAGGCGAGCCCAATTGCGGCGAAATACTGGTTCGGGTCGCCGGCGATGGAGACGATCGGGCTTCGGCTGAAGTCGCCCTTGAGCCGGTAGTAGCTCGCCACGCCGAACAGCGACAGGCCGGGGTGGCGCAGATCGCCGGTCAGCGTGTGGGCGCCGAACAGGCTGAGGCGCCAGCTCTTCCAGCCGCCATCGGCATTGTAGACCGGGAGGCCGCTGGCGACGGAGCCGGCGGGCGTGACGCTGAAATAGGTGCGGGCGTAGCTGTCCCCGACATGGTCGGCGGAGAGGCCGAGGCCGACATAGGTCGAGGTGCTGAGCGGGGTCTCGCATTCGATGCTCGGGGTGACGATGGTCGAGCCGTGGGTGTCGGTGACGTCCTTCAGCACCTGCAGCTTGAGGCTGAGCCGGTCATAGGGGTTGAGCAGGCGGTTGAAGCCGACGCCCGCCGTGCCGCCGACCTCGATCGCCGCATCGAGCTCGCCCAAGGCGCGGACCTGCGGGTCCTTGATCCGGCTGGTCCGGTCGAGCCGGATGTTGATCGCGGGGCCGAGGAAGAATTCGATCTTGGCGTCCTTGGCGTCGGGGATGACGTCGACGTTGAAACTGGTGCCGCGGCTGCTGAAGGAGATGCCGCCGACCTTGCCCGAGACCACGCCGACCGGGATAAGGATATAATCGTCCGAGCCTTCGTAGGAGGGGACGTAGCCGACGCCTGCACCGAGGGTGAGGCTGTTATTGTCGGGCGCCTCGTCCGGGGCGTCCTGGGCGAAAGCGGGCGCGGCGGCGAAGGCGAGCGCGAGGACGGGCAATACCCGGAGCATCTTCTTGCGGATCACGTGGACATCTCCCTGTTGCCGCATAAAATGTTGCGGGTGCGTCATAGTTCCAACGGCACCTGTGCTAAGCAGCTGCGTTCTCGTCGGGCGGATCAGGAGGATGGCAATGAGACCAGCAATCGCGGCGGCGCTCGGGGCGCTGACTCTGGCGGGGTGCGCGGCGGCTTATGAGAGCCGGATCAAGAGCAATCTGGTCGACGCCGGCCTGTCGCCGCGGGTGTCGGAGTGCATCGCCGAGCGGATGGTCGACAAGCTGTCGACGGGCGAGCTGCAGCAGCTCGCGCGGATCGGCAAGACGTCGGGGCGGCGGCTTCGCAACATGACGATCGACGAGTTCCTTCACACCTATCGCGACGCGCTCGACCCGCACATCTACAAGGTGCTGGTCCGCGCCGGGGTCGGCTGCGCCATTGCGGGGTGAGGCCCCGCGCGCCGCTTGGATTCGGCGCGCCGCTGTGCTTTAGGGCCGCGCCATGAACATCCACGAATATCAAGCCAAGGAATTGCTCGCGGCCAAGGGCATTCCGGTTCCCGCCGGCCATGCCGCGCTGAGCGTCGAGGAAGCGGTGGAGGCGGCGTCGAAGCTGCCCGGGCCGCTTTATGTGGTGAAGGCGCAGATCCACGCCGGCGGCCGCGGCAAGGGCAAGTTCAAGGAACTCGGCCCCGACGCCAAGGGCGGGGTTCGGCTCGCCAAGTCGGTCGAGGAAGTGCGGGCCAACGCCGCCGAGATGCTCGGCAAGACGCTGGTGACGATCCAGACCGGCGACGCGGGCAAGCAGGTCAACCGGCTCTACGTCACCGACGGAGTCGACATCGCCAGGGAATATTATCTCGCTTTGCTGGTCGACCGGGGCAGCGGGCGGATCGCGATGGTCGCCTCGACCGAGGGCGGGATGGACATCGAGGCGGTCGCGCACGACACGCCGGAGCGGATCACCACCATCCTCATCGACCCCGCTCAGGGCTTCATGCCGCACCACGGCCGGGCGCTGGCCCATGCGCTGAAGCTGAAGGGCGATCTGAACAAGCAGGCGCAGACGCTCGCCGGCCAGCTTTACGACGCCTTCCTCGCCTACGATTGCGCGATGCTGGAGATCAATCCGCTGGTCGAGACGGAGGACGGCCGGCTGCTCGTGCTCGACGCGAAGATGAGCTTCGATTCGAACGCCATGTACCGCCACCCGGACGTCGAGGCGCTTCGCGACGAGAGCGAGGAGGACCCGATGGAGGTCGAGGCGTCCAAATACGACCTTGCCTACATCAAGCTCGACGGCGACATCGGCTGCATGGTGAACGGCGCCGGCCTCGCCATGGCGACGATGGACATCATCAAATTGAACGGCGCCTTCCCGGCCAATTTCCTCGACGTCGGCGGTGGCGCTTCGAAGGAGAAGGTGACGGCGGCGTTCAAGATCATCCTCTCCGACCCCGCGGTGAAGGGCATCCTCGTCAACATCTTCGGGGGCATCATGCGCTGCGACATCATCGCCGACGGAATCGTCTCCGCCGCGCGCGAGGTGGACCTGAAGGTGCCTTTGGTCGTGCGGCTGGAGGGCACCAATGTCGACGAGGGCAAGGCGATCCTGGCCCAGTCTGGGCTCGCGATCGTGCCGGCCAACGACCTCGGCGACGCGGCGCGGAAGATCGTGGCGCAGGTGAAGGGCACGGTAGCGGCCTGATCGGGGCGGCCTGAGGGGGCGGTCTATTCGGTCGGTTTGGGCTCGGGCAGGATGGGCGGCGTGCTGTCCATATATTGCAGCCAGTTCTGCCAGACGGTGTGGGTTCGCTCGTCGGTCAGCCGGACCTCGCAGGACAAGTGCATCGCCCCTCTGATGGTGCCGTCCTTCCAATCCTCGTAAACCGCGGCGCACTCGATCTCGCGGTAGGCGTCGAAGGCCTTTTGGGACGCCTCGATCCCCAGACGCACCGCGGCCTCGTCTTCGGAGCCGCAACGCTCTTTGGCTGCATCCACATATTTGTCGAGCCGCGCCTGCGCCCTGGCGAGGCTTCCGGAAATGCACGCGTTGATCTCAGGAGTCGACGAACCCTTGCACGGGTCGGCGGCCGGGGCCGGCGCGGCCATCGCGAGCATCAGGGCAACGATCATTCAAAAGCCTCCTTCCCTCGGCCCCCGAAAAGCCGGGCCGGGCGGCTCCTTGTCCGTCGCCCGCATTTGACTTGCAACGGATCGTTCAACATATGCGCGGCCAAGGCGTCAATTGAGGGATCTTCCGATGAAACTCCTCGTGCCCGTCAAGCGGGTGATCGATTACAACGTCAAGCCGCGGGTCAAGGCGGACGGGACGGGGGTCGACCTCGCCAACGTCAAGATGAGCATGAACCCGTTCGACGAGATCGCGGTCGAGGAGGCGATCCGGCTGAAGGAGAAGGGCGTGGCGACCGAGATCGTCGCCGTCTCGATCGGGCCGGCCAAGGCGCAGGAAACGCTGCGCACCGCCCTGGCGATGGGCGCGGACCGGGCGATCCTGGTGACCACCGACGATGCGGTGGAGCCGCTTGCGGTCGCGAAGATCCTTGCTGCAATCGCCAAGGAGGAAGAGCCGGGGATGGTGATCCTCGGCAAGCAGGCGATCGACGACGATAGCAATCAGACCGGGCAGATGCTGGCGGCTTTGCTCGGCTGGGCGCAGGGGACGTTCGCGTCCAAGGTCGAAGTGGACGGCGAGGCGGTCAACGTCACCCGCGAGGTCGATGGCGGGCTCGAGACGCTGAGGTTGAAGCTTCCGGCGATCGTCACCACCGACCTTCGCTTGAATGAGCCGCGTTATGCGAGCCTGCCCAACATCATGAAGGCGAAATCGAAGCCCTTGGCGCAGAAGACGCCCGCCGATTACGGCGTGGACACGGCGCCGAGACTGCAGACGCTCAGCGTCCGCGAGCCTTCCAAGCGCGAGGCGGGGGTGAAAGTGAATTCGGTGGACGAGCTGATCGACCACCTGCGGACCGTGGGAGTGATCGGATGAAGTGCCTCGTCCTCGTCGAACATGAAGGCGGCCATTTGAAGGACGCCACCCTCTCCGCGGTGACGGCGGCTTCGAAGCTGGGCGAAGTGCATCTGCTCGTCGCCGGCCAGGGCGTCGGGGCGGTCGCGAACGCGGCAGCGAAGATCGCGGGCGTCGGTAAGGTGCACGTGGCGGACGACGCGGCTTACGGGCACGCGCTGGCGGAGAATGTCGCGCCGCTGGCTGCGTCGCTGATGGCGCATCACGACGCGTTCGTGGTGCCGTCGACCACCACGGGCAAGAATGTCGCGCCGCGGGTAGCCGCCTTGCTCGACGTGATGCAGATTTCCGACATCCTGTCCGTGGAAGGCGAAGACACGTTCACCCGGCCGATCTACGCCGGCAATGCGATCGCGACGGTCAAATCTTCGGATTCGAAGAAGGTGATCACGGTGCGCGGCACCGCGTTCGAAAAGGCCGCGGCCGAGGGCGGATCGGGGACGGTCGAGGCTGTGTCGGCGGCGGGGGACCAGGGGCTGTCGAGCTTCGTCGGCGCCGAGATCGCCGCGTCGGAACGGCCGGAGCTGACCAGCGCCAAGATCATCGTTTCCGCCGCGGTCGGCGCGAGCCGGGCGGCGGTGGACGCGGGCTACGCCCCCAACGACTATCAGGTCGGCCAGACTGGCAAGATCGTCGCCCCCGAAGTCTATATCGCGATCGGCATCTCGGGCGCGATCCAGCACCTCGCGGGGATGAAGGATTCGAAGCTGATCGTCGCCATCAACAAGGACGAGGACGCCCCCATTTTCCAGGTCGCGGACCTCGGCCTGGTCGGCGACCTGTTCAAGCTCGTCCCGGAGCTGACCGAGAAATTGTAGCGGCGCCGCGGACTCAGGCGCTGCTCTATTTCTTCGCGGCGGCCCTGTTTGCTGTGGCCGCCGCGCTTAACGCCTGGAACGAAGGCTTCAGTGCTCAGACCGGGCTCGGCGTGATACTGGCTTTGGCGATGCTGACCTTCGGCTGGCAGGCGCGGCGCCCATAGCGCGTTCCTGGGCCTCGAACTCGGCGCGCTGCCTTTCCTGATCGGCGAGAGGGGGGACGCCCAAGGCTTCGCGGAGCGAGTCCGGGATGAGCTTGGGGTCATACGGGTCCTGCGTCGTTCGGCCGCCCGGCGGGGTGGTGAACTGGGTGCCGTAGATTTGCTTCTGGCCGATATTCTGAAGGTAGCGGTCGAGGGTGGCGGCGGCGATCCAGGCGCCGTCGGGCCGGCCGCGCGTCACGGCAGCGACGGCAAGGGTGTGCGCCAGCAGATAGTCGTCGGGCTTCCCGCCATGCTGGAAGATGAAGGCGGCGTGGTAGAAATCGGCACCGCTGTTGAGGGCGCCCGATTGCAGCAATTGCAGCGTGCGCAGCCGGCGCGCCTCGTCCTGGGGACCGAGCACCCGCCAGTCGATCTTCGTGGGGTCGGACCGCGCGGCCTGGTCGGCGTCGAACATGGCCTTCATTTCAGGGTTGGACGGCCGGTCGATGTCGATCGCATAGGACTGATACGGGTCCCAGCTCTCCGCCACGGCCTCGCCCGCCCGCGCCCGTGCGAGGGTCATGGCCGGGAAGTGAATGCCCGGCGGGACGTCGGCGAGGGCGAGCTCTCCGGTCCCTGCTTCCAGGACGCGGAAGAGATAGGCGTCGGTGTCGTCGGGCGTGCTTCCGGTGGCTGCGAGGCGGATGGTGCCGCCCGGCTGCTCAGTGCCTTTCACGGTGCGGGTGACGACGGGACCTTCCACGCCTGAGAAAATCAGGAATTGCGAGGCGTGCATGTGTTGGGGGCGGAGCAGGCGGCCGGACCAGGCGCCGCCGGGGGCCCGCTCCAGCTCGAGCAGTATAAGGGTGCGGCCGCCGACGCGGAGCGCCCAGCGGCCGGCGGGGTCGCCGGCTTGCGCCGGAGCGGAGAAGAGGAACAGCGCGAGGAGCAGGATTTTCGCCACAGCCGGCCAACGCATGATCCATTCTCCTCTAGGGTTTGCCGAACAGTCCCACAGTCTCGCCCTTTGCAAGCACGTGGCCCTTCATTGCGGCGAGCAGTTGTTCTCGGTCGGCGCTGGGGCCCAGGGGCACCGGCGCGTCGAGGGCGAAGAGTTGGAAGTGGTAGTGGTGGGGCTTGGTGCTCGGTGGGCGGGGGCCGAACCAGCCTATCGTGCCTCGGCTGTTGCGGCCTTGGGAGATGTTGTCCGGGACTTTCCCTTCGGGGAGGGCGCCGGAGGCGGGGTCGATGTTCCAGGCCAACCAGTGGACGAAGGGCTTGGCCGAGCTCGCATCCGGGTCCTCGACCATTAGCGCGAGGGCTTTGGTGCCCGCGGGGAGGCCGGTCCAGGTGAGTGCGGGGGAGGTTCCTGCCCCATAAGCGCTGAAGCGGAGAGGGATGGCGCCGCCCTCGGGAAAATCGGGGGAGGAGACGGTGAGGGTGGCGGTGCTCCTCGTCTCGTCTCTCGCGGCGGCGAGGGGGCCTGCTTCGCCGGCGTCGGAGCAGCCCAGGAGGAGCAAAGCGGCGAGGAGCGCGGATCTCATGCGAATCCCTCCAGCAGAGCGGCGACGTTGGCGCCCAGCGCTTCTACCGCATAGCCGCCCTCCATCACCACCAGGGTCGGCAGGCCGAGCGAGGCGATGCGGCGGGCGATTGCGGTGTAATCGGGGGTCTTGAGGGTGAAGAA
>VBAE01000272.1 GCA_005882415.1 Alphaproteobacteria bacterium | reverse complement strand
CTTCTTCCATCCCGACAAATGCCGCTTCGGCGAGAGCGTCGCTCTGTCGGCGATCGTCTCCGCGGCGATGGCCATCGAGGGCGTCGAGACGGTGCGGGTCGACGCGCTCCACCGCCTAAACCAGCCCGAGGCGAGTGCGCTCGAGACCGGGCGGCTGACGCTTCGGCCGGGCGAGGTGGCGCGGCTCGATAACGACCCGGATTTCCCCGAAAACGGTCAGTTGAAGCTCGACCTGGGAGGCGGACGATGAGCTGCTCGTGCGGATGCTGCGAGGCCGGCCGCCCCGCCACCCCCGTCTCCAACCGGCCTGGCCTGAGCGCGATCCGGACCCGGATCGGCACCCATGGCAGCTTCCTCCAGGCGATGCTCGCCCGCCTCTCCGCGGCCGATTATCCCGAGCTCGCCGAGCTTCGCACGCGCGACCCGTCCGATCCGTCCATTGCCCTGCTCGACGGCTGGGCGACGATCGCCGACGTGCTCACTTTCTACCAGGAGCGGATCGCCAACGAAGGCTATCTGCGCACCGCGACCGAGCGGCGCTCGCTGGTCGAGCTCGCCCGGCTGATCGGCTATGTGCCGCGGCCCGGCGTCGCGGCCAGCGTCCACCTCGCCTTCGGGCTCGAGAAAACGGCGGAGCCGGTGACGATCCCGGCGGGTAGCAAGGCGAACAGCATCCCCGGCCCGGGCGAGACGATGGAGGCGTTCGAGACCAGCGAGCCTTTGCTCGCCCGCGCCGAGCTCAGCCTGATGCGGCCGCGCCTGGTCGAGCCGCAGATTGCCAAGTGGGAAGCGATCCTGAAGCGAGGCCTTTACTTGAAGGGCGTGGCGACGAAGCTCAAGCCCGGAGACATGCTCCTCGTCCGGCTGGGGGCCGCCTCGGCGCTCGATGCGCGGCGGGTGTTGGCGGTAGAGGTGGACTCGGCGAACGACCGCACCCGGGTCGTGGTAAATGCGCCGGCGACCCTGGAGGCCAAGCCCTTCGCGAGCCTCCTCGACATCCATTCCGTCGCCGCCATGCTCCTTCCGAAGACGCAGGCGCCGCGTAGCTCGGCCCGGCTTTCGCGCACCGTCGCCTCGAGCTTCGCCAAAACCGCCGACACGCTGCCGCAACTGCTTGGCGCGATGGAGCCGGCGCTGGCCCCAAACATCTACCCGGCCTTGGGCAATGCCGCTCCGCAGGTCCCCCAGCAGATCGAAGTCTATGCGATGCGGATCGAGGCGCGCCCCTTCGGTCACAATGCGCCGCTGCAGCTGACCGCCGTGGGAGGGGTGGGGACGGCCCCGACCTTCGGCGAATGGCAAATCGACAACCCCTGGGGCATCCAGAGTTCAAAGGCCGAAACGCCGCCGCCCAAGCCCGGACAGCCGGCCCATGGCAACACCACTCTCTATCTCGACAACGATTATGAGATCGATCCCGGCAGCTTCGCGATCATCGACAGCGGCAAGATGATCGTCCTGCCCCACATCGATTCGATCCGGCACGTCTCGTTCAGCGGCTATGGGATGAGCGGCAAATCGGTCGAGCTCGCATGGAAGGATGCGACAAAGGATTGGCTGCCCAAGGACGATTTCGCGACCGTCCGCTCGACCCGGGTCTATCTCGGCAGCGAGCGGCTCGACCTGGCCGACGCGCCGATGACCGAGGATGTGGAAGGGGATACGATCGAGCTCGACGGGCTCTATTCGGGCCTCGCGCCCGGCCGGTGGGTGATCGTCGAGGGCGAACGGACCGACATTCCCGACGGCAAGGGCGATCCGATCCCCGGAATCCGCGCCGCCGAACTGGTCATGGTCGGGGCGGTGAAGCAGTCGGTCCGCGAGGTCGGCGGCGGCTTCGTCACCACCACCGGCCAGGGCGACGGCGAGCCCCCGCCGGTCCTGACTCCGCTGCCGGGCGACACGATCCATTCGGTGGTGACGCTGGCGGCGGCGACCTCGGCCGGCGAGCCGGGCCTCGCCTACAAGTACAAGCGCGACACCGTCCTCATCCACGCCAATGTCGCGCCCGCCACCCATGGCGAGACCCGGACGGAGACGCTGGGCAGCGGCAATGCGGCCCAGGCGCTGCAGAGCTTCCTGCTGAGGCAGCCGCCGCTGACCTATGTCTCGGCGCGCACCCCGAGCGGGGTGGCGAGCACGCTCGAGATGCGGGTCAACGAGGTGCGCTGGCACGAGGTGGCGACCCTCGCCGCGGCGGCGCCTTCCGACCGGGTCTACGTCACCCGGGCGCAGGACGATGAGCGCACCGTGGTGACCTTCGGCAACGGGGTGCGCGGCAGCCGGCTGCCGACCGGGCGCGACAATGTGAAGGCGCGCTACCGCAGCGGCATCGGCGCGCCGGGCAACGTCAAGGCGGGGCAGATCAGCCTGCTCGGATCGCGGCCGCTCGGGCTCAAGGACGTCATCAACCCGATCCGAGCCTCGGGCGGGGCCGACCGGGAGGGGCCGGAAGCGATCCGCGCCAATGCGCCGATCGCGATTCTTGCGCTCGACCGGCTCCTCTCGACGTCCGACTATGCCGATTTCGCGCGCAATTTCGGCGGCGTCGGCAAATCGGCGGCATGGCGGGACAAGGGCTGGGTCGAGGTGGTGATCGCGGGCGTCGACGACGCGCCGATCGACGAGGCATCGGACCTGTTCGCGAACCTGAACGACGCCCTTCACCGCTTCGGCGATCCGGTGGTTTCGGTGCGCCTCAAGGTGCGCGAGCGGCTGAGCCTGGTGGTGAAAGCCGGCGTGCGGATCGACCCCGATTATCTGTGGGAGGATGTCGAGCCGAAGCTTCGCGCGGCGATGCTCGCCGAATTCGCCTTCGACCGGGTCGGGCTCGGGGCGCCTCTGTTCCTCAGCCACGCCCAACGGGCGATGCAGAATGTGCGGGGCGTGGTGTGGGTCGACGTCGACGTGTTCGGCGCCGTCTCGGCGGACCAATTGCTCGAAGACGGCGGCAAGAAGCTCGCCGGGCTGCTCAGCGAGGCCAAGCCGCGGCTGAGCCTCAAGCCGAAACAGCTCGCCTATCTCTCGCCGGCCGTGCCCGACACCTTGATCCTGCAGGAGCTGCCGTCATGACGCCGGAGCCGCACCCGCTCTACGACCTGCTTCCGGTCATCGTCCGGATGCGCGACGCCGATGCGGGCTATCCCTTGCGTGCGCTCGTCACCCTGATCGGCGAGCAGGTCGACGCGGTGGAAGCCGACATCGACCGCCAATATGCGAACTGGTTCATCGAGACCTGCGACGACTGGGTCGTCCCCTATATCGGCGACCTCGTCGGCTATCGCCCGGTCGCAGCCACCGGACGGGCGCGGTCCGGGGACGGCGCCGAGGCCCATATGCTCAACGCCGCGATCACGCCGCGGGCCGAGATCGCCAACATCCTCGCCTTCCGCCGCCGCAAGGGCACGCTGGCCTTGCTCGAGGATCTGGCGTTCAGCGTCGCCGACTGGCCGGCGCGGGCGGTGGAATTCTATACTTTGCTCGCCCGCACCCAGCATGTGAACCATGTCCGCCCGGGGCGCGGGCGGAGTGTGGACGTGCGCGACGGGGATGCGCTCGCCAGGCTCGGCGGGCCGTTCGAGCGGATCGCCCACAATGTCGACGTCCGCCGCGCCGGCGGGGGGCGGAGGCACGGGCGCTTCAACATCCCGTCCATAGGCGTGTTCGCCTGGCGGCTCGGCACCTTTCCGGTCAGCCACGCGCCGGCCTGCTGCGTCGAGGGCGAAGGCTCGGAATGCTATACGTTCAGCATCCTCGGCAACGACCAGCAGCTCTATTCCGGACCGGTCGCCGAGCAGGAGCCGGGCGCGATCGCGGAAGAAGCGAATCTGCCGGTGGCGATTGGGCGCCGGGCGTTCGAGACTCGGACCGGCCGGCGGCCGCTCAAGACGGAGGCGAATGCGTCGCTCTACGGGGCGGGGCGGAGCGTGGCGATCTACGCGCCGGGCTGGCCGGAGCGGGATTCGGTGCAGCCGGTGCCGGCGAGCTGCATCATCCCCGCCGACCTGACCGACTGGCGCCACCGGGCGCCGCGCGGGCGGATCCTGGTCGATCCGGTGCGGGGGCGGATCGTCTTCCCGTCGCGCCACCTGCCGCGGCAGGGCGTGTCGGTCGACTATCGCTACGGCTTCTCCGCGGCGATCGGCGGCGGCGAATATCATCGGCCGCTTTCCCAGCCGGCGCAGTGCAACATCTACCGGGTCAGCGCGGACCGGGGCGGTAAGGACGGGCTGGCGAAGTCGATCAACGACGCGCTCCTGCTCTGGCGAGATGACCGCAAGATGCCGGAGCGGGACTGCCCGGCAGCGGTGATCGAGATCGCCGACAGCGCCGCTTATACCGAGCGGCTGGCGATCGAGCTTGCGGCAGGCGAATATCTCCAGATCCGCGCCGCCGACCGCTGCCGGCCGGTCATCCGACTGCTCGACTATATGGCCGAGCGGCCCGACGCCTTCACCGTCTCGGGGAAAGCGGGGAGCCGGCTGGTGCTCGACGGGCTGCTCGTCGCCGGGCGCGGCATCCAGGTCACCGGCCCCGACCCGGACGACGCCGAGGCGCTGGCCGAGGCGGATTTGTGCGACCTTACCATCCGCCACTGCACCCTCGTCCCCGGCTGGAGCATCACCTGCGACTGCGAGCCGAGGCGGCCGAGCGAGCCGAGCCTCGACCTGGTCGACAGCCGGGCGAGCCTTCGCATCGAGCATTCGATCATCGGCGCGATCCATGTCGCCGCGGACGAGGTGCAGACCGACCCGGTGCGGATCGCGATCGGCGACAGCATCGTCGATTCGACTGCTCCGCAGCGCGCCGCGATCGGCTCGTCCAACCTTCCGCGCGCCTTCGCCAACGTCTCCTTCGCGCGTTGCACGGTGTTCGGGCGGGTCGAGGTGCAGGCGATCCCGCTTGCCGAGAATTCGATCTTCAGCGGCGAGGTGCGGGTGGCGCGGCGCCAGCTCGGGTGCATGCGCTATTGCTACGTGCCGCCCGGCTCGCGCACGCCGCGGCGGAGCAATTGCCAGCCGGACCTGGTGATGGCCCCGCCGGGCGTCGACAAGCCGATCGAGGCCGCTCGGGTGACGCCGCACTTCAACAGCATTCGCTACGGCAACCCGGCCTACGCCCAGCTCTCGCGCTGGTGCGCCGCGGAGATCCGGCGCGGTGCCGACGACGAGTCCGAAATGGGCGCCTTCCACGACCTGTTCCAGCCGCAGCGGGAGGCCAATCTCGCCCAGCGGCTGTCCGAATATGCTCCCGCGGCCACGGACGCCGACATCCTCTTCGTGAATTAGGAGGTTCAGATGAAAGGCGATTTTTCCCGCGACAGCTACCGGCCCGAAAGCCGCTTCAGCCGGGTGGTGATGCAGCAGGGCCGGGTTCAGCTCGATTCCGACTGGAACGAGCAGAATTCGATCCTGATCGGCACGATTCGTGCGCTGACCCGGGACCTGTTCGGACCCTATGCCGGGCCGGCGGCGGAGTGCGGCTTCCGGATCGTCACCGCGGAGAATCGTCAGGGGCTGCCCAACGAGGCGCAGGCCGAGGTCGAGGAAGCGCTGAAGGCCGACAAGGGCAGCCTGGGCGACGAGGATATGCTGATCCTCGCGGGGCGCTATTATGTCGGCGGGATGCCGATCGCTTTGGAGCGGGCGATGCGCTTCCGGGCGCAGCTGGGCTATCCGTTCGGGCAGGACCAGGTCAGCTCGCTTCGCCAGCACAATTGGCTCGCCTATCTCGACGTCTGGGAGGAATATGTCTGCGCCGACCAGGACCCCTATCTGCGCGAGGCGGCGCTGAACGGGGTCGACACCTGCGGCCGGGCGCGGATCCGCTGGCAGGTCCGGCTGATGGTCGACCCTAAGAACCAGGACGCCGCGGCGGCGCTCGCCGCCACCGGTACCGGGCGACTGAAGGCTCGGGCCAACCCCACCGAGGACA
>VBAE01000291.1 GCA_005882415.1 Alphaproteobacteria bacterium | reverse complement strand
ATCGAGGCGGCGGCGAGGAGGATCGGAAAGGGCGCTCTCATAAGACATCCTGGCTTGTTGGGCTCCTCGAAAACGAGGGGAAGCCAAAGAGGTTCAACGCTAACCGCCGCTTGGCAGAAAACGCGGTTTTGGAGTAGCTTGGCCACGAGCGGCCACCGGCGTTCCCAACCAGAACAAGAAGAAGGAGAGGCTCTTCATGCCCGGATTGTACAGCCGCCAGGGTAACGACTTCCTCGTCAATTCCTCGACCGGGCTCCAGCAGGACAACCCTTCGGTCGCGAAGCTCTCCGACGGCAATTTCGTCGTCACCTGGGTCGACGAGAGCGGTGCGAGCACCGGCGACCGGGACGGCACCGCGATCAAGGGCCAGGTGTTCGACCCGGCGGGCAATCGGGTCGGCTTCGAATTCCTCGTCAACCACACCGCCACCGGCCTCCAGCTCGCACCGCAGGTGACGGCGCTCGCCAACGGAGCGTTCGTGATCAGTTGGGAGGACGGCTTCGGCGCCGATGCGCACGCGATTCACGCCCAGATGTTCAGCGGCGCCAGCACCTATCAGGGCGGCGAGATATTGGTCAGCACCAGCGCCGCCAACACCGCCTGGGGAAGCAGCATCTCCGCGCTCCCGGGCGGCGGCTTCGTCGTCGTCTGGACCTACGATACCGACCCGAACAGCAGCGGCACCGGCGCCCCGGGCGACATCCGCGCCCAGATCTTCGACTCGGCCGGAGCCAAGGTCGGCGGCGAGTTCACCGTCGACAATGCCGCTTCCACCCAGCAGTCGGGCGCGAACGCGACGACGCTTGCGAACGGCGATTTCGTCGTAACCTGGACCGACGCCGATTCCGCGGCCGACGGCAGCGGAAGCGCGGTCAAAGGGCGGATCTACCATCCGAACGGCACTCCGGTCGGGGCCGAGTTCCTGGTCGACACCACCACCGCCGGCAATCAGGTGTCGGGCGAGATCACCGCCCTTTCCGGCGGCGGCTTCGTCGTCACATGGACCGATTCGAGCGGCCAGGGCGACACCAGCGGCTCCGGCATCCGCGCGCAATTGTTCGATTCGGCCGGCGCCAAGGTCGGCGCCGAGCAGCTCGTCAACACCCGCACCGCGAACGACCAGCTCGAGCCGTCGGTGACCGCGACGGCCGGCGGCGGCTATGTCGTAAGCTGGACCAACACCGTCACTCCGCCCAATTTCAACCAGGGCTTCCACGGCGACTTCACGATCGAGGCGCAGGCGTTCGACGGCTCCGGCAACAAGGTCGGAAGCGAGTTCACCTTGAACGATTCCAACGTCACGTCGGTCGGCCAGTCGGACGTCGCCGTCCTCACCAACGGCAACCTCGCAGGCGCCTGGCGCGCCGGCGGCGAGGTCTACGGCCATGTGCTCCCCGCCTTTAACGGCACCACCGACATCAGCGTCGACTCCTCGACCGTGAGCGAGACCACGCCCGACCAGGTCGTGGTCGCCCAAATCCAGTCGACGCCGCAGCCGGTGAACGGCGCGACCAGCTACGCGATCGTCGCCGACTCGACCGGCGGCGCGTTCGGCATTCTCGGCGACAAGCTGATCGTCGCCGACAACGACAAGCTCGACTTCGAGACTGCTCCGACCGCCACCGTCACCATCCGCACCTTCGACGGCGCCGGCGGCCATTATGACGAGATTCTACAATTCTCGGTCACCGATTCCGGGGTCGAGCAGCGCTGGTCCGCAACCCCGGAAGTGCAGACGACGACCCCCCTGGCCGCGGGCTATTTCGACGGCCCGGCGACCGCCCAGCTTGCCGGCGGCGGCTATGTCATCGTCTGGCAGTTGCCCGACGACCAGAGCTCGCCGCACATGGTCGGGCAGATCTTCGGGGCCGACGGAGCGAAGGTCGGAAGCGAGTTCGAAGTGATCGGCCAGCTCCGTCCACGCCCAGGTCTTCGACTCGTCGGGCGCCGAAGCCGGCGGCGAATCCAATGTCTCGAGCAGTTTCAGCGGCGGCAGCGCCAGCGACGTGGCCGGCCTCAGCGGCGGCGGCTATGCGGTCGCCTGGGCCAGCACCGGCGATGGCGACGGCTCGGCGATCAGGCTCAGGGTCGCCGCCTCGAACGGCGATCTCATCGGCAACGACATTATCGTCAACAGCACGACCACCGGGGATCAAGTGGTTCCCGACGTGGTGAGCCTCGGCAATGGTGGTTTCCTGGTCTCCTGGATCGACAGCCACACGGGGGCCCCCGCGCTTCGCGGCCAGCTGTTCACCGCCACCGGCGCCAGGAGCGGATCCGAGCTCTCCTTCGGCGATTTCGCAGGGCCGGTGACGGCGCTGGCCGGCGGCTTTGCGGTCGAGTTCCAGAACGGGGACGGGACCGCCAATATCCAGCGCTACGATGCGTCCGGGAGCGCGATCGGCGCACCGATCCCGGTCGCCGCCCAGGGAACGCTGCTCGGCCTCGCCGACGGCGGCTTCATGATCAGCTGGGAAGGCACCGATTCCTCCGGCTCGGCGGTCAAGGCGCAGATCTTCGACTCGGCCGGCCACTCGACCGGCGATCCCTTCCTGCTCAACGTCACCAGCCAGGGCGGTCAGTTCCTCCCCTCTCTCGTCCTGCTCGCCGACGGCAGCGTAGCGGCCGCCTGGCAATCGACGACGCTTCCGGACTATCCGTTCGGCAGCTATTCGATCGGCACCCGGATCCTGTCGCCGGCCGCGGCTCCAGCCACGGCCCATGCAAGCGACGACGCCTTCCTCACCGATGAGGTGACGACCGTCGCCGGCAATCTGCTCGCGAACAACGGGTCGGGCGCGGACACCGGCAGCAGCACCGTCGCGCAAGTGAACGGCTCGGCCGGAAATGTCGGCCACGCGATCACGCTTGCGTCCGGCGCAAGCCTCACCGTCAATGCCGACGGCACCTTCACCTACAATCCGAACCACGCCTTCGATTCGCTCGCCCAGTACGGCACCGGCGGCTCGAACCAGGAGGCGTTCGACAGCTTCACCTACGCATTGGTGAACAGCAACATAGCGACGGTGACGATCGACGTTCGCGGCCTCTATTCGAGCCCACACGTGATCGAAGGCACTCCGGGCAACGACACGCTGACCGGCACGCCCCAGGCGGACATCTTCCAGCCGGGCACGGGCGCCGACATCATGGCCGGCGGCAATGGCGACGATACCTATTATGTCGACAATAGCGGCGATCGTGCCAACGAGACGAGCGCGACCGGCGGCAACGACATCGTCTTCTCGTCCGTCTCCTTCACCCTCGGCGCAAATGTCGAGCGGCTGACGCTGACCGGAGCCGGCAACATCACCGGCGTCGGCAATGCGCTCGACAATACCCTCGTCGGCAATAGCGGCAACAACACCCTCTCCGGCGCCGCCGGTGCGGACAGCATGACCGGCGGCCTCGGCGACGACATCTATTGGGTCGAGAATGCCGGCGACACGGTCACCGAACGTTCAGGCCAGGGCAACGACACCGTCCAGAGCTGGATCGACTATACGCTCGGCGCAAATGTCGAGAACCTGATCCTGACTTCGACCGCGGTGAGCGGCACCGGCAACGGGCTCGACAATGCGATCACCGGCAATGCGTCCAGCAACGTCCTTTCGGGCGGCGTCGGCAACGACGTCCTGAACGGGGCGGTGGGCGCCGACCAGATGACCGGCGGGGTCGGCAACGACACCTATGTCGTCGACCAGGCCGGCGATGTGGTGAACGAGAATGCAGGCGAGGGGAGCGACACCGTCCAATCCACGATCAGCTACACGCTTGGCGCCAATGTCGAGGTGCTGACCCTGATCGGCACCGGCGACATCAACGGCACCGGCAACGGCCTCGCCAACAGCTTGAACGGCAATTCGGGCGCCAACACGCTCGACGGCGGGGCAGGCGCGGATTTGATGTTCGGCGGCAATGGCGACGATACCTATATCGTCTCCGATCTCGGCGACCGGGCGACCGAGGTCAGCGCCTCGGGCGGCTACGACACGGTGCTGAGCTCGATTTCCTTCGCCATCGCCTC
>VBAE01000271.1 GCA_005882415.1 Alphaproteobacteria bacterium | reverse complement strand
AAAGACCCACGCGAGCCGCAACGCATCGCCAAGCTCCTCGCACGCGCCGGAATCGCCTCTCGGCGCGAGATCGAGCGGATGATCGAGGAGGGCCGGATCGCAATCGAGGGGAAGGTCGTCGACAAGCCCGCGACTTTGCTCAACTCGCTTCACGGCGTGACGGTGGACGGGAAGCCGGTGAAGGCGCCCGCACCCGCCCGCCTGTTCCGCTACCACAAGCCTTCGGGCCTGCTCACCACCGAGCGCGATCCCAAGGGGCGGCCGACCATCTACGACCGGCTGCCCCCCGGCCTGCCGCGGGTGATGCCGGTGGGGCGGCTCGACCTCAATACCGAAGGGCTGCTGCTGCTCACCACGGACGGGGAGCTGAAACGCCAGCTCGAACTTCCCTCGTCCAAGGTCGAGCGGACCTATCGGGCGCGGGTGTTCGGAGCGGTGAGCCAGGAGCAGCTCGAGGGGCTGATCGAAGGGATCGAGATCGACGGCATGCGCTACGGGCCGATCGACGCCAACCTGGAGCGGCGGACCGGGCGCAACGGCTGGGTCGAGATGAAGCTTACCGAGGGCAAGAATCGGGAGGTTCGGCGGGTGCTGGAGCATCTCGGGCTTCAGGTGTCGCGGCTGATCCGCACTGCCTACGGGCCGTTTGTGCTGGGCGATTTGCCGGGCGGGGCGGTGGACGAGGTAAGGCAGCACGAACTGGTAGAGTTTCGGAAGGGGTTGAAGAAAAGCCCCTCCCCTTCAGGGGAGGGGTTGGGGGTGGGGAAGGTAGGCCAGCCCCACCGTCCCCGGCCTAATCGCTCCCGCACAGGCCCCACCCCAACCCCTCCCCTGAAGGGGAGGGGCTAGAATGCGCATCATTGCCGGGCGGTGGCGGGGGCGCACCTTGGCGGCGCCGAAGGGGCTTGCCACCCGGCCGACCTCCGACCGGGCGCGGGAGGGGCTGTTCTCGATGCTGGCGAGCCGGATCGGATCGTTCGAGGGGCTGGCCGTCGCCGACCTGTTCGCAGGCTCCGGGGCGCTGGGGCTCGAAGCACTCTCCCGCGGCGCCGCGAGCTGCACATTCGTCGACACCGACCGGGCGGCGCTCGACGCGATCCGCGCCAATGCGGCGGCGCTGGGGGCGCAAGGCGTCGAAGTCCGCCCCGGCGCTGCAGACAAGGTGCGGATCGCCGGTCCCATCGACCTCGCCTTCCTCGACCCGCCTTATGAGAGCGAGCTCGCCCTCCCCGCCTTGGCCAACCTCCCGCTCGCCCCCGGCGGCTGGGCGAGCATTGAGACGGCCCGCAATGTGACGGTCGCTCCCGAAGGCTTCACCGTCGATGCCGAGCGGATCTATGGCAAGGCGAAGATCACCCTGCTCCGCCGCGACGCCTGAGCAATCACCTCGTCATGACGCGGTGATGTTGAACACCCGGCGGAGGAGCGACTCGAGGGCGAGGAACACGCCTTCGACCCCGAAGCCCGCGACGAAGCAGAGTGCGGGCGCCGAGAGGTGGACCGAGCCGAGCAGCCCCTGCGCCTGCGCCGCGTCGCCGTCGGACGTCACGAACAGTCCGACGCACGCGCCGATCACCGCCCCGAGGGCGAGCTGGATATAAGCCAGGCTGAGGTCCCGCGGCATCAAAGTACTGTCCCTGAGCTTGGCCGAGATCGATCGCACGACTGCCGCGGCCGAGCCGAGCAGGCCGTAGAAGATCGGCAGGATCGTGCCGGCGAGCACGCCGACGAACACGGCCGCCCACTCGACGTTCACCCGGTCGGTTTTGGGCCCGATCGTCACCACGGACTTCTCCCCCGTGGAGCCCATCCCGGCCCGGAGCAGGCGGCGCAGCCAGATCGGCTCTTCCAGCCAGTGGCGCAGATTGTCCGCGGCCGCCTGCCGCCTGTCGTCGGCCTCAGCTGCGGGGTTTGCTGCGGGAGGGGCTGCCGCCGTGCTTTGGGATGTCGTGGCGGGAGCACCGCCGGGAGCGGGGCGCGGCGCCGCGGCGGTGGTCTGACCGGCGGGTGGCGGTGCCGGCCGAGCCGCGGTCGTCGCTGCCGGCGCCTCCGTGGAGGGTGGCGCCGGCGGCGGAGTCGCTGTGACAATACGAGCCGCTTCGAGCGCGTTCACCCGGTTGAGCAGGGAGCTGCCCGTCGCGACGTCCCACGAGGCGACGCAGGTGATCATCAGCCAGCCGATCAGGAACAGGATCAGGAAGACGAAAGCGAAGCGGTAGCGGAAGGCGCGATGCGCGAAAGTCGGGTAAGCAAGGGCGGCGAGGGAAGCGCGCGACGGCGGCTTGCGATCGCTGTTCCCGCCGCCATTATTGCCGTTGCCTCCGTTGCCATGACCGCCGCTGGAAAGCCCCGTTCGGCGGCTCACCGTCGCGGCCGGCGGAGTCACACCGCTCAGCCATGCCCACAGGCGCTGCCAGCCGGGACGGTTGTCGCCCGTATATTCGCCGACGACGGTAAGGGTGAAAGCGATGCTCGCTCCGGTCGCCGGCGCGGCGGCGAGGTTCAATATGTCCTTGGCGCGAAGCAGTTTGGCGGCGTTGGCGGCTTCCTGCGCACGGTCCACCGGCACCGGAGGCCAGGTGATCTCGCAAATCTGCTCCAGCCAAGTCTTGTCCTTGTTTCGACCAAAGATCGGATCGGCGTTGTCCGGAATTTCCTTCGCGCGCGCCGAGGAGATGTTGTCGAGCAACAGGTAAACTTCCGCCAGCTCGCGCGCGAGGATGAAATCCTGGATGTCTCCTCCGCCCTGCTCCAGATCTACAGGCTCGCTATCCTCGCTCATCTCGCCGCCCCCCAAAGCAACGATCGCATCGCGAAAAATGGAAGGCGGGCACGGCTCCAAGGCCATTGCCCCGGCCGCTGCCGTTCCCTACCTGTTCGAGACGTGACCCAGCCCCTGACCACCGCCCCCGAGCCCGGCTATCTGCGCGGCCTCAACCCGTCGCAGCGCGAGGCCGTGCTGACCACGGACGGGCCCGTACTCGTCCTCGCCGGCGCCGGCACGGGCAAGACGGCGGCCCTGACCGCGCGGCTCGCCCACCTCATCGCCACCCGCCGCGCCTGGCCGTCCGAGATTCTCGCCGTCACCTTCACCAACAAGGCGGCGCGCGAGATGAAAGAGCGCGTCGGGCGGATCGTCGGGGACGCTGTGGAGGGAATGCCCTGGCTCGGCACCTTCCACTCGGTCGCCGCCAAGATGCTGCGCCGCCACGCCGAGCTGGTCGGCCTGCAATCCAACTACACGATCCTCGACACCGACGATCAATTGCGGCTGCTGAAGCAGCTGATCCTCGCCGCCGACATCGACGAGAAGCGCTGGCCCGCGCGGCTTCTGGGCGGGCTGATCGACCGCTGGAAGAACCGCGGCTGGACCCCGGCGCAGATCGATGCCGCCGAGAGCGAGGCATATGCCAACGGCAAGGGCGCCGAACTCTACGCCCGCTACCAGGCGCGGCTCAAGGCACTCAACGCCTGCGATTTCGGCGACCTGCTGCTCCACATGCTGGTGATCCTGAGGACCAACCGCGAGGTGCTGGAGCTCTATCAGAACCGCTTCAAGTACATACTCGTCGACGAATATCAGGACACCAACCAGAGCCAGTATCTCTGGCTGCGGCTGCTCGCCCAGGAGAGGAAGAACATCTGCTGCGTCGGCGACGACGACCAGTCGATCTATTCCTGGCGCGGCGCCGAGGTGGCGAACATCCTGCGCTTCGAGAAGGATTTCCCGGGCGCCAAGATCGTCCGGCTTGAGCAGAATTACCGCTCCACGCCGCACATCCTCGCCGCGGCTAGCGGCCTCATCGCTCATAATGGCGGGCGGCTCGGCAAGACTTTGTGGACCGAGGAGGGCGAAGGCGAGAAGGTCTCGGTGATCGGCGTCTGGGACGGGCCCGAGGAGGCGCGCCGGGTCGGCGAGGAGATCGAGGCGTTGGAGCGGCGCGGCGGCCATACCTCAGAGGTCGCCATCCTGGTCCGCGCCCAGTTCCAGACCCGCGAGTTCGAGGACCGCTTCATCGCGATCGGAATGCCCTACCGGATCGTCGGGGGTTTTCGCTTCTACGAGCGCGCCGAAATCCGCGACGCCCTCGCCTACCTCCGGGTGATCGCGCAGCCCGCCGACGACCTCGCCTTCGAGCGGATCGTCAACACCCCCAAGCGCGGGCTCGGCGACAAGGCCGTGGCGAAGATCCACAGCCTCGCCCGCGCGTCCGGCGTCCCGCTGATGATGGCCGCCGCGCAGATCCTCGATTCGGATGAGCTGACCGGGCAGGCCCGCCGCTCCCTGGGCAATCTCGTCGGCGACTTTGCCCGCTGGCGCGCGCGGCTGAACGAGCTCCCCCATGCCGAACTCGCCCGCCTGGTCCTCGACGAATCGGGCTATACCGCGATGCTCCAGGCCGACCGCTCGGCCGAGAGCGCCGGCCGCCTCGAGAACCTCGCCGAGCTCACCCGCGCGATGGAGGAATATGAGACTCTCGGCGCCTTCCTCGAACACGTCAGCCTCGTCATGGAGAACGACGCGGAGCGGGACGCGGAGAAGGTCACGATCATGACCATCCACGCCGCCAAGGGCCTCGAATTCGGCACCATCTTCCTCGCCGGCTGGGAGGAAGGCGTGTTCCCCTCGCAGCGTTCCCTGGACGAAGGCGGCCAGGCGAGCCTCGAGGAAGAGCGCCGCCTGGCCTATGTCGCGATCACAAGAGCGCGGCGTAAGTGCTTCATCTTCCACGCCGCCAACCGCCGAATCTACGGCCAGTGGACGAGCTCCATTCCGTCGCGCTTCATCGCCGAGCTCCCCGAAGCCCATGTCGCGCAGGAGCAGACGATGTCGGGTGGCGAGTCCCTGTGGCGGGCCAACTGGTCCGAACGCGCCGACCCCTTCGCCGACGTCGCCCGCGGCCAGACCCGGGGCCCCGGCTGGCGACGGGCAGTGACCGGCGGCTTCGAACGCACCCCCCCGCGGGTGATGGAAGCGAGAGCCTCCGCGGTGAGCCTGGGCAATCCGGGGAGAGGCGACGTGGCAGTGGGCCAACGCGTCTTCCACGCCAAGTTCGGCTACGGAATTGTGGCGGAGATCGAAGGCAATAAGCTCGAGATCGACTTCGAGCATGCGGGGCGGAAGCGGGTGCTGGATAGCTTCGTGGATCTCGTTTGACGGCCCCTTTGCGTTCAACTCACCTGCGCGCACGAGCCCCAAAGTCCTCGCCGCGGTAGAGGAAATCCACCACCACAACTGCGGCATCCTCGACGACATACGCTACCGTCACCGTTCGGCGGTAAACGATGGTTCTAAGCCCGGGCTCCACGTCGTTGCGGGGGGTTCCGCGGAAGGGAAAGGTCTCCAAGTGGAGAACGCGGCGCGTCAGTGCTGCGACGAAGCGTTCCGCAATCGCAGGTGAAGAATGCTCCGCGATATAGGCCTCAATGACGTCAAGCCGACGCTCCGCGTGCGGCAGGAAGATGACCTCGTAGCGTTTCACTCCGCCGCGTCGGGGTGCCGAACCGAACGCCGGCGGGCGAGCGAGGCGCGCAGCTCCTCAACGGTGAGGCCTTTCTCGCCACTACCTTTCCACTTCCGGTACGCCGGAGCGACTTCTCCGCTCAGCCAGGCTTCAAGCTCGGGATCGTCGACCTCGCTATCCCGGTCCCCGAGCAATTGCAGCCCGGCAGCGATGACTTCGCTCGCGCTGGCAAACTCGCCCGAGTCCACACGCGCACGGACGCTGTCGGCGAGCACTTCCGGCAGTTCAACCTCCAGGCGTCGCGTCGATTCCATAAGGCAGCTCCTATGACGAATAAGATATGCGCCTACGCGCCCCTCATCAAGCAACTCGCGGCACTCACCTAGCCGCCCGACACGCCTGCGCGATGAAATCGCCCTGCATGGGCATGTGCTCGGCCATTCGGGCGTAGCTTAGGCGCATCTTTTCCATTGCGTCGGCGACGAAGTCAGGGTCGAGGGCGTCGGCGGCGGGTTCGTGGGCTTCGGGGATGACTCCCTGGCCTAGGAGGACGGCGACCCAGCTGGCGGTTCCGAACAGTTCGCGGCCTTCGCGGAAGAGGCGGGCTTTGCCGCGCCAGAGGTCTAGCTTGGCGGCGAGCTTCTCGGGGACTTCCATGGTCCGGCAGTAATTCCAGAAGTCGGAATCGTCGCGTTGCGTAGCCTTGTAGTGGAGGATGATGAAGTCGCGGACATCTTCGTACACCTCCTCCATCTGGCGGTTATATTCGTCGCGCTCGGCGGCGTCGAAGCGGCGGTCGGGGAAGAGGGCGAGGAGCTTTGCGATCCCGCTTTGGACGAGGTGGATGCTGGTCGATTCCAGCGGTTCGACGAAGCCGCCGGAGAGACCCAAGGCGACGACGTTGCGGTTCCAGGCAAGGCGCCGCATGCCCGCGGTGAAGCCGAGATGGCGCGGCTCGGCGAGCGCCTCGCCTTCGAGGTTCGCGAGGAGGAGCGCCTCCGCCTCCCCCCGCTCCATATAAGCGGAGGAATAGACGATGCCGTTGCCCATCCGGTGCTGGAGCGGGATGCGCCACTGCCATCCGCTGGCGCGGGCGGTCGAGCGGGTGAAGGGGTCGGGCTGGCCCGAATAAGCGCAGGGCACCGCAACCGCCCTGTCGCAGGGCAGCCAGCGCGACCAGTCCTGATAGCCGGTGCCGAGCTTCTCCTCGATCAGCAGGCCGCGAAAGCCCGAACAGTCGATGAACAGCTCGCCTGCGACGCTGCGTCCGTCGGCGAGGGTCACCGCCTCGACATTGCCGCTCTCGTGATGGAGTGCGACATCGACGATCCGGCCTTCGACCCGAGTCACCTCGTTCCGTTCCGCGAGGCCGCGCAGGAAGCGCGCGTAGAGGCCAGCGTCGAAATGGAAGGCGTAAGCGAGCTGCGACAGCGGCAGCCGGGCGTCCGGCCCGGGCCTGGCGAAACGGCCGAGCGCCGCCGCCGCGCCGCTCATCGACCATTCCCTTATGTCTGGAAGCGCGCGCCTTTTCGCTTCGCGAAGGTAAAGCTGGTGGAAATGCACACCCCGAAAATCCTGGCCGTGCTCGCCGAACGGATGGAAATAGCGGGTGCCGAGGGCGCCCCAGTCGACGAACTCGATGCCGAGCTTGAACGTCCCCTGGGTCGCGGCGAGGAACTCGTCCTCTTTGATCCCGAGCATGTTGTTATAGGCGACCAAAGGCGGGATCGTCGCCTCGCCGACTCCGACCGTGCCGATCTCGTCCGACTCGATCAGGGTGACCTTGACGGTGCGCCGGTCGAGCAGGACGGAGAAGGCCGCCGCGGCCATCCAGCCGGCCGTGCCGCCGCCGACGACGACCACTTCGCGTATCGCATGTTCGCTCACCGGATCAGTCTCGCACCTGCCCCGGCGGCAGGCAATGGCGGATCGGTGCCGCTGCGCCGGCAAGGGGATCGGCGGTTGCGGCGGACTTTGCCCGTCCTTAAGGCGCGAGGGGCATGACCGCCCTCCCCCACTCCCCCCATCCGCTCGCGATCCGCGACTTCCGCTTTTACTGGATCGCCCGCCTCTCCTCGACGATCGCCCAGATGTCGATGGTGATCGTGATCGGCTGGCAGGTCTACGACATCGCCCGCGAGACGATGCCGCTCAAGCAGGCGGCGCTTCAGCTCGGCTGGATCGGGCTGGTGCAGTTCGTGCCTCTGTTCGTGCTGACCCTGGTCACCGGCTGGACCGCGGACCGGCTCGACCGGCGCTGGATCGCGCGGGTGACGATCAGCCTCGAAATGTTCTGCGCCGCAGTGCTCGGCTGGCTGGCATGGACAGGGACGACCACCCTCCCCACCTTGTTCGCGGTGGCGGCTTTGCTCGGTGTCGCTCGCGCCTTCGCCCAGCCGGCTTTGGGCGCGCTGTCGCCCAATCTCGTGCCGCGCGAGGTCCTCCCCAAGGCGATCGCCTTGAGCTCAATCTCCTGGCAGTCCGGAGCGATCGCCGGGCCTGCGGTCGGCGGCTATCTCTACGCGATCGCGCCGCACATGCCTTACACGGTGGCGGGGCTGCTGTTCGCACTGTCCCTCTTCTGCATGTTCATGATCCGGCCGGTCGAGCGGACCGCGATCGGCGGCTCGCGCAACCCGTGGAAGCAGATGGTCGACGGGCTCCATTATGTCCGCAAGAACCGGCTGGTGCTGGGCGCGATCTCGCTCGACCTGTTCGCGGTCCTGCTCGGCGGCGCGACCGCGATGCTCCCGATCTTCGCCCGCGACATCCTCCATGCCGGGCCGGAGGGGCTCGGCACGCTTCGGGCGGCGCCGGCGGTTGGGGCCACGCTGACCGCTCTGTTCTTCGCTTGGCGGCCGCTGAAGCACGATGTCGGCCTGAAGATGCTGGGCGCGGTGGGGGTGTTCGGCGGCGCCACGATCGTCTTCGGAATCTCACGGGAGATGCCGCTGTCGCTCGCCTGCCTGGCTTTGCTCGGCGCCGCCGACATGTTCTCGGTCTATGTCCGCCAGTCGCTGATCCAGCTCTACACGCCCGACGAGATGCGCGGCCGGGTGGGCGCGGTGTCATCGCTGTTCATCTCCGCGTCGAACGAGCTCGGCGAGGCGGAATCGGGCTTCCTAGCCGCTGCGATCGGGCCGGTGCCGGCCGTGATCGGCGGCGGCGTCGGAGCGATCCTGGTGACCATATTCTGGGCGCGCTGGTTCCCCGAGCTGCGCCGCGCCCGCACCTTCGATCCGCCGGAGCGCAAGAGCGAGTTCGACTAAGGCGCGCCGGTC
>VBAE01000270.1 GCA_005882415.1 Alphaproteobacteria bacterium | reverse complement strand
TCCTGCCGCGACGGACCGAGGCCACCCATGTTCGCCGCGGAGATCAGGATCGCGCCGGCAAGGTCGGGGTCGGTTTCCGCCGTCATCGCCGTGACCCAGCCGCCCATCGAATGGCCGCCGACGACGATCCGCTTTGGGTCGGCGCGGATCCGAGCAGCATTGGCGGGGGTGCGGACCCAGGCGAGGACGGCGCGGGCGTCCTCCAAATTGCCGGCGAAGCTGAACTTGCCCGGGCTTCCCCAGGAGCCGCGATAGTTGAACGTCACCACCGTCCAGCCCGCCCGGCGGACCGCCTGGGCGAGGTCGAGATTCTTCTCGTTGCCGGGGAGGCCGTGCATCAGCACCAGCACCGGGTGCGGACCGGCGCCCGCCGCAACGTAGGCGACGCCGTTTATCTCCACGCCGCCCGAGGGAATGTGGAGCACCTCCATGCCCGCGGGGTTCGCCTTGTCGTGCGGGGGGTCGGTGTAGATCGCCGGGTTGATCTCGGCCGGCGGGACGTGCCCGAAGGCCGGTGCAGCGGCCAGCAGCAGCGCCGCGATCCAATATCTTGCCATTCCCATCTCCTCCTCAGCCCCAAACGCGCTTTTCTAGGCGGAAAAGCCGCGGAATCGGTCCAAAAACCTTGGGTTTCGCCCCTTCGCGGGCTATATGCTGAACATGGCAACATCCCCCAATGAAAACAGCTACGGCGCCGATTCCATCAAGGTGCTGAAAGGCCTCGACGCGGTCCGCAAGCGGCCCGGAATGTATATCGGCGATACCGACGACGGATCGGGCCTCCACCATATGGTGTTCGAGGTCTCCGACAACGCGATCGACGAGGCGCTCGCCGGCCATTGCGACATGATCCGGATCACCTTGAACCCGGACGGGTCCGTCTCGGTCGAGGATAACGGACGCGGCATTCCCACCGGAATTCACGCCGAGGAAGGCGTTTCGGCGGCCGAGGTCATCATGACCCAGCTCCACGCCGGCGGAAAGTTCGAGAATACGTCGGACGATAATGCCTACAAGGTGTCCGGCGGCCTTCACGGCGTCGGCGTGTCGGTGGTGAACGCGCTTTCGGAATGGCTGGAGCTCACCATCTGGCGCGATGGCGAGGAGCATTGGATGCGCTTCCGCCATGGCGATGCCGAGGCGCCGCTCAAGCTCACCGGCCCGGCGCCGGAAGGGCGGAAGGGGACCCGGGTCACCTTCCTGCCGAGCCCCGAGACGTTCAAGATCATCGACTTCGACTTCGACCGGCTGGAGCATCGCTTCCGCGAGCTCGCCTTCCTGAATTCCGGCGTGCGCCTGATCCTCACCGATGCGCGGCACGAGGAGGAGAAAGCGGTCGAGCTTTATTATGAGGGCGGGATCGCGGCGTTCGTGCGCTATCTCGACCGCGCCAAGACCGCGCTCATCCCGGACCCGATTTCGGTCACCGGCCAGCGCGACGAGGTCGGCATCGAGGTCGCGCTCGAGTGGAATGACAGCTATTATGAGCAGGTTCTCTGCTTCACCAACAACATCCCGCAGCGCGACGGCGGCACGCATCTGGCGGCCTTCCGGGCGGCGCTGACGCGGACGCTCAACAATTATGCCGAGCGGTCGGGCGCGCTGAAGAAGGAGAAGGTCAGCCTCACCGGTGACGACATGCGCGAGGGGCTGACCGCGATCGTCTCGGTGAAGCTGCCCGATCCCAAATTCGGGTCGCAGACCAAGGACAAGCTGGTCTCATCCGAGGTCCGCCAGCCGCTGGAAAGCCTGATGGCCGACAAGATGGCGGAATGGCTGGAGGAGAATCCCAGCCACGCGCGGACCATCATCCAGAAGATCATCGACGCCGCCGCCGCCCGCGAGGCAGCACGAAAGGCGCGCGAGCTGACGCGGCGCAAGGGCGTGATGGACATCGCGTCGCTCCCCGGCAAGCTCGCCGACTGCCAGGAGCGGGACCCGGCTCTGTCCGAGCTGTTCCTGGTCGAGGGCGACAGCGCCGGCGGATCGGCCAAGCAGGGCCGCAACCGCCAGAACCAGGCGATCCTGCCGCTCAAGGGCAAGATCCTGAACGTCGAGCGTGCGCGCTTCGATAGGATGCTGTCTTCCAAGGAAGTGGGGACGCTGATCCAGGCGCTCGGCACCGGCATCGGGCGCGACGACTTCAACATCGAGAAGCTTCGCTACCACAAGATCGTCATCATGACGGACGCCGACGTGGACGGCGCCCATATCCGCACACTTCTGCTCACTTTCTTCTACCGGCAGATGCCGGAAATCATCGATCGCGGGCACCTCTTCATCGCCCAGCCGCCGCTCTACAAGGTCGCCAAGGGCCGGTCCGAGGTCTATCTCAAGGACGACAGCCGGCTCGAGGAATATCTGATCGACGCCGGCATCGGCCTGATGGTGCTGGAGACCAAGGAGGGACCGCGGACCGGCGACGATCTGCGCGCGCTCGCCGACCATGCGCGGCGGATGCGGACTCTGATGCGCTACGTGCCGAGGCGCTACGACTGGTCGATCATCGAGGCGCTGGCGCTTGCAGGCGCGCTCGACCCCGAGCTTCGCGACCGCGACCGGGCGGAGGCGATCGCCCGGGCGGCGACCTGGCTCGGCGGCGGCGATTCCGAGGCCCAGTGGGGCGGCGAGGCGACTCCGGAAGGAAGCTATCACCTCCGCCGGCTGTGGCGGGGCGTCACCGACCATCACATCGTCGACCATAAGTTCCTGGTCTCGGCCGAGGCGCGCAAGCTCCACGGCCTGGCGCTGGAACAGGCGCCGGCTTATGCCACCGCCTCGCGGCTGGTCACGTTCAAGTCGTCCGCGTCGGCCGCCGAGCCGGAGACAAACCCGGACAGCGACGATCCGCATGTGAAAGTGGAAGGCATTCCGGGACCGGAGAAGGCGCCGGACCCGAAGGGCGTCCACGTCACCCGCCCGTCCGAGCTGCTCGACGCGATCCTCGCCGCCGGCCGCAAGGGCCTCGCCATCCAGCGCTATAAGGGGCTGGGCGAGATGAACGCCGAGCAGCTCTGGGAAACCACGCTCGACCCGTCGCACCGCAGCCTGCTCCGGGTCGAAGTCGCCCAGGCCGACGTCGCCGACGAGATCTTCACCCGCCTGATGGGCGACGTCGTCGAACCCCGACGCGACTTCATCCAGGAGAATGCGCTCAACGTGGCGAATCTGGACGTTTAGCGGGTAATCACCTCGGCCCGTTTCAGGCCGTCATTGCGAGCGAAGCGAAGCAATCCAGTGCGGCCTTAGAGGCCCATGGATTGCCGCGTCGCTTCGCTCCTCGCAATGACGGATCGGCGAAAGACGATCCGGTCTAGGCCGACCTACCAAGCTTCGCCGCCCACGGGCGCGCCCCAGTCGATTTCCGAGTGGCGATTCTCCTCGGTGAGACCCGCCAGCAGCGTCTCGAGCGTCACCGGCTCGGCCCGTGGCTTCTCCACGACGCGGGCGACCTGCTCGCGCACCGTGGCTCTATTCCCCCATTTGCGTCCTGGTGCGGGCATGGTTGAATGTCTCCGAATGCAGCGTCTAAATACGCCCACGCTCAGGAGCGAGGCAACACCGCTTCCGATCCCGCCCATTACGCCCTAGGTGGCGGCCATGCTCCCCCGTACCCTCATCGACAGCGCCACCATCCCCGGCGGGGGTGAGATCCGGCTGATCCGGCGGGGATCGGAGTTTTCGATCATGCTCGGGGGCACCGAGCTGATGAACAGCCGGGTGAAGGGCTCCGAGGAGGCGCTGGCGCGGTTTGGCTGCGCGGGGGTTCCGGCGCGGGCGCGGGTGCTGATCGGCGGGTTGGGGATGGGGTTTACGCTGCGGGCGGCGCTGGAGGCGCTTGGGCCGGAGGCGCGGGTGACGGTTGCCGAGCTGGTGCCGGCGGTGGTGCGCTGGGCGCGGGGGCCGATGGCGGAGCTGCTCGGCGGAGCGCTCGACGACCGGCGGGTGGAGATTTTCGACGAGGACGTCGCCGATTCGATCGCCCGGGGCGGGTGGGATTCGATCCTGCTCGACGTGGACAATGGACCAGGTGGGCTGACGCGGCCGGAGAACGACCGGCTCTACGGCCGTGCGGGCCTGGCAGCCGCGCGCGATGCGCTGACCCGCGGCGGGATGCTCGCCATCTGGTCGTCGCATCCCGATCCGGCCTTTGCCTCCAGGCTGAAGCGGGCCGGTTTCTCGTTCGAGGAACAGGTCGTCCGCTCCGGGCCGAGCGGCAAGGGGCCGCGGCACGTCATCTGGTTGGCGCGGAGGCGCTGAGGCTCAGGCCGCGGGGACGGCCGGTGCAGGCGTCTCCTCTTCCTCCTGCGCGGCCGGGGCGCTCCAGGCCTGGCCTAGGCATTGGGCGAAGGCGACCATGGCGGTGCGGCTGCCGGCAAGGGGGACGGTGTCGATCTTTGTGCCGTTGCGGGTGATGTCCATGCCCTTGGCTTCGGCGAAGGCTTCGAAGAAGCCCGCTTCCTTTGACTGGCTGCCCGGGTGGACGGCGAAGAACAGGCCGGGGCCGTCCTCGTCGATGTTGAGGCGCCCGGTCGCGGCGACCGGCCAAGCCTTGTCGGCGTCGAAGGCGACCTTGAGCTGATATTGGCGGCCCTCCTGAAGCGAGTCCCAGCCGCGATTCTGGACGAGAACGCCCAATTTATCCTGGCCGGCGAAACCCCAGATCGAGACCACCGTGCCCTGCGGGGAGGAGGCGTGGACCATGCAGCCGTCCGGAACCTGGGACAGGCCCCAGTCGCCGCCCTCCGAAGTCTCGGCCGAAGCGAGCGCGGCCGGAGCCGCCGCGAGCAGTAGAAACGCAATCACATTCCGGACCATCACGGGCCTCCTTTTGGCCCACCCCGCATGTCCTTACCCAGTTGAACGCAGAACCGCCCGAGCAGTGCTTTTGTTGCGGAGCCTGCGACGGCGTTCGTCGCAATCCTCTGCCTCCCCGTCGTCAGACGGGGAGGGGGACCAGCGAAGCTGGTGGAGGGGTGACCGAACTCAGCTTCCGAGCCTTGTCACCCCTCCACCGCCTTCGGCGGTCCCCCTCCCCATCCTGCGGATGGGGAGGCAGTTAGCCGCAGTCGGGGTTGAAGCAGTAGCCGGCGCCGCGCACCGTCTTCAGGCATTCGGGCTTGGCCGGGTCTTTTTCGATCTTGCGGCGGATCCGGGTGATCCTCGTGTCGATGGAGCGGTCGAAGGGCTCCATTTCCTTATTGTGGGCGAGGTCGAGGAGCTGGTCGCGGCTGAGGACCCGGCGCGGGTGCTCGGCGAAGGTGCGGAGGAGATCGTATTCCATCGCGGTCAGCGGGACCTCGGCCCCGTCGGCATCGTAGAGGGTGCGGGTGTCGAGGTTGAGGCGGCATTTGCCCATCTGGACCTCGCGGCCCATCGTCGCCGGGCCGTCGCCGCTGCGCTCGGCGCGGCGGAGGACGGAGCGGACTCGGGCGAGGAGTTCGCGCGGGTTGAAGGGCTTCGTCACATAATCGTCCGCGCCGACCTCCAGGCCTACGATCTTGTCGACATCGTCACTCCGGGCGGTGAGCATGATGATGCCGGCTTCCCCCGACGCACGAATCTCCCGCGCCAAAGTCAGCCCGTCGTCGCCGGGCATGTTGATGTCGAGCAAAGCGAGGTCGATCGGGCGCTCGGCCATGATTGCGCGCAGCGCGGCACCACCGTCGGCCTCGCTGACCGAAAGGCCGCTTCGGCGCAGATATTCGGCGACGGTGGAGCGCACGTCCTCGTCGTCGTCGACCACGACGATATGGGCCGAGCCGCTCATGCCTCGATCAAGGCGGCCACGAGGCAGCGCACCCCGGTCTTGGTGAAGGGCTTCTCCAGCACGGGCCGGCCGCTGGTTCGCAGGAACTCGTCCATGGAGGAGCCAAGGGTGTCGCCGGTCATTTCGGGGCCGCTGACGCCGGGCATGCGGAGGTCCGAGAGGACGATGTCATAGTCGCCCCGGTCGAGCGCCATCAGAGCGGCGCCGCCGTCGCTCGCAACGGTCACTTCGAAGCCCTCGCGCTCCAGCAATTCGCGGATGGTCTCGGCGACATCGGGCTCGTCGTCGACGACGAGGGCGGTGCGCCGCGGCTGGGCCATCGCGGCCGCGGCATGCTCGGGCTCGTCGACCAGAACGACATCGACCGGCTCGGCGGCGGGGAGCTCGATGCGGAAGGCGGCGCCGGCGGGGGTGGGAAGGACGGAGAGGGTGCCGCCATGCGCCTCGACGATTCCGAGCGAGAATGAGAGGCCGACTCCGGTGCCGGAGCCCTGCGGCTTGGTGGTGAAGAAGGGCTCGAAGATGCGGCTGGCGACGTCGGGACGGATTCCGGGGCCGTTGTCCATCACGTCGATCGCGACCCGGCCGCTGTCGAGGACCGAGGTGCGGATGGCGAGGCGCTTGTCGAGCGTGTCGGACGTCTCAAGCGCCTGCTGGGCGTTGATGACGAGGTTGACCAGCACCTGGTGGAGCTGGTCCTTGTCGCCCTCGATCGGGGGCACGCCCGGGTCGCACTCGATCGAGGCGGTGATGCCGGCGGTGCGGAGCCCGTATTCTGCGAGCTGAAGGCCGGACGAGACCAGGTCGTTGGGGTCGATCGGGCTTCGCTGCGGCTCGCGGCGGCGGGCCATTGCGAGGAAGGTCTGGACGATCCGGGCGCAGCGGTCGGCGGCGGCGCTGATCTTCTTCGCGCGCGCCTCGAACTGGGTGCCCTGGCTGTCCTCCTCCAGCATCTCGGCCTGCCCGACGATTGCGGAGAGGGGGTTGTTGAGCTCGTGGCTGACCCCGGCGAGCAGCGAGCCGAGGGCCGAGAGCTTCTCCGACTGGTGGAGCGCCTCGCGGGAGCGAGCGAGCTCGGCCTCGGCGACCTTGCGGTCGGTGATGTCGAGATGGATTCCGTGGACCGCGGTGACCTTGCCGTCGGCGTCGCGCTGGGCAGTGCCGGCCGACTGGACCCAGCGCACTTCGCCGTTCGGCCAAACGACGCGGTGCTCCAGAGCGATCGTGTCGTCGGGGAAGCCCTCGACATAGGGCTTGAGCACGATCGCCCAATCGTCGGGGTGGATGTAGCTCTTCAGCGTCTTCGCATCGAGACGGAGCTCCTTGCCGAGGCCGAACAGGTCGCGCGAGCGGTCCGAATACCAGGTGGCGCCGGTCGCCGGGTCGATCGTCCAGCTTCCGAGCTTGGCGCCTTCGAC
>VBAE01000269.1:11116-17124 GCA_005882415.1 Alphaproteobacteria bacterium | reverse complement strand
TGGTGCAGGGGTACGGCATCGAAATCGACCCCGAACGTGCCGAAGGGGTGGAAGTAGCGGTGGCCCTTCTCCGCCCAGTCGACGAATTCGATGCCGAGCTTGAAGCTGCCTTCGGTCGCCCGGACGAAGTCGTTCTCGTCCACGCCGAGCGTCTGGTTGAACAGCTTGATCGGCGGGATCGTCGCCTCGCCGACGCCGACGATGCCGATCTCGTCCGATTCCACGAGCTCGATCTCGCAGCCGCCCCTCAGCGCATTGGTGAGCGCGGCCGCCGCCATCCACCCGGCCGATCCGCCGCCGACCACGACGACCTTGCGGATGTTGCGGTCGCTCATGCGCTCTTCGCCGGCTCCGGGACGCGAAGCATGGCGAGGGCCGCGAGCGCCATCACGCCGGCGGCAAAAGCCATCGTCCAGATCGGATCGCCGGGGAAAAAGGCCTTCATGATCGATCCCATCACCGTCGCGACGAGGAGCTGCGGCACCACCACGAAGATGTTGAACAGGCCCATATAGATGCCGAGCTTCCTCTGCGGCAGGCTGGAAGCGAGGATCGCATAGGGCATTGCCAGGATCGACGCCCAGGCGATGCCGATCCCCACTTCGCTGGCGATGAGCAGCTTTGGATCCTGAATCAGGAAGAAGCTCGCATAGCCCGCCGCTCCGCAGAGCAGCGCCGCGATATGGGTGCGCACCCGGCCGATCCGCGAGGCGAGCAGCGGGAGCAGGGTCAGCGCCGCCACGGCCGCGACGCCGTTATAGGTGGCGAACAGCACGTCGACCCAGTTCGCGCCGTCCTGATAGCCCGGCGTTCCGGCTTCCGGCGCATGGTAGAAATATTGGGCGACCACCGGCGTGGTGTTGATCCACATGATGAAGAGCGCCGACCAGCTGAAGAATTGGGCGAGCGCGAGCCGCTTCATCAGCTCCGGCATGCCGCCGAAATCGCCGACGATGTGGCAGAGGATGCTCGACTTCCCACCCCGCGCGAGCAGGATCGCGACCAAGCTGGCGAGGCCGTAGAGGATGAGGAGGCCGCCCAAGAGGTAGACCTCCTTCTCGAGCCCCCACGCACCGACGGCGAAGACGATGAGCGCGCCGAGGCCGATCCAGGCCGCGCTCGAGCCGAAGCCGCGGGCGGCGAGCACGCGCACTGTATGGGCCTGCTCGTCCGCCGCCTCGGCTTCGAAGCGCGCCATCTCCTCCGGCGAATATTCCTTCGTGGTCAGCACCGTCCAAAGCACCGCCAGGAACAGCGCCGCGCCGCCGAACCAGAAGGCGAAGCGGACCGTGTCGGGAAGAGCGCCGGCCGGCGCGTCATTCGACACGCCCATCTGCTCCAGCGCCCAGGGGAAGATCGACCCGACCACCGCCCCCGCGCCGATGAAGGCGGTCTGGACGGCGTAGCCGGCGGCGTGCTGGTCCTTGCGGAGCATGTCGCCGACGAAGGCGCGGAACGGCTCCATCGAGATGTTGAGCGACGCGTCGAGGACCCACAGCATCACCGCCGCGAACAAAAGGACGGGGGATTCCGGCATCACGAACAGGGCAAAGGCCGCGAGCAGTGCCCCGGCGAGGAAATAGGGCCGCCGCCGGCCGAGCCGGCCGAGCCAGGTGCGGTCGCTCATATGGCCGATCACCGGCTGGACGAGCAGCCCGGTCAGCGGCGCCGCCACCCAGAGCGCGGGGAGGTTGTCGAGGCTGGTGCCGAGCGACTGGAAGATCCGGCTCATATTCGCGTTCTGAAGCGCGAAGCCGATCTGGATGCCGAAGAAGCCGAAGCTGATGTTCAAGAGGCTGGAGAAGGGAAGCCTCGGCTTCTCCGTTGCCTTCACCGCCGAATCCATGTCCGTTCCCCCGTTCACAGCGCCGCGCAATGGCGCTCGATGAAGTCGCCATGGGCCGGCATCCGCGCCGCCTCATGGTCGACCAGCCTGCGCATGTCGGCAAGAAATCCTTGAAGGTCGTCGGCCGGGAAGCCGTCCGCCAGCGGGTGCCACCCTTCGGGCAGCATCCCCTGGCCGATCATCACCTGGAGCCAGGCGACCTCGGCGAACAATTCGTCATGGTCGCGCGCGATCCGCCCGGCGGCGCGGAACAGGTCGATGCGGTGCTGCAGTTCCTCGGGCAGTGCCATCTCCCGGCAGGCGTGCCAGAGGGGCTCCTCGCGCTCGGTGCCGCGATAATGAAGGATGATGAAGTCCCGGATCCGCGCCCATTCGAAATCGGACTTGCGGTTGAACTCGGCGATCTCGGCCTCGGCGACCCGTCCCGCCGGGAGCAGGTCGAGGAGCCGGGAGATGGCCGACTGGACGAGATGGATGCTGGTCGATTCCAGCGGCTCCATGAACCCGGCGGAAAGCCCGAGGGCGACGCAATTGCGCACCCACATCCGCCGCCGCTTCCCCGCCTTGAAGCGCAGCGGCCGCGGGTCGGCGAGCGCCTCCCCTTCGACATAAGCGAGCAGCGCCGACGCCGCCTCGTCGTCGCTTATGTGCCGGCTCGAATAGACATAGCCGTTGCCGGTGCGGTGCTGGAGCGGGATCCGCCATTGCCAGCCGGCGGCGCGGGCGGTCGAGCGGGTGAAGGGTTCGGGCGCCGACTGGCGCTCGGACGGCACCGCCATCGCCCGGTCGCAGGGCAGCCAGTGCGACCAATCCTCGAAGCCGGCGCCCAGCGTCTCCCCGATCAGAAGGCCGCGAAATCCGGAGCAGTCGATGAACAGCTCCCCCGCGACCGACGCGCCGCCCTCCAGCTCGACCGAGGCGATGTCGCCGCCTTCGCCGTCGCGGCGGACATGGACGATCCGCCCCTCGACCCGCTCCACCCCCCGCGCTTCGGCGAAGCGGCGGAGGAAGCGGGCGTAGAGGCCGGCATCGAAATGATAAGCGTAGGGGATTTCGGGGAGCACGGACCCCGGCGCCCGCGCCACCCGGTCGAACTTCCCAGCAAGCGCCGCCGCCTCGTTCAGCGAATAATGGCGGAGCTCGTCGGCCACGCCGAGCGCGCGCCCGCGAAGCCAGAGCTGGTGGAAGGGCACGATCCCCGCCGCCCGGCCGATGGTTCCAAAGGCGTGCATGTAGCGGTGCCCGGGCCGGAGCCAGTCGGCGAACTCGATGCCGAGCTTGAAGCTGCCCTGGGTCTCCCGGACGAATTCGTCCTCCTCGATCCCGAGCGCCGCATTGAACAGGCGAATCTGTGGGATCGTCGCCTCGCCCACCCCGACGGTTCCGATCGCGTCGGACTCGACCAAAGTCACCCGGTGCGTCCGCGATGCGAAGCGGGCCAAAGCCGCCGCCGTCATCCAGCCGGCGGTGCCGCCGCCGACGATCACGATGTGGTGGCGGCGCGGGTCTGCCATGCCTTGTTCAATGGCAAACCCCGCCTGCGGTCAAGCAGGCGGGGCGCCGTGACAAGCTTTAGAACTTGTAGTTGAAGCCGGCGAGGAAGCGGCGGCCGTAGATCTGATAGTCGATCACGGTCAGCGGGTTCGCTGGGTTGGATACCGTCGAGAAGCGCTCGTCGGTCAAATTCTGGCCCTGCAGGAAGACCGAGAGGCCGTAGAGCCGCGAGCCCTGCTGGAAGTCGTAGCCGATCTGCGCGTCGACGATCGTCTCGGCCAGCGCCTGGCGGTTGGTGCGGTTGCCGCCGAAGCCGGAAAGCTCGCCGAGGAAGGTCGACCGGTAGCGGACGCTGCCGCGCGCCGAGAAGCCGGAATTTTCGTAGAAGGCGGTGCCGTTGGCGACCCACTTCGAATAGCCCGGAATGGTGGTCGGAGCGCTGGTCGGAGTCTCTCGGATGCTCGACTTGGTATAGGAGACGCCGCCGGTGACCCCGAAGCCGTCGAGCGACTGGGTGAAGACGCTGAACGGAAGCGTCGCAGCCGCCTCGGCTCCGTACATATGGCCGCCGCCGGTGTTCACCGTCGTGCTCATCCGACCGATCGGGGTGGTAACGAAGGACGCATCGCCCGGGGGCACCGGATAGCCGGTGAAGTCGAACGGAATCTCCCTATTCTCATAGATGTAGGAGACGATGTCCTTGTAGAAGAGCTGGAGGGCGACATAGCCCGAGCGGCCGAAATATTTCTCGACGTTGAAGTCGACGGCGTTCGCCCGGTACGGCCGCAAATAGGGGTTGCCGCCGCTGCCGGTGATGATCCCCTCGGTCTTGTTCACGCCGTAGCTGGTCGCGACCCGCATCTGGTCGAGCCTCGGCCGCTGGATCTCGCGGGCGAGCGCGAGCCGGACGACGAAGTCGCTCGGGAAGCGGAGCGACAGGTTGAGGCTGGGCAGGATGTCCCAATATTCCGCGCCCGCATCGGCCGGCGTCAGCACGCCGCCGGCAATCACATTGCCCTTGGACGACTGCTCGGTCCAGATCGCCTGAACGCCGAAATTGCCGGTCAGGGTCGCAGCGCCGACATCGGCGTTGACGTCGGCCTGGGCGTAGAGGGTCATGATGTCTTCGTTGACCGTATAGGCCTTGGCGACGACGTCGGGGTTCGCGTTGTTCGAGACGAGATTGTAGACGCCGCCGGCGAGCAGCTGGCGGGGATCGTAGCTGACCATCGGCCCGAGACCGAGATAGGAGAGGTTGGTCGGCTTCAGCAGATATTGCGACGGGATCGGCGTTTCGAACGCCCCGCCGGCAAGCCGCACCAGCGACTCGTCCGGGGTCAGGCCCTTGTCGCGGGTGGTATAGTTGACGCCGACCTTTACCGCGGAGAGGAAGCCGTTCTCGAGCTCGCGCTCCACCTGGGCGCGGATCTGCTTCAGCTCGTCGTCGACGATGCGGTTGTTGTAATAGCCGACCTGCGGAACGACGCCGCCGCCCCAGCCCTGCGGGTCGGTCAGCTTGATGAGGGTCGGGTCGGCATAGTTGAGCATCGGATCGAAGACGATGCCGTGGGTGGTCGCCTGGAAACCGATCGTGTCGCGGGCGCCGTTGTTTGCGCCGAAGCCGGTGCCGGAATAGCTCTCCAGGATCAGCTCGTTGCGGTCGGTCCGCGAGTAGCCGAGGTCGAGGAAGGCGTTCCAGCCATCGTCACCTTCGTAATTGAGGTTGAGGCCGAACGAATAGAGCTTGGCGTGCCGCTCGAACGCGTCGTTGCGGATCACGCCCTCGACCCCGGTCCAGGTCCCGGAGGTGAGGAAGCCGTTCTCGACCTTGCCCGAGCCCGGCTGCAGGCTGGCATTGCCCCAGGCCAGCGGAAGCTCGATGCCGCGCTTGATCTGGTCGTCCTTGAAGTTGGAATAGAAGCCATCGAGCGTCGCGGTGAATGTCGGGGTCGGGCGCCATTGCAGCGTGCCCTGCATGCCGAGCCGCTTCAGCTTGGTCGAGGTGACGTAGGATTTGGAGCCGCCGATCACATAGGGGTCGGCCTGGGTGCCGCTGCCCGGATAGCCCCAGGCGTTATATTCCTGAAGCTGGTAGGGCTCGTCGACATAAGAGGCGGAAAGCGCGACGCCGACCGTGTCGTTGGCGAACTGGTCGATATAGGTCCCGTTGACCCGGAATCCCTTGTCGTCCGAGCCGGCGTTCAGGGCGCCGAGATCGGCGTAGGAGCCGCGCGCGCCGACTGCGAAGACGCGCCTGCCGCCGAAATCGAGCGGGCGGACGGTGCGAATGTCGACCGTTCCGACCAGGCCCTGGCCGACCAGGCTCGCGCTCGGCGACTTGAAGACGTTGACCTGGCGGACGATTTCGGAAGGGTATTGGTCGAACTCGACCGCGCGGTTGTCGCCGGTCGAAGTCTGCTCGCGGCCGTTCAAAAGGGTCTGCGAGAAATCCGGGCCGAAGCCGCGGATCGAGATGACGTTGGAGCGGCCGGAGAGGCGCTGCGAAGTGAGGCCGGGGAGGCGCGCGATCGATTCCGCGATCGAGGCGTCGGGGAGCTTGCCGATATCTTCGGCGGAGACCGATTCGATGATCTGATCGCGCTGCTTCTTTTCGGCGACCGCGCTTTCCAGCGAGGCGCGGAAGCCGGTGACGACGATCGTGTCGCCA
>VBAE01000269.1:0-11008 GCA_005882415.1 Alphaproteobacteria bacterium | reverse complement strand
CATGGCGGTCCTCCGTTGGCCGGCCGCCCGTGAGCTCCACCGGGTCGGCCTCTCAAGCTCGATCCGGACCCGTTTCGCGCCGCTAAACAACGGAAATTACGCGATTCCGGCCCCCTGTAAGCCGGATATGGAAGTGCCTTCGAAAAACAGCGCCCCCACCTCCGACCTTGCGCCGCGATTGTCCCGCGGTCTGCTGTTACGCAAATTACTGCAAACTTCCGGCGAAACTTGCAAGCGGCAAATTCATTTCAGTCCCGCGGCTGTTGCGTGGCGGACACAGAATGCATCGCCTCCCCTCTCTGTGCAGTGCAGCAATTTCGCTCCTCCAGAGGCGGGCTTGACCGGGCGGCGGCGGTCCTGCAAACAATTGCAAAAAGGAGGCGGGGCGAAACGAATCGCGCGGCCTCGACAGGAGGGAAGCATCATGCATCCGAACCGTGCGGCGGCCCTGGCGGCTGCCCTGCTATGCCTCGCACCCGCTTCGGCGGCGGCCGAGTCCGCGCCTGTTCAGTCCGCTAACGGGCAGGGCGCCCCCTCCTATCTCGACCGCACGCCCGAGCAGGAGGTGGTCTATTTCGTCCTCCCCGACCGGTTCGAGAATGGCGACACGTCGAACGACCGCGGCGGCCTATTGGGCGGCCGGCTTCAGACCGGCTTCGATCCGACCCACAAAGGCTTCTACCATGGCGGCGACCTGAAGGGCCTGACCGACCGGCTCGACTATATCCAGGGCCTCGGCGCCACCGCGATCTGGCTCGGCCCCATCTACAAGAACAAGCCGGTGCAGGGGCCGCCGGGCCAGGAATCGTCGGGCTATCACGGCTATTGGATCACCGACTTCACCGACGTCGATCCGCATTTCGGGACCAAGGCGGATTTGAAGCGGTTCGTCGATGCGGCCCATGCGCGGGGGATGAAGGTCTATCTCGACATCATCACCAACCACACCGCGGACGTCATCAAGTACCGCGAATGCCCGAAGAACGACTGCGCCTATCGAAGCCTAGCCGACTATCCGTACCAGACCCGCGGCGGGACCGGCGGAGCGGCGATCAATTCCGGCTTCGAAGGCTCCGACAAGGCCGGCCAGCGCAGCGGCAATTTCGCCCGGCTGACCCGCTCCGATTATGCCTACACGCCTTACGTCCCGAAGGGCGAGGAGCGGGTGAAGAAGCCGGACTGGCTGAACGACCCCATCTACTACCACAATCGCGGCGATTCGACCTTTGCCGGCGAGAGCTCGACGATGGGCGACTTTTCCGGGCTGGACGACGTGTTCACCGAGAATCCGCGGGTGGTGGACGGCTTCATCGAGATTTACGGGCGCTGGATCGACGACTTCCGGGTCGACGGCTTCCGCATCGACACCGCCCGCCATGTGAACCCGGAATTCTGGCAGGCCTTCGTCCCCGCGATGACCGAGCGGGCCAAGGCGCGGGGGATTCCGAACTTCCACATCTTCGGCGAAGTCGCCGATCCCGACCCGGCGATGCTCGCCCGCTTCACCAAGGTCGACCGCTATCCCGGCGTGCTCGATTTCGCCTTTCAGATGGCGGTGACCGACGTCGTCGCCCGCGGCGCGCCGACCTCGCGGCTCGGCCGGCTGTTCAGCCTCGATGCGCTCTATGCGGACGGCGAGGAGACCGCCAAGCGCCTCCCCACCTTCATCGGCAATCACGACATGGGCCGCTTCGCCCATTTCGTCCGCGAGGCGAACCCCAAGGCATCGGAGGACGAGATCGCCCGCCGCGTCATCCTCGGCAATGCGATGCTGTTCTTCAGCCGCGGCAGCCCGGTCGTCTATTATGGCGACGAGCAGGGCTTCGCCGGCGACGGCGGCGACCAGGATTCGCGGGAGGACATGTTCCCGAGCAAGGTCGCGAGCTATAACGACAACCGCCTGGTCGGATCGTCCGCGACCACCGCCCAGTCCAATTTCGACACCGCATCGCCGGTCTACCGGGCGCTGTCCTCGATGGCCGCGATCCGCGCCGCCGATCCGGCGCTACGCAGCGGCGACCAGGTGCTGCGCTTCGCCGGCGAGGGGCCGGGCCTGCTCGCTTTCTCCCGCCGCGCGCCGTCGGGCGGGGGCGAGACCCTGGTCGTGTTCAACACCTCGACCGCGCCGGTTTCGGCGCAGGTCGCGGTTGATGCGGGCTCGCTCAGCTGGCAGGCGGTGCGCGGCGCCTGCGCGCCAACGGCGTCGGCCCCGGGAAGCTACCGGATCGAACTCGCGCCGCTCGACTATATGATCTGCAGGACGACACAGCGGTGAACCAGCTTGCTTTAGCGCGCGACCAATCCCGGCCGGAAGCGGCCGCCGCACCCTGGTGGCGCGGCGCGGTCATCTATCAGGTCTACCCCCGCTCCTTCCTCGACACCAATGGCGACGGGGTCGGCGACCTCCCCGGGATCACCGAGCGGCTCGACCATATCGCCTCTCTGGGCGTCGACGCAGTGTGGCTGTCGCCCTTCTTCACTTCCCCGATGAAGGATTATGGCTACGACATCGCCGACTATCAGGGGGTCGACCCGATCTTCGGAACGCTGGCCGATTTCGACCGGCTGCTCGAACGCGCCCACGGCCTCGGCCTCAAAATCATCATCGACCAGGTCTATTCCCACACCTCGGACCAGCACGCCTGGTTCCACGAAAGCCGGTCGAGCCGCGACAATGAAAAGGCCGACTGGTACGTCTGGGCGGACGCCAAAGCCGACGGCTCCCCGCCGAACAATTGGCAGTCGGTCTTCCACGGCCCGAGCTGGACCTGGGATGCCCGCCGCGGCCAGTACTATCTCCACAATTTCCTGAGCGCCCAGCCGGACCTCAACGTCCACAATCCCGAGGTTCAGGAGGCCCTGCTCGCCACCGCCCGCTTCTGGCTGGAGCGGGGCGTCGACGGCTTCCGCCTCGACGCGATCAACTTCGCGATGCACGACCCGAAACTGACCGACAATCCACCCGTCGCGGACCCGGCGGCGAAGCGGACCCGCCCGTTCGACTTCCAGCACCATTTCCACAACCAGTCGCACCCGGACATCCCCGCCTTCCTCGAGCGGCTTCGCTCGCTGATCGACTCCTATGGGGCCGACCGCTTCACCGTCGCCGAAGTGGGCGGCGAGCAGGCGGACCGGGAGATGAAGCTGTTCACTGAAGGGCCCGCCCGGCTGAACAGCGCCTACGGATTCAACTTCCTCTACGCGCAGAATCTGACCGCCGATCTGGTCGGCGACACGATGCAACTCTGGCCGGGCGAGGAAGGCGAGGGCTGGCCGAGCTGGGCATTCTCAAACCACGACGCGCCCCGCGTCGTGTCGCGCTGGCTTGGCGAGGCCGAGCCCGCCCGCTTCGCCGCGCTGGCAATGCTTCTGCTGATGAGCCTTCGCGGCAAAGGGCCGCGACGGGGCCCGCACCCCGATGCCCTGGACCGGCGCCGCGCCCAATGCCGGCTTCTCGGCCGCCGAGCCCTGGCTCCCGGTCGACCCCGACCATGTCGCCCTCTCAGTCGACCGGCAGGAGCGCGACCCGCGCTCCACGCTCGCCCTCACCCGCCGCCTGATCGCGCTCCGCAAGGACCGCGAGGCGCTCCGCACCGGCGCGATCCGGCGTCATGACGCCGCCGCTCCCCTCCTCGTCTTCGAGCGTGGTGAGGAATTGCTGTGCGTGTTCAACCTCGGCGGTGAAAGCGTTGCGCATCCCCTACCGCGCGGCTGGCGGATCGTCGAAAGCGTCGGCGGCGCGTCGGAGCAGGGGCTGCCCGCTACCTCCGGCTATATCGCCGAGCGGGGGTGATGGGCTCAGCCCCCGCAGGATTCGCGGACGAACAGGTCCGTCGAAACCCGCTCGGAGCGCATCTCGCCCTCGCCGGTGTCGAGCAGCTTGGAGACCAGCAGCCGCCCGGCCCGCGCCGTATCCTGGCTGATCGTGGTCATCGCCGGGCGGTTGTAGCGGGCGAAGGGGATGTCGTCATAGCCGACCACCGACACGTCCTCCGGAACCCCGATCCCCGCCCGCCGCAGAGCCCGGATCGCGCCCAGAGCGATGAGGTCGCTCGCGGCGACGATGCCGTCGAAGCTGAGGCCGGACGAGATCAAGGCGTCGACCGTCGATTCGGACGATTCCACCGTGAAATGCGCCGGCACGATCAAAGCCGGATCGACGGGAAGCCCCGCCTGCTCCAGCGCGTCGAGATAGCCGCGGTGGCGCTGGGCGACTTCGGGCGCGTCGGTGTCGCCGAGATAGACGATGCGCTTGCGGCCCAGCCGCGCCAAGTGCGACGTCGCCCGCCGGCCGCCGGTCAGATTGTCGCTGCCGACCGAGCAATAGGCCTGGTCGGGAAGCTGAGCGCCCCAGACGACGAAGCGGAAGCCGCTTCCGCTCAGCCGATTGAAGGCGTGGTGGAGCGAGCTCTGGCCGAGGAAGATCACCCCGTCGGCTCGGCTGGTCGTCATCGCGGCGGAGAGATCGTCGAACGAGGTCGGCGCGAAATGGCTGACGATGACGTCGCAGCCCCGCTCCCGCGCCGCATCGCCCACCCCGGCGAACAGCTCGAGGAAGAAGGGGTCGGACAGCCGCCCCTCCCGGCCCTGCGGCGGCGGAACGACGATCGCTATCGTGCCCGTCGCGCCGATCGGCCCCGCCGGCATGTAGCGGCGGAACGGATAATCCTGCTCGCGCGCCAGCTTCCAGATCAGCTGCTTGGTCCGCGCATTGACCGACGGGCTGTCGTTCAGCGCCCGCGACGCGGTCGAGATCGAGACGCCCGCGAGCGCGGCAATATCTTCCAGGCGCGTGTTCCGGGCCATTATGCAAACTTTGCCGCAAAAATTCTCATGGCTGGAATAAGCCGCCCGAACGGGGTTAAGGCAAGCGGCTTTTTCTTGAGGGGAGTGAACGCATGATCCGCCGGCTCATCGTCTTCATCGCTGCGGCCTTGTTCGCCACCGCCGCCGCAGCGGCGCCGGAGGCGAGAGTGACATCGCCCGGGAACATCCTCTCTGTCGAGGTCGCCCTGAACGGCGAGGGGCGGCCGGAATATACGGTCACCCGCCTCGGCCGGGTCGTGATCGCCCCCTCCCGCCTCGGCTTCCTTTTGACCGACGCGCCCAAGCTCGAGCGCAATTTCGCGATCACCGACGTGCGCACGTCGAGCGCCGACGACACCTGGGAGCAGCCCTGGGGCGAGCGCCGCTTCGTGCGCAACCATTACAACGAACTTCGCGTCAGCTTCACCGAGACCAGCGAGCTCAAGCGCCGGTTGGACGTGGTCTTCCGCGTCTATGACGACGGAATCGGCTTCCGCTACGAATTCCCGGAGCAGCCGAACCTCACGACCGTGAACATCGCCGAAGAGGTGACCGAGTTCGCGGTCGCCGACCCGGCCACCGCCTGGTGGATCCCGGCATTTCAGTGGAACCGCGAGGAATATCTCTACAGCCGCACACCGCTCGCCGAAGTCGGCGTCGCGCAGACTCCGATGACCATCCGCACTGAGGCGGGCCTGCACATCTCCTTCCACGAGGCGGCGCTGGTCGATTATTCCGGAATGAACCTCCAGAACGAAGGCCATGGCCGCTTCCGGGCGGTCCTCACTCCCTCGTCCGACGGCGCCAAGGTCCGCCGCATGGCCCCGTTCAACACGCCCTGGCGGACGATGCAGATCGCCGACAGCGCGGGCGGGCTGGTGATGAACAACCTCATCCTCAACTTGAACGAGCCGAGCAGGCTCCCGGACGTCAGGAGCTGGTTCAAGCCGTTCAAATATGTCGGCATCTGGTGGGCGATGCACCTCGACAAGGAGACTTGGGGCCCCGGGCCCAGGCACGGCGCCAACACCGCCAACGTCAAGCGCTACATCGATTTCGCCGCCGCCAACGGCTTCCGCGGGGTCCTCGTCGAAGGCTGGAACGAGGGGTGGACCGATACCTGGTTCGCCAGCGGCAAGGACTTCAACTTCACCAGACCCTATCCCGATTTCGACATCGAGGAGCTCGCCCGCTACGCGAAAGCGAAGGGCGTCCACCTGATCGGCCACCACGAGACCGCCGGCAACATCGCCAATTACGAGCCCCAGCTGGAAGCCGCGCTCGACCTCTACCAGAGGCTCGGGATCGACGCGGTGAAGACGGGATACGTCGCCGACATGGGCGGCATCCAGGCGCGCGGGCCTGACGGCAAGATCCACTTCGAATGGCACGAAGGCCAGGTGATGGCCCGCCACCATCTCAAGGTGGTGATGGAGGCCGCCAAGCGCCACATCGGGGTCAATGCGCACGAGCCGATCAAGGACACCGGCCTCCGCCGCACCTGGCCCAACTGGGTCTCGCGCGAAGGCGCCCGCGGCATGGAATATAACGCCTGGGGCGCTCCCCCCAATCCGCCCGAGCATGAGGCGAACCTCGTCTTCACCCGGATGCTCGCCGGGCCGATGGACTTCACGCCGGGCGTGCTCAGCCTCGAAGGGAAGGGCCAGCCGATCCTCTCCACCCAGGCCAAGCAGCTCGCGCTCTATGTGGTCCTCTATTCGCCGATCGCGATGGCGGCCGATTTGATCGAGAATTACCAGGCCAATCCGCGCCCCTTCCAGTTCATCAAGGATGTCCCCGCCGACTGGTCGGAGAGCCTGGTTCTGAACGGCGAAGTCGGCGATTTCGTCACCATCGCCCGCAAGGACCGCAACTCCGAGAATTGGTACCTCGGCAGCGTCACCGACGAGAACGGCCGGACGCTCACCGTCCCCCTTTCCTTCCTGACGCCGGGCAAGAAGTACCGCGCCCAGATCTACGCCGACGGCCCGACCGCCGACTATCGCGGCCACGGCAAGGACATCGTCATCGAGGAGCGGCCGGTGACCAGCGCCGACACCCTCACCCTCCGCCTCGCCCCCGGCGGCGGTCAGGCGATCCGCTTCGTGGCGGGTAAGTGAGAACCCCTCTCCCTGCAGGGGAGAGGGAGGGGCCCGCGCCCAAGGCGTGGGAGGGTGAGGGCCTGTCTCTCCGCCGCCTTGCGCCCTCACCCTGCCGTCGCTCCGGTCCGGCTGTCCCTCTCCCCTTCAGGGAGAGGGGTCTGTTCGCCCTCCTCGCCCTGCTCTTCCTCCTCGTCGCCGCGCCCGCGGCGGCGGTGGGGCGGCTCGACCAGTATCGCGCCTTTCCGTCGCTTTATGCGAACCCGCGCAACGTCACGGTCTGGGTGCCCGCCGACTATGATCCGAAGGGCCCGCCTTATGCGGTGCTCTACATGCACGATGGCCAGAATCTGTTCGATCCGAAGACGGGATACGGCGGCAAGGAATGGGGGGTGGACGAGGCGGTGACCAAGCTCACCGCGGAAGGGCGGATGCGGCCGACCATCGTCGTCGGCATCTGGAACACCCCGAAGCGCCTGAGAGAGTATGTTCCGGCCAAAGCCTTCGACCGCCTGCCCAAGCGCTACATGGAGCGGGTCCAGGGCCTCTACGGCGGCACGCCCCTTTCGGACGGCTATCTCAAATTCATCGTGAAGGAGCTGAAGCCCTTCATCGACCGCAGCTACAACACCGCCCCTGGCCGAGCCGACACCGCCATCATGGGCTCGAGCATGGGCGGCCTCATCTCCCTCTACGCATTGACCGAATATCCAAACGTCTTCGGCGGCGCGGGCTGCGTCTCGACCCACTGGCCCTTGCTCCTCCCGCCCGAGGGCCAGTCGCTGTCCGACGAGGATGTCGACGCGGTCGCCACCGCCTTCGAAGCCTATCTCCGCCCGGCCCTTCCCCGCCCGGGCACGCACCGCCTCTATTTCGACCATGGCTCGGAGACTCTCGATCGCCATTATGCCGCCTATCAGGCGCGGATCGACCGGCTGGTCGCACGTCGCGGCTGGACACGCGATTCAAACTGGATAAGCCGCAACTTCCCGGGCGCCGCCCATAATGAGGATAGCTGGCGCGCGCGGGTGGACATTCCTCTGACCTTCCTCCTCGGCAAGAAAGGACGGCCGGGTGCCCAATAGCCCCGCCAATACCCTCTTACTCTTCGGCGCCACCGGCGATCTGGCGCAGCGCATGCTGCTGCCCTCGCTCTACGGCCTCGCCGCGGACGGGCTCCTGCCCGCGGACCTGCGCATTTTCGGGACCGCTCGGAGCGACCTCACCACCGAGGCCTACCGCACCGTGGCGGGCGAGGCCCTGACAAAGTACGTCCCGGCCGAATATCGCGACGACGCCAAGGTTTCCGCCTTCCTCGACCGTCTCCATTATGTCGCGATGGACGCGTCGGACCCGTCGCAATTCACCCGCCTCTCCGACGCGGTCGGCGCCCATGGCGGCCTCGCCATCTTCCTCTCGACAGCGCCCTCCCTGTTCCGCGCCACCATCGGCGGCCTCGCTTCGGTCGGCCTCGCCTCAGGGGCCGTGCGCCTTGCGCTCGAGAAGCCGCTCGGTACCGACCTCGCCTCCAGCCGCGAGATCAACGACGCGGTCGCCGCCGCCTTCCCCGAGGAGCGGACCTTCCGGATCGACCATTATCTCGGCAAGGAGACGGTCCAGAACCTCCTGGCCCTCCGCTTCGGCAATTCGCTGTTCGAGCCGCTGTGGAATGCGGGCGGGATCGATCATGTCCAGATCACCGTCTCGGAGACGGTCGGCCTCGAAGGCCGCGCCGGCTATTATGAAGGCTCGGGCGCGCTACGCGACATGGTTCAGAACCACATGCTCCAGCTCCTCGCCCTCGTGGCGATGGAGCCGCCGGCCCAGTTCGGCGCCTCGGCGGTTCGCGACGAGAAGGTGAAGGTGTTCCGATCGCTCCGGCCGATCGACCGGGCCAGCGCCGCTTCGACCACCGTCACCGGCCAATATGCGGCGGGGGCGGTCGGGGGGCAGCCGGTGCCGGGCTATGCGGACGAGCTCGGCAAGCCTTCGAACACCGAGACTTTCGTCGCGCTCAAGGCCCATGTCGACAACTGGCGCTGGAAGGGCGTCCCCTTCTACCTTCGCACCGGCAAGCGCCTTCCCGAGCGCCACTCGGAGATCTTCATCCAGTTCAAGGGCGTGCCCCATTCGATCTTCGCAAGCCGGGGCGCCAGCGTGCTGCCCAACAAGCTGGTCATCCGGCTCCAGCCCGAAGAGACGATCCGCCTGCTGATGATGGCCAAGCAACCCGGCCTCGACCGCGACGGCATCCGCCTCCGCGAAGTGCCGCTCGACCTCGGCATGGCCAACGCCTTCGCCGACACCCGCCGCCGCATCGCCTACGAACGGCTGATTCTCGACCTGATCGAGGGCGACCCGACTTTGTTCGTCCGCCGCGACGAGGTGGAGGCGCAATTACGCCGCCGGCACCTGGGGCCCTTCGGCCGCCATTGCGCTGACCGAACGCGACGGGGTGAGCTGGCATGAGTGAAGTGATCTGGGCGGTCCCCGCCGACGATGCCGCGGTGGTGGAGAAGCTCGCCGAGGTGCTTGCGACCCCGGGCGCGACCATCGCGGTTCCGGGCGGAAGCACCCCCGCTCCAATCCTCCGCGCCCTGGCCAAACGCTCGATCGACTGGCCGCAGGTGACGATCACCTTGAGTGACGACCGCGAAGTCCCGCACGACCATGTCGCGAGCAATTTCGGCGCCCTCGTCCGAGCGCTGGTCGGCACCGGCGCGACGCTGATCCCGCTCGAGGCGGGCGCGGTTCCGCCTCGGCTCGACCTGTGCTGGGTCGGCATGGGGGCGGACGGCCATGTCGCCTCCATCTTCCCCAATGTCGACCTGCCCGTCGACAACCCCCCGGCGGTGGTGAAGACGCTCCCCGACCCCCTCCCGCCTGAGGCGCCTTTCCCCCGCGTCACGCTGAACTATGCGGCTTTGGCCAATGGCGGCGAGCTCATCCTCGTCGTCCGTGGCGAGGAGAAGAGGGCGATCCTCCAGCGCGCCATCGCCGGTGACAGCGACCTTCCGATTGCGCGCCTGCTGGCTGCCGCTAAGGGGCCGGTGACGATCTACTGGAGCCCGCAATGACCCTCCATGCGACCATCCAGGCGGTGACGGAGCGCATCGTCGAGCGCTCCCGCCCCGGCCGCGCCCGCTATCTCGAGCTGATGGACGAGCAGCGCGAGCGCGGGGTCTCGCGCTCGGCGATGAGCTGCGGCAATTTCGCCCACGGCTTCGCCGCCGCCGGCGAGGACAAGGCGGCGATCCGCGGCAACCGCGCGCCCAATATCGGCATCGTCACCGCCTACAACGACATGCTCTCGGCCCACGCGCCTTATTATCGCTACCCCGAGCAGATGAAGCTCTTCGCCCGCGAGGTCGGCGCCACCGCCCAGGTCGCCGGCGGAGTCCCGGCGATGTGCGACGGCGTCACCCAGGGGCTCCCCGGCATGGAGCTGTCGCTGTTCAGCCGCGACACCATCGCGATGGGCACGGCGATCGCGCTCAGCCACGGCATGTTTGAGGCCGCGGCCCTGCTCGGCATCTGCGACAAGATCGTGCCCGGTCTGCTGATCGGCGCGCTCCGCTTCGGCCATCTCCCAATCATCCTCGTCCCCGCCGGGCCGATGCCGTCGGGCCTCGCGAACAAGGAGAAGCAGCGCGTCCGCCAGCTCTATGCGGAGGGCAAAATCGGCCGCGAGGAGCTTCTCGAAGCGGAATCCGCTTCCTATCACAGCGCCGGCACCTGCACCTTCTACGGCACCGCCAATTCCAACCAGATGATGATGGAGGTGATGGGCCTCCACATCCCCGGCGCCGCCTTCGTCAATCCCGGCACCAAGCTCCGCCAGGAGCTGACCCGGGCCGCGGTCCATCGGCTCGCCGGGATCGGCTGGGGCGGCAACGACTATCGACCGCTGGCGCGCTGCGTCGACGAGAAGGCGATCGTCAACGCCGCCGTCGGCCTGCTCGCCACCGGCGGCTCGACCAACCACGCCATCCACCTCCCCGCCATCGCCCGCGCCGCCGGGATAATCATCGACTGGGAGGATCTCGACGCCCTCTCCTCGGCGGTGCCGCTGATCGCGCGCGTCTATCCCAACGGTTCGGGCG
>VBAE01000268.1 GCA_005882415.1 Alphaproteobacteria bacterium | reverse complement strand
TGCGGAGCAGGATCGTCCCGCAGCGCACCGGCGGTGGGGCCTGGATCGGCCTTCTCGACTATCGGGTGCGGATGCTCGCCGGCTGATCAGTTCGGCGCGGGCTCCGGCGTCGTGTAGTCGGTGAACAGCTCCTTGGTGTTCGCCATCAGATCCTGGACCTCCGAGGCCGCATTCTCTTCGGCCACCGCCCGCTTGATGCCGACGGCGGTGTCGGAGCTGATCGAATAGGTCCGGAAGGTCTGGAGCTTATCCGAGCAGGCGGTGGGGAGCGCAGTTGCGAACGCTTCCTTGGTCATCTTGTCCTTCACGCTCTGGTCCATGAAGGCTTTGAGACAGTGGGAATATTCACGGCGGGCGAGAGCGAGCTTGTCGGCGGAAGCGGGACCGGCGGCGAGCATCAAGGCGAGCACGTACGAAATCATCGCGCGACTCCAGTGCAATAGCTTGAACCGACAGGAGATTGGATCATGAGTGCAGAAAAGGGAAGTGCCTTTTTGCTGAAGGCCGGGAACGGCGCGGAACCGCCGGTTTTCACCACCGTCGCGGGCATGCGGGCGACCCAGATGTCGGTCAATGGCGAGCCGGTGACGGTGACCAGCAAGGACAGCGGCGGGTGGCGGGAATTGCTGTCCGGCGCGGGCGTGCGATCGGTGTCGGTGGCGGCGAGCGGGATCTTCACCGGATCGGCGGCCGAGCTTCGGGTGAAATCGAACGCTCTGGCGGGGCTGATCGACGATTATGAGCTGAGCTTCGAGAGCGGCGAGCGGATGCGGGGGCGGTTCCTCGTCACCAGGCTCGACTATAGCGGCGACTATAATGGCGAGCGCAATTACGCGCTGAACCTCGAAAGCTCCGGCCCGGTGGTGTCGCTGTGAGCGGCGTGGCCAATCCGGCGCGGGGCGAGGCGTCGATCCTGGTCGGCGGCGAGCGGCTGGTGCTCCGGCCGAGCTTCGAGGCTTTGGTCGCGGCCGAGGAGGAATTGGGGCCGCTGTTCGGCCTCGTAGAGCGAGCGGCGGCGGGGGGCTTGAGGCTCTCCGAGCTGACCGGGCTGTTCTGGCACTGCCTCGAGGGGCGGCCCGAGGGGGTTAACCGGGAACGGCTTGGCGCGGCGATCGCCGAGGGCGGGCTTGCGCGGGCGACGCCGGCGCTGCGGGTGCTTTTGCAGCAGATATTGCAGGGCAGTGGAGCGGTTTAGCGATGCCGCCGTGCGGCTGGCGGGGCTTGCCGGGATGCTGCTGGGGTGGCGGCCGGAGGAATATTGGAGGGCGACGCCGGCGGAGCTGGCGGCGGTGCTCGGGGCGATGGTGCCGGAGCGCGCGGGCGCGGCGGCAGACCAGGGCGACCTTGCGCGGCTGATGGAGATGTTTCCCGATGGATGAGGAAATCGAGCGGCTGGTCGTCAGCGTCCGCGCCGATACCGGCGGGTTCGCGCGCGACGTGGCGGAGATGCGCGGGCAGCTGGAGGGTCCGCTTGCGGCGGGCGCCGACCGCGCCGGGCGGGCGATCGAGAATGCCCTGTTGCGCGCGGTCCGGACCGGCAAGTTCGGCTTCGAGGATCTGAAGCGGCTCGCGCTTCAGGTGATGGCGGACATCGCCGCGGCTTCGATCCGAAGCGGGATCGCGTCGCTGTCGGGCGGCGGCGGGAGTGGCGGCGGCGGGGGATCGACCGCGAGCCTGATCAGCCTCGGCACCACCATCGCAGCGGCGATCTTCGGGGCGCCGGGGCGGGCGACCGGAGGACCGGTGGCGCCGGGACGGCCTTATCTGGTCGGCGAGCGGGGGCCGGAGTTGTTCGTGCCCACGGGGAGCGGCCGGATCGAGACCGGGCGGGGCGGCGGGCGCGACGTCAATGTCAGGATCAGCATCAATGCGCCGGAAGCGCGCGAGCCGCAGGCGCTTGCGCGCTCCAGCCGGCAGGTCGCGCGGGCGGTGAAGCAGGCGCTGACCAGGATCGAGGATTGAGACGATGGGGCATTGGCTGGCGCCGGCGGGGACGGCGAAGCAGGTCGGCCATGTGAAAAGGTTCGACGCGCGCTTCTGGACCGTCAATTTCCCGCGGCCGATGATGGCGAGCGGGGTGACGACCGCGCCGGACGCGCTGCGGGTGGACTGCGTCTTCTACAAGGCGAACGATCTCGCCGGACTGATCTGGGAGGCGGAGGACCGGTTCGACCATCCTCTGCTCGCCTATGAGACGAGCCGGGACTTCCGGGGCTGCAAGCTCTCCTTCCGCTGGCGGAGCGGGGGGCTGATCGGGCTGGACGGGATCGACGGGCCGACGCTGACGATCGAGGGGCGGGACGAGGGCGGCACGGCGCGGAGCTGGTACGTCCGGCTGTGGAATTATGCCGAAGGCTCGCCCGAGGACGCGGCGGTGACTTTGGACTTCGCTACCCTCGCCGGGGGGTGGGAGGCGGACGATCCGGTGTGGTGCGGGGACATCGACCGGATGTTCTTCTCGCTGGTGCCGCCGGGCTATTCCGAGGCTGGCGAGGCGCTTGCGGCGCCGGTGGAGGGATGGGCGGAGCTGAGCTCGATCGCCTGCGACGGCGCCGGATCGGTGCTCGCGCTGGGAGAGACGCTGGTTCCGGAGCACCGGCTGCGGATCGCGACCGGCTATGACGACCTCTACCATCTGACGCCGGCGCGGGTGCTTCGGAACTGCCTGCACGGCTTTTATGTCAGCCTGGCCGGCGGGGTGCTGAACGTGCCTTGCGCCGCCTGGCATTCGGATTTCGCCGGGCGGGCGAAGGCGGCCGGCTACGAGCTCATATTGTCGCTGTCCTACGAGCTGCTCGACCAGCATGTGTGGGGCGACTGGAAGCAGCGGGCGGAGGACGGGTCGCCGGCGCTGACGGGGTGGGAGCCGCCCTCGGCGCTGCTGTCGCCTGCGAGTGCGGGGGCGATGGGCTATCTCGTGCAGGTCGCCGGCGCCTTTTCGGGAATCGCGGCGACGGCCGGGCAGCGCGTGCGGTTCCAGATCGGCGAGCCCTGGTGGTGGGTGATGCCGGACGGGCGCATCTGCCTGTACGACGACGCGGCGCGGGCGGTGCTGGACCCGGTTTCGATTGCCGACGTGCGGGGGCCGCTCGATGCCGCGCAGAAGGCGCTGCTCGACGCGGCGGGCGCGTTGCTGGCGGCTTCGACTGCAGCGATCGCGGGGGCGGTGAAGGCGGCGCATGCGGACGCCGAGACTCTGCTCCTCACTTATCTGCCGACGGTGCTCGACCCCACCGCGCCGGAGCTGCGGCGGGCGAATGTGCCGCTCGGCTGGGCGGCGCCGGCTTTCGATGTGCTCCAGATCGAGGATTATGACTGGGTCACCGGCGGGCGCGGCGGCACGGGCGCGGCGGCGGCCTTGCTTGCGGAGCGGCTCGGCTATCCGGTCGCGGACCAGCATTATTTCGCGGGCTTCGTGCTGGAGCCGGACGATCGGAGCGAGTGGCGGCGGATCGCGCGGGCGGCGGAGGCGGCGTTCGAGCGCGGGCATGCGCAAGTGTTCGCCTGGGCGCTGCCGCAGGTGCTTCGGGACGGCTTCACCTGGTTTGGCGAGGAGGCGCGGATGGACGCGTTCGACGATGTGCAATTCCCGATCGCGGTGGGGCGGGGGGCGAGCGTGGAGCCGGGCTTCTCGACCGCCGTCGTGACGACCGCGAGCGGGGTCGAGCAGCGCAACAGCGACTGGTCCGATGCGCGGATGCGTTTCGATGCGGGACCCGGCGTGCGCAGCGAGGCGGAGCTTCACGAACTCATCGCCTTCTTCCGGGCGCGGCGCGGAGCAGCGGCGGCGTTCCGGTTCGAGGATCCGTTCGACAGCAGCTCGAACGGCATGGTGGGCGTGCCGGGTGCGGCGGACCAATTGCTGGGCGTCGGGGACGGGGCGCGGACGGGCTTTCCTTTAGTCAAGCGGTACGGGGAGCAGGAGCGGCGGATCACTCGCGCGCAGCCGGGGTCGGTGCGGGTGTCGGTGGACGGGGCGGAGCGGCTGACCGGCTGGCTGCTGGAGGGGTTGGGCGTGGTTCGATTCGAGGCGCCGCCGGCGGCGGGGGCGGAGGTGCGCGCGGGTTATCGCTTCGACGTGCCGGTGCGCTTTGCGGAGGACCGGCTGAGCGTCAGCCGGGCGACTTTCGAGGCCGGCGACATTCCTTCGGTGCCGCTGGTCGAGGTGCGGGAAGGGGCGGACGATGGAGATGCTTGAGGGGACTCTGACCAGCCTCGCCTTCTGCTGGCGGCTGCAGCGGCGCGACGGGATCTGCATCGGCTTCACCAGTCACGACGGCGACCTCAAGCTCGACGGGCTTCTCTATCGCGCGGCGCCGGGAATGTTGCCTTCGTCTATCACCCTGTCCGACGGGTTCGATGCGGAGACTCTGGACGTGAGCGGCGCGCTGACCAGCGACGCGATCACCGCGCGCGACCTCTCCGCGGGGCGCTGGGACGGAGCCGAGGTGCGGCTGTTCCTGGTCGATTGGGAGGCGCCGGAGGGGGAGCGGCTTCAGTTGGCGCGGGGAGAATTGGGCGAGATTTCGGTGACCGGCCACGGTTTCGAGAGCGAAGTGCGCGGTCCGACGGCGTTGCTCGAGCGGCCGGTGGTGGAGCAGACTTCGCCCGAATGCCGGGCCGAGCTCGGCGATAAGAGGTGCCGGGTCGACATGGCGGGGCGAGTGCGGACGACGCGGATCGCCGCGGTCCTGGACGACGAGGTGGTGGAGCTTGAGGCCGGGACGGCCGCGGTGAACGCTTATGCTTATGGCAGGCTGCGCTGGATCGGCGGGCCGAACAGCGGGCTGGAGAGCATGGTGCTCAGTTCGGACGGGCTTCGGCTGACGCTGCGCGAGCCGCCGCCCTTCCCGATCGAGGCGGGAACGCTCGTCGAGGTGCATGAGGGGTGCGACAAGAGCTTCGCGACCTGCTGCAGCCGCTTCGCCAATGCCGCGAACTTCCGGGGTGAGCCGCATCTGCCGGGGATGGATCTGCTGACGCGGTACGTGGGGGGCTGAGGCCATGGACGAGGTCGTCGCCCGGGCTCGGGCGATGATCGGCGTGCGCTTTCGTCCGCAGGGGCGGTCGGCGGTGCAGGGGCTCGATTGCATGGGTCTGGCCGCAGTCGCAATGGGCGTGCCGGCCGATCGGGTGCGGGGCGACTATCGTCTGTCGAGCGGTGCGGCCGAGGAAGCGCATGCAGGCTTCCGGGCGGCGGGGCTGGTGCGGATCGAGCCTTGCGAGGCGGGCGCGGGCGACCTGCTGCTGGTGTCGGTGGGGACTCGGCGGCTGCATGCGCTGATCCTGACCGGGTTCGGCTTCGTCCATGCGGATGCGCGGTTGCGGCGAGTGGTCGAGGCGCCCGGGGCGGTGCCCTGGCCGGTCGTGTCGGCGTGGCGGGTGATATAAGGAGCGAGATGATGGCGACGCTGGTGCTGACGGCGGTCGGGACCGTGATCGGTGGGCCGATCGGAGGCGCGATCGGATCGATCATCGGGCAGCGGATCGACGCCGAGATCTTCAAGCCGAAGGGGCGGCAGGGGCCGAGGCTCGGCGATCTGAGCGTCCAGACATCGTCCTACGGAACCCAGATCCCGAAGATCTTCGGCACGATGCGGGTGGCGGGAACGGTGATCTGGGCGACGGACCTTCGCGAGGAGCGGACGAAGAGCGGCGGCGGCAAAGGGCAGCCGAAGACGACCAGCTACAGTTACTCGGCGAGTTTTGCGGTGGCGCTGTCGGGGCGACCGTTGCGGGCGGTGCGGCGGATCTGGGCGGATGGAAATTTGCTTCGGGGTGCCGCGGGGGACTTCAAGAGCCGGACGGGTTTCCGCCTTCATTCGGGTTCCGACGAGCAGGAGCCGGACCCGCTGATCGCGGCGGCGGAGGGGATCGGAAGCACGCCGGCCTATCGCGGCCTCGCTTATGCGGTGTTCGAGGATCTGCAGCTTGCGGACTTCGGCAATCGCATTCCTTCGCTCACCTTCGAGGTGGAGGCGGAAGCGGGGCCGGTGGCGATCGGCGCCATCGCCGAGGAGCTGAGCGAAGGGGCGATACGCGACGGCGAGAGCTTCTCGCTGCTCGGTTATGCGGCGAGCGGGGACAGTGTGCGCGCGGCAGTTGAGACGCTTGCGGACGTGCTGCCCTGCTCCTTTGCAGATGACGGCGAGGCGCTGGTGATGGTGCCTCCGGCGGGCGCTCCGGCCTCGCTTGGTGCGGACGAGCTCGGCGCGACAGGCGAGGGCGCAGGAGGTCCTGCCGAGATGCGGCGGCTGGCGGCGGGGGCGGTGCCGGGGGAAGTGACCCTGGCCTATTACGATCCGGCGCGGGACTGGCAGACCGGGCTCCAGCGGGCGAGCCTCGGGGCTTCCGGGTCGCGTGAGGACCGGCGGGCGCTTCCGGCGGCGCTCGAATCGGGCGCGGCCAAGGCGGTCGCCGAATATCGGCTGGCGGAGCTTCGCGCCGCGCGGGCGAGCGCGAAGGTTCACGCGCCGTGGCGGCGGGCGGAGCTTCGGCCGGCCGCGCTGATCCGGCTAGAGGGGCAGGACGGTGTCTGGCGGGTGGAGCGCTGGACGCTGGACCGCTGGGTGGTGACGCTGGAGCTGAGCCGCCTGCCCGGAGCGGCAGCGCCCGTCGCGGTGGGCGCAACTCCCGGGCGGCCGGTGGAGCAGCCGGACCTTCCCCATGGGCCGACCCGGCTTCTGCTCAGGGACCTTCCGCTCGGGGCCGAGCGGCTTCCGGCCAAGCCTTTGCTGTTCGCTGCTGCCGCCGGCGAGAGCGAGGGCTGGCGGAAGGCCGAGTTGAGCGCGAGCTATGACGGCGGCGCGAGCTGGGAGTCGGCCGGAACCAGCGCCGGGCCCGCGGTGATGGGGGAGACAAGGACCGTGCTCGCCCCCGCCGGGTCGGCGCTGATCGACGACCGCAGCAGCGTCGAGGTGGAGCTGCTCAACGATTCGATGTGGCTGGAGGGACGGACCGACGCCGCTTTGGTCGGCGGGGCCAATCTTGCACTCATCGGATCGGAGCTCATCCAGTTTGGGCGGGTCGAGCCTCTGGGGGAGCGGCGGTTCCGGCTTTCGCGGCTGCTGCGCGGGCGGCGCGGGACCGAATGGGCGGCTGGCCTGCACTCCGAGGGCGATGCCTTCCTGCTGGTCGAGGAAACGGCGCTTGTCCCCCTGGAGGCTCCGGTCGCCGCGATAAGCGGGGCGGCGCAGGTGACGGCGACCGGGATCGGCGACGGCGACGAAGGACCGGTTGCGGAGGCGGCGGTGAGCGGCGAGGCGCTTCGGCCGCCGTCGCCGGTGCACCTGAAGGCGCTGCGCACGCCGTCGGGCGACTGGGACATTCGCTGGGTGCGGCGGAGCCGCAACGGCTGGGCCTGGATCGACGGCAGCGACACCCCGCTCGGCGAGGAGCGGGAGGAATATGCGGTTCGAATCGCGGCTCCGGGAATCGGGCGCGTCGTCCAGACCGCGGAGCCATTCTGGTCCTACACCGCCGCACAGCAGGCGGCCGACGGGATTTCCGGCGGCTTTACAGTGTCAGTCGCGCAGCGGGGAACGATCGCCTCGCGCGAAGTCACGATCGCCGTTCCCTGAAGAAAGGAGAAAGCATATGGCCGAATCGACACCCCGCTTCAGTCTGCCCCTGATCTTGCCGGGGCAGGCGCAGAAGGAGCTTTTCCATAATGAAGCGCTCGCGCTTCTTGATGCGGCCGTGCATTGCGAAGTGGAGGGGGTCGCCAGCGGGGATCCGCCGCCGGAGCCGGTAGTCGGGCAGTGCTGGATCGTGGGCCCAGGTGCCGCCGGAGCATGGGCGGAGCGCGACGATGCGATCGCGATGTGGACCGAATCCGGCTGGCGTTTCGTGGTTCCGCCGAGGGGAATGACGGCCCGGGACCGGGATTCAGGAATGGACCGACGGTTCGACGGGACGGGATGGAGCGATGGCGCCGTCCAGGGTTCCAGATTCGAGGTCGATGGCGTGAAAGTCGTCGGGAACCGCCAGCCGTCGGTAGCAAGTCCTTCAGGTGGAACGATAATCGACGTCGAAGCGCGCCTGGCCATCGACGCTCTGATTGAGGCTTTAATGCAACACGGGCTGACTGATTGACCTTTTTCGTCTCGCCTGTGAAACCCTGCGCCGCCCCCTGAGTTTGAGGGGTCGTTCCGGATCGAGCATCAGACTTTCGTTAACGTAACGACTGAGGCATTTCGGCAACAAATGTGGGGATAAGCGTGCTTGCGCGGAAACTCCGCTTACCGTATTGGTTTTAGCCGTTCCCGTTGGGACGCAAAAGAAAGGGGAAGATTTATGCGGAAGCTCGCCATAGCAGTGGCGCTTTCATCGACCTTGCTCGCATCACCGGCTCTGGCGCGCAATGGCGCATGGTATGTCGGCGGTGAGTTCGGTGCGATGATCGTCGAGGACATCGACGTCGATGTCGGCACGGTCAACAATGCCATCAACCTGGACCATGAATATGGTTATGACGGCGGTCTCTTCGTCGGCTACGATCTCGGCGCGTTCCGCCTCGAGGCCGAAGTCGCCTACAAGAAGGCCGATCTACGGCATGCTCGACTTCGGCGACGATGACGGCATCAGCGGCTTCATCGGCGGCGGCGTCGGTGTCGCTCGGGTGAAGTACAACAACCAGCGCGTCTTCGCCAACAGCGCCCCCTTCCTCGACGATTCCGACTCTCGGTTCGCGTGGCAGGTCATTGCCGGTGTCCGCCAGGCGGTCAGCGACAATATCGACGTGACGGTGAAGTATCGCTTCTTCAACGTCGACAACCTGGACATGGTGGCGTTCAACGGGGCGGAAGCCTCGTCGCGTCTCCGTACGCACAGCCTGCTCGGCGGGATCACCTTCAACTTCGGTGCTCCCCCGCCGCCCGCGCCTGAACCGGCTCCGGCTCCGGAACCGCTTCCGCCGCCTCCGCCGCCCCCGCCCCCGCCGCCGCCGCCGCCTCCGGCGTGCACGGCTGGGCCGTTCATGGTCTTCTTCGACTGGGACAAGGATGACATCACGCCGCAGGCTGCTGCCATTCTCGACAACGCTGCGGCGGCCTACCAGACTTGCGGCAACGCCCAGGTCATGCTGGCCGGCCACGCCGATCGTTCCGGTTCCGACCAGTACAACGTGGGTCTTTCCCAGCGTCGCGCCACGAACGTCCGTTCGTACCTGGCCGGCCATGGGATCCCCGACGGCGTCATCACCACCGAAGCGTTCGGCGAAAGCCGTCCGCTGGTCGAGACCGCCGACGGTGTCCGCGAGCCGCAGAACCGGCGCGTGGAGATCACCTACGGGCCGGGTTCCGGCTGGTAAGAGGTCGAGCGAGGCTTCGGTTCATCCCGGAGCCAAGCCAAAAAAGATGGGAGTCGGTCGCAAGACCGGCTCCCTCTTTTTTTGTGCCTGCAGAAGCGGGCGCGGAGGCGGGTCGGCGAATTGCCTTGTTCCGGCGGCGGCGGCTGGGATAAGCGGACCGGCGAAATTCGAAACGGGGTTGTTGAATGCGGATCACCATGATCGGCACCGGCTATGTCGGCCTGGTGTCCGGAGCCTGTTTCTCCGATTTCGGCCATGACGTGACCTGCGTCGACAAGGACGCCGGGAAGATCGACGCGCTGAAGCGCGGGACGATGCCGATCTTCGAGCCGGGGCTCGACCAGCTGGTCGAGCGCAACGTCCGCGGCGGCCGCCTCGGCTTCACCACGGATCTGAAGGAAGGCGTCGCCGGAGCGGACGCGATCTTCATCGCCGTCGGCACTCCGTCGCGTCGCGGGGACGGCCATGCCGACCTGAGCTATGTGTTCGGCGCCGCCCGCGAGATCGCGGAGGCGCTGACCGGGCCGGCGGTGATCGTCACCAAGTCGACGGTGCCGGTGGGCACCGGCGACGAGGTAGAGCGGATCCTGCACGAAGTTGCCCCCGGGACCGACACCTGGGTGGTCTCGAACCCCGAGTTTCTGAGAGAGGGGGCAGCGATCGAGGATTTCAAGCGGCCCGACCGGATCGTTCTCGGCACCGAAAACGACGATGCCGCCGAGATAATGCGCGAAGTCTACCGTCCGCTGTACCTCAACAAGGCGCCGCTTCTGTTCACCAGCAGGCGGACCGCCGAGCTGATCAAATATGCGGCGAACGCCTTCCTCGCGACCAAGATCACCTTCATCAACGAGGTTGCGGACCTCTGCGAAGCGGTCGGCGCGGACGTCCAGGACGTCGCCCGGGGGATCGGTCTCGACAACCGCATCGGTTCGAAATTCCTCCACGCAGGACCCGGATATGGCGGCTCCTGCTTCCC
>VBAE01000267.1 GCA_005882415.1 Alphaproteobacteria bacterium | reverse complement strand
GGCTCGGCCTGGGCGCCTGCCGTGGAGGTGTTGACGAGGATTTCGCCGCCGACCTTGGCTCCGGCCTGGGTGAAGACCTGGGCGCGGATGTCGGGATTCGAGCCGCCCGGGCTGTTGTCGGTCCAGACGACGACGAAGCTCGTGCCGCCGTCGAGCGCGGCGATGTGGGGAAGCTCCTGCGAATTGGCGGTGACGGTGTTGACCAGGATTTCGCTGCCGACGGCTGCGCCGTTGGCGCCGAAGAGCTGGGCCTTGATCGCGTTGCTGCTGCCATCGCCGGGCGCGCCGCCCACGCCCAGGCTGGGATCCTGCCAGGAAACGACATAGCCGCCATTGGCGAGCGCGCCGATCACCGGCTTGCCCTGGAAGCCGGCGGTGGCGGAATTGACCGACATCTCGCCGCCCACAGGCGCGCCGAGATCGTCGAACAATTGCGACTTGATCGACGATTCGCTGGAGTCATTGACGCCGCTGAAATCGTACCAGGCGATGGCGAAGCCGCCGCCTTTGACCGCGGTCACCGCAGGCTCGGCCTGGTCGCTGGCGAGGAAGGCGTTGACGGTGAATTCGGAGCCGATCTTGACCCCGCCGGCGCTGAAGATCTGGGCCTTGACGTCGGAGCTTCCGCCGCCGCTGAAGTCGCGCCAGGTGGCGACCCAGCCGCCGCCTTCCAGCACCGTCATCTTCTGGCCGATCTGGAGGCTGGCGGTGGCGGTGTTGACCAGGATTTCGCCGCCGATGCGCTGAAGCGCGGGCGGATCGATGGTGGCGAGCGGTGCGTCGTTGACTGCGGTGATTGTGTGCTCGACGGCTACGGCCGCGGCGCTGATCGCCGTGCTTCCGCCGTTCGTGGTAACGTCGACTCCGGAGGCATTGCTGACCGCGCCGGCGCTGTCGTCGATCAGGTGCGCGGAGAGTGCGGGGGCGGGGCCGTAATAGTTCACCGTCGGCACGAAGCGGATCAGGGTGGAGGCGCTCAGAACGAGGGCGTGGGCGGCGTCGGGGGTGGCGATCGCGGTCCACTGGCTGCCGTCATGATATTGCCATTCGCCCTGGGCGGCGGTGGTGGAATTGCCGGTGATCGCGACGCCGGCGAGGCCGTCGCCGTCCACATCGGCGAAGGCGGGGCCGAAGATTGTGGCGACGCTCTGGCCGGCGGGGGCGAGGCTGTCCTCGTCCACGGCTGCGAGAACGGCCGGGTCGCCGCTCGGCACCGGCGCGTCGTTGACGGGAGTGACAGTCACTCCGAGCGAGACGGAGTCCGCGGTGTAGGGCACGCCGCAGCCGCAGCCGGAGTCGCTGATCGAGACGGGGGTGACTCGCTGGGGCGGCAGGTCGCTGTCGTCGACGAGGCGGGCGACGAGCTCGGGCGGGTCGCCGCTATAATCGGCGGCGGGGACGAAGCGGAGGCGGACGTCGGGGGCGAGGTAGAGCGCCTGGTTGTTGCTCAGGGCGCCGATCGCGGTCCACAAGGTGCCGTCGTTGTACTGCCATTGGCCTTCGGTGGTCAGGGCGGACGAATAGCCGGTGAGGACGATTCCGCCGAATGCGGAATCGACGTCGGCGAAGTGGCCGCCGAAGAGATTGTCGACGGTGTCGCCGAGCGGTCCGGTCGAGTCCTCGGCGATGTCGGGAAGGAACGTCTCGTTGCCGTTCACAATCGTCGGACGGTCGTTCTCGGGCGCGACGACGATGGCGATCGATTTGGACAGGTTGAGCCAGCTGTGGAGGCTTCCGTCCACATCGCCGAAGACGATGTCGTAGCGGCCGTCATAGTCGAGATCGACGATGGTCGGGCTGAACGAGCCGGCGGGGAGGCCGGCGATCGGGCTGTTGGGGTCCTGGCTGAAGACGCCATTGTCGTTGCGGAAGGCGGTGATGGTGGTGCCGTCGTCGAGCAGAACGTCGTCGTCGAAATCGTCGTCATAATCGAGGAGGACGATCCGGCCGGAGCCGGAATAAGTGAGGCCGTCGAGGGGGTTGTCGGCCGGGTCGAGCTGGGTGAGGGTGTAGCCGTCGATGGTCCATTCGCCGGCGAAGACGTCGAAGCCGCCAAAGGAATTGGCGATCACCACGTCGGTGGCGCCGTCGCCGTTCCGGGCCGGTGAGGGGCGCGAAAAGCGCGCTGTTGGGGTCGTAGCGATAGGTGAGGATAGAGCCGCCGGCGGTGCCGATCAGCACGTCCAGCCAGCCGTCGCCGTCGACGTCGACCGAGGCGAGGGAATCGCCGTATCCGAAGGCGACTCCGTCGAAGGGATTGTCGGTTCCGGTGAGCTCGACGACGGTGCCGTTGTCGTTGGCGTAAGCGTGGATGGTGCCGTCGCCGGAGCCGACCAGGAGGTCCGCGTCGCCGTCGGCGTCGAGATCGAGGAAGGTGGGGGAGGCGGGGCCGGTGACGGTGATTCCGGCGAAGGGGTCGTCGACGGCGGGGACTTCGGAGAAGCCGTTGGTCGCGCCGCCGGCGTCGGTGATGGTGATCGACAGGAAGTGGACCAGGGTCGGGTTGTCGCTGAGATTCTGGTAGGTGAGGCTCTCGATCAGCGTGTCGATCGCTTCCGACGTGGCATCGGCGTTGAAGGTGATCATGAGGTCCGCGCCTTCGCCGCCGGTGAAACTGCCGATGACGGTGCCGCCATAGGAGATGTCGGCGCCCGCGACGGAGATTTCGCCGGGGTTGGTGCCGACATTGTCGATCCCGATCCGGTCCTCGGCGATGACCCCCGAGACGACGAGGGTGCCGCCGTTGAAATTCCCTTCCGCGTCGGAGAAGTCGACGCAGGGGTCGATCGCCACCGGCACGTCGCCTTCGAAGGCGATCGCGAGGAGGTCGAGGCCGGCTAGCACGGGGGCGCTGTTGACGCTGGCGACGGAGACGGTGGTGGTGAAGGAAGCGGTGTCGCTTCCGCCGCCCGTGATTCCGTCGCCGTCCACCAGCGTCCAGCCGATGGTGCGATCGCCGGCGGTGGGGTCGGCGCCGCCTGCGTTGGCATATTCGAAAGCGTGGACCAGCATCTCGACTCGCGCCGTGGTGGCGTTGGAGGAGAAGGCGATGGTGATCGAATCGTCGGCGGCTGCGGTGATGGCGCCGATGGCGGCGCCGTCGACCGTGACGGCGCTTCCGATCGTGAGGCCATCCGAGAGCGTCACCACGGCGCCGTCGAGGATCAGGCTGTCCTCGCCCGCGACGAAGGCGGAGGTGATCGCGACGGTCAGCGAGCCGCCGTCGAAATCGGCGCTGTCCACGTCGGCGATCAAGGCGTCGCCGGCGGAATCGAGGTGCACCGGGGCGTCGCCTTCGGTCCAGAGGACCACGTCGCCGGAGATGTTGGTCGCGGTGGGAGCGTCGTTGAGGGCGGTGACGTCGAAGGTGACGGTGGCCGCGCTGAGGTCGAGATTGTTGGAGGCGCCGGAATCGCGGATCTGGAAGGTGAAGCTGTCCATCGCGGTGCCGCTCTCGTCGGTGGCGGGGACGTAGCTCAGCATTCCGGCGACGATGTCGGCGGAGGAGATTTCGGTGCCGGCGGGGAGCTCGCCCGGGCCTGAGCCGAAGGCCTGGGGCGGGTTTACGCCGTCGTCATAATAAAGGGTGCCGTGGGTCGGCAGGGTGGCGACGACCACTCCGGCGAGGCTTTCATTCTCGGTGTCGGGGGAGGGGAAGTCGGCGGCGGTGAAGATGTGGGGCACGTCCTCATTGAGGGCGACTGTGTGGTCGGTTCCGGACGGCGCGGTCGAGGGGGGCGGGGCGAAAACCTGGCCTTTGACGTCGAGCGTCGTGCCGCTGACCACGTCGGTCCACACCGCAGCGAAGCCGCCGCCGGGGAGGCCGACGATATTGGGCGCGCGCTGGTCGAAGGTGATCTTGGTGTTGAGCAGGAACTCGCCGCCCGAGGGCGTGCCGTCGGCGGTGTAGGCCTGGGCCTTGATTCCGTAGCTGCCGGCGTCGCCGCCGACTCCGCTGCGATCCTCCCAGGCGATCAGACGGTCGTGTTGACGAGGAATTCGACTCCGACCTTGGCTGCGTCCTTGTCGAAGATCTGGGCGCGGACCGCGATGTCGGTAGAGGCGGGCTGGACGTTCCCGGGCTCGACGGCCCCGCTATAGTCGCTCCAGGTCACGACGAAGCCGCCGCCAGGGAGGGCGGCGATCTCGAAGTCGCCCTGCTCGCCCGCTTCGGTGGTGTTGACCAGGAATTCGGAGCCGATCTTGGCCCCGGTCGAGTCGAGGATCTGCGCCTTGACGCCTGCGCCGGAGCTGTCGCCGCTATTGCTGTCCCAGGCGACGACGATGTTGCCGCTCGCGAGCACGATCGGGTGCGGGTTGCCCTGCACATTGACCGTGTTGGTGTTGACCATGAAGTCGGGGGCAAGGGCGGCGCCTGTCGAGTCGTAGATGCGGGCGCGGATTCCGCCCTGGTCGGTGTCGACGGTTCCGCTGACGTCGCGCCACACGGCGATGAAGCCGCCGCCGGGAAGGCCCTGGAGCTGGACGTTGTTCTGAAGGCCCGGCTGGGTGGTGTTGACCAGGAAGTCGGCGCCGACCTTGGCGCCGGCGGAGCTGAAGATCTGGCCGGTGATCCCGTAGCTTCCGGTGTTGGGCGAAGGCTCGCGATTCTGATCGCCCCAGGATGCGACGAAGCCGCCGCCGGTCAGCGCCGCGACGTCCGGGAAGACCTGGCTGCCCGAGGTCGCGGTGTTGACCAGGAACTCGCTTCCGACCTTGGCGCCGCTCGCATCGACGATCTGCGCGCGGATGCCGAAGCTGCTGCCGTCGCCATTCTGATCGACCCAGATGACGGCGAAATTGCCGTTGGTAAGCGCGGTCACCTGCGGCGCGGTCTGCGTGCCGGTGGTGATGGTATTGACGGTAAACTCCGTCCCGACGCGCGTGAAGCTGCCCATGATTTCCCCTTAATGTCCGCGCCCCGGCACGGAACGTCCCCGAAACGGGCCTAGCAGCAGTCATGACGCCACGCTATCGACCAAAAGTGCTGATTTTCGCGGTTTTTGCCCCGTTTCTGCTAGTCAGCGGAGCGGCAGGATCTCGATCTTGCGGAATTCGACCGGGTGGCCCTCGCTCTGGAGGTAGATGTAGCCGCCCTGGATGGCGAGGCGGCCTCCGGCGGCGGCGATGAGGGGCGCGGCTTCCGGGTCGGTCGGGTCGTATTGGGCGCCGCTGTAGCGCATCACCGGCTTGCCCTCGACGAAATGGGTGAAGTTGCCGGCGGCGTCGACTTCCACCTCGGCGCTGATCCAGCGGCCGTTGGCCATGACCGGGCTGGACGAGTTGAGGCAGTGGGTGGTCTCGAGCTTGCCGTGCATCACCACGTTGGTGCCGGGGGTGCAGAGGTTGGCGGTGGGGCTCGGCTCGGAGCGGTCGGCGCCGAGCAATTGGAGTTCGATCGAGACGGGGAATTTCTGGTCCTTCGCCATGGTGGCGGGCGGCTGGGCGTGGAGCATGACGCCGCTATTGCTCTGCTGCCAGGCCTCGACGTCCGGGAGGAAATGGCCGGAGAAGCGGTATTCGAAGCGCAGGCGATAGGCCGAGAAGGGGGTCTTGTAGGCGAGATGGCCGAAGCGGCCGCGGAAGCCGTCGTAGCGGGCGTAGGAGACTCTGATCGCACCGTCCTGAACGGAGAAGGTGCGCAGCGGGTCCTGGCCGGCGGCGTAACCGGTGATCTTGGGAGTCCACCCCGAGAGGCTGTGGCCGTCGAACAGCGGCCGCCAGCCCTCCTTAGCCTCGGCCGGCACATGTGCGCAGGCGGCGGCGAGGAGGGCGAGGAGGGGGACGAGGGCGGTCTTCATCCCCGCCTGTCTCCCGTGCCGGAGCCGGAACGTCAATCGCGCGCTTGCCGCCGCTCGTGGGAGCGCTAACAATGGCCGCAAAGCAGAAGAATCGAGGGGACGAGGGATGGCTGGACTGACGCGGCGGGCGCTGATGGCGCAGGCGGGGCTCTTGACGGCCGGCGCGATGCTGCCCGGTCAAGGAGGATGCGGCGCGCGATCTCGACGGGACGCTGCGCGCGATCGGCAAGCTCGGCTACAAGCGCGTCGAATCGGCCGGCTGGCACGGGCGGACCGCGAAGCAGTTCCGGAAGGCCGTCACCGCCGCGGGGCTCGACTGCACCTCCGCCCATTATGGCCTGAAGGACCTGATCGACGACCCGGACAAGTGCCTGGGCTTCGCGCGGGACGTGGGGGTGCGCTACGTCGTCGCCTCCTCGCCGATGCCGAGCCGGGCGATCGATCCGAGCAAGCCCTGGCCGGTGGGGGTCGCGGAAGCGATGACGCTCGCGGACTGGCGCTCCAACGGCGAGGCGCTCGACAAGATCGGCCGCAAGGCGCGGGCGAAGGGCCTGCTGTTCGGCTATCACAACCATTCGGCCGAATTCCTGAACTATGACGGCCATCTGCCGGTCGACGAGTTCCTCCGCCTGACCGACCCGGAGCACCTCGTCCTCGAGCTCGATCTGGGCTGGGTGGCGGGCGCGGGCTACGATCCGGCGGACACGATCCGCCGCTACGCCAAGCGCGTCCATCTCCTCCACGTGAAGGACCTGGTCACCAAGGAGCGGGTGCCGGGGAAGATCGTCAGCGACGAGCGGACGACGGTGATCGGCCAGGGCACGATCGACTGGCCGGGCGTATTCAAGGCGGTGCGCTCGGCGCCGGTGCACAGCTATTTCGTCGAGCAGGAGGATCCCTTCACCGAGCCGCCGCTGACGGCGCTGAAGAAGAGCATCGCTTATCTGCGCACGCTGTCGGCCTGAGGCGGCGGAGATGCTCGGCCCGGTACGCTATGCGATGATCGGCGGCGGGGAAGGGGCGTTCATCGGCCCCGTCCACCGCACCGCCGCCGCCATCGCCGGCAATTGCCGCCTGGTCGCCGGCGCCTTCAGCAGCGACGCCCAGCGGGCGAGGCGGTCCGGCGAGGCGATCGGGCTTGCCGCGGAGCGCTGCTATGCGAGCTTCGAGGAAATGATCGCGGGGGAGCGGGGGCGGAGCGACGGGGCCGAGTTCATCGCCATCGTCACCCCCAACCATGTTCACGCCCCCGCCGCCATCGCGGCGCTGGAGGCGGGCTTCCCCGTCCTCTGCGACAAGCCGCTCGCCGACACGCTCGCCGCAGCGGAGTCGATCGCCGAGGCGGCGGCGCGGACGGGGCTGCTGGTCGGCGTCACCCACACCTACACCGGCTATCCGATGGTCCGGCAGGCGCGGGCGCTGGTCGCGGGCGGCGGCCTTGGCGCTGTCCGCCGGGTAGCGGTCAAATATACCCAAGGCTGGCTTGCGAAAGCCGAGGACAGTGAAGGCAAGCAGGCCGAGTGGCGGGTCGACCCGGCCCGCTCCGGCCTCGCCGGCGCCTTCGGAGACATCGGCACCCACGCCTTCAACCTCGTCCAGTTCATCACCGGCGAGCGGATGACGCGCCTCAGCGCCGAGATCCGCGCCGCGGTGCCCGGACGGCGGCTGGACGACGACGGCGCGGCGATGTTCCACCTGGAAGGCGGCGGCCGCGGGACGCTGGTCGCAAGCCAGATCTGCACCGGCGACGCCAACGGCCTCGAAATCTCCGTGTGGTGCGAGGAAGCGGGCCTCCACTGGCGCCAGGAGCAGCCCAACAGCCTGCGTGTAGCCCGCCGCGGCAAGCCGGAGGAAATCTGGACGCCCGGCGGCGACCGTAATTATCTCGACCCCTCCGCAATGGCGGTCACCCGGCTCCCCTCCGGCCACCCGGAGGGTTATTTCGAAGCCTTCGCAAATATCTACCGCGATTTCGCCGATTCGGTGCGCGGGAACGTGCCGGAGCAGCCGAGCTATGCCAGCTTGGCAGACGGATTGGCGGGAATGCGCTTCATCCAGGCTGCCCACGACAGCAGCGCTGCGGGTGCGGCATGGGTCGAGCTTCAGGGAGACGAATGATGAAGGGTCCAGCTATCTTCCTGGCGCAGTTTGCGGGGGACGAGGCGCCGTTCAATTCGCTTGGAAGCATGGCGGAATGGGCGGCCGGGCTCGGCTATAAGGGCGTGCAGATTCCGACGTGGGACGGGCGCCTGTTCGACCTCCAGAAAGCGGGGACCAGCCAGGATTATTGCGACGAGGTCCAGGGGGTCTGCCGTGAGGCGGGGGTGGAGATCACCGAGCTTTCAACGCACCTCCAGGGCCAGCTGGTCGCGGTCCACCCGGCCTATGACGAATTGTTCGACGGCTTCGCCGCGCCCGAGGTGCAGGGGAAGCCGGCCGAGCGGACCGAATGGGCGAAGGAGCAGGTGCGGCTTGCGGCGCGGGCGAGCCGGCGGCTTGGCCTCAAGGCGCATGCGACCTTCTCCGGCGCTTTGCTCTGGCACACAGTCTATCCCTGGCCGCAGCGGCCGTCGGGGCTGGTCGAAGAGGGGTTCGCGGAACTCGCCCGGCGCTGGCGGCCTCTGCTCGACGAATTCGAGGAGAATGGGGTGGACGCAGCCTTCGAGTTGCACCCGGGCGAGGATCTGCACGACGGGATCACCTTCGAGCGCTTCCTCGACGCCGTCGGCAACCATAAGCGCGCCAACATCCTCTACGATCCGAGCCACTTCGTGCTTCAGCAGCTCGATTATCTCGCCTTCATCGACATCTACCGCGATCGGATCAAATGCTTCCACGTCAAGGACGCCGAGTTCCGTCCGACGGGGCGCGCCGGGGTCTATGGCGGCTATGCCGACTGGGCCGATCGCCCCGGCCGCTTCCGCTCGCTCGGCGACGGGCAGATCGACTTCAAGGCGGTGTTCTCCAAGTTCGCCCAGTACGGCTATGAGGGCTGGGCGGTGCTGGAATGGGAATGCGCTTTGAAGCATCCCGAACAGGGCGGGGCGGAGGGGGCTCCGTTCATCGCGTCCCACATGATCCGCAAGGCGGAGCGGGCTTTCGACGATTTTGCGGGGTCAGCGCCCGATGCGGCGAGGAACCGCCGCGTGCTGGGGCTTTGAATAACTAGAGAACCGAGGGGGAGAAGAGGATGGACACCGGGATCAGGGCGCGTTTGTCGCTGATGATGTTCCTGCAATATTTCGTGTGGGGCGCGTGGTTCGTGCCGTTCGCGACCTACCTCACCCATCACGGGCTCGGGGATTCGGTGGGGACGATCTATTCCGCGCAGGGCTGGGCGGCGATCGCCGCGCCGCTCTTCGTCGGGGCGATCGCGGACCGTTATTTCTCGGCCGAGAAGGTGCTCGGGATCCTTCACCTCTTCTCGGGCGGGCTGCTGTTCCTGCTCTCCGCGGTGGGGGCCGACGCGGGGGTGATGTTCTTCGCGACCCTCGGTGCGCTGCTCGCCTACATGCCGACCATCGCGCTCGCCAATTCGGTGGCGCTGAGCCGGCTCCAAGACACCGAGAAGCAGTTCCCTGCGATCCGCGTGTTCGGAACGATCGGCTGGATCGTCGCCGGCCTGATCGTCGGCAAGCTGCTCCCGGGCGATGCGGAGCGGACGGCGATGCCGCTCTACCTCGCCGGCGGGGTGTCGCTCGCTTACGGGCTCTACGCTTTCACGCTGCCCAACACAGCTCCGGGGGCTGAGCGGGGGCCGGTGTCGCTGGGGGCGCTGCTCGGGCTCGACGCGATCCGCAATTCGGACCGGAGCTTCTGGACCTTGATCGTCTGCTCGAGCCTGATGATGATCCCCTTCTCCTTCTACAACGTCTACGCCAACCCCTTCCTCGACCAGATCGGGATGAAGGACCCGGCGGCGATCCAGACCATCGGCCAGGTGTCGGAAGTGGGCTTCCTGCTGCTCCTGCCTTTGTTCTTCCGCTGGGTCGGGATCAAGGGCGTGCTGTTCGTCGGCATGGCGGCCTGGGCGGTACGCTATGTGATCTTCGCTTATGGCTTCACCGCCGAGGGGCCGATCGAGCCGCTCATCTATCTCGGGCTGGCGCTGCACGGGGTCGGCTTCGACTTCGTCTTCGTCGCGGCGACGATCTGGGTCGGGATACGCTTTTCGGCGGAGGCTCGGAGCAGGGCGCAGTCGTTCCTGGCGCTGATGACCTGGGGGGTGGGCTATCTGATCGGGAGCAACGTCGCGAATTTGGTGCAGGTCGGGACCGCCGAAGGCGGCACCGACTGGCGCAGCTTCTGGCTTTTGCCCGCGGGGTTTGCGGCGGTGACGGCGGTGGTGTTTTTGGTGATCTTCCGGGACCGTGGGGTGAAGGCGGCGGCTGTCGCGTAACGGCCGTCATTGCGAGCGAAGCGAAGCAATCCAGTACGGCCTCTGAGGCCCACTGGATTGCCGCGTCGCTTCGCTCCTCGCAATGACGGTGCTCTAGCGACTACTTCTTCATCACCCACGCCAGGCCACCGGCCAGGTGGTTCAGGAAGTCCTTGTCGGCGTAGCTCTCCGCCGTATGCCCCATCGCCGTGTAGAACACTCGGCCGCCTTCGAATTCGTGGGCCCAGGAGACGGGGTTCGGGTTGACGTCGGCCTCGCCGATGGAGGCGGGGTCGATGGAGAGGAGGAGGTGCGCCTCGGGGTCGTAATCGTCGAAATAATACCATTCGTCGGTGCGGCGCATGGTGGCGGGGAGGCCGCGGGTGGCGCGGTGGTTGCGGTCGACGACCCGGACCGTGCCGGTGGGGGTGCCCTGCGGATGGCGGGCGAAGTGGCCGCCGATCATCCGTCCGTACCAGGGCCAGTTGTAGTGCGAGTCCGAGGCTGCGTGGATGGCGACGATGCCGCCGCCGCGGTGGACGAAATCCTGGAGCGCGGTGCGCCGCTCGCCCACGAACCATTCCGATTCGGGCTTCTTCGGGTCGGTGCTGGTGCTGAGGAGGACGATGGCGTCGAAGCCCTTGAGGCCGGCGGCGGTGAAGACGTTCGGGTCTTCGCTGGGGACGATCACCAGTTTTTCGCGGGCGCCGAGGGCTCGGATGGCGGCGATTCCGGGCTCGATCGAGGCGTGGCGGTAGCCGGTGGAATGCGAGAAGAGCAGCACCCTCTTCTGCTGCCCTGCGGCGCGCGCGGCGCTCCCGCCAAGCGCAAGCGCGAAGGCGAGCGCCGCGATCAGCGACAGCATCCGGCCCAATCTAACCATCACATTTGCTCCCCTCGGCAAGCCTTTGAATAATCAGCCGAAACTCCGACGCCTCCGCGGCGCCTCGGCTGGACAGTGTTGAAACTCCTTATTATGATATCGCTAACAAGAGAAGCCGGGGAGAGGGCCATGAACAGCTTGAGCGGCCTTCCGGCGCTGGATCGCCGGACGCTGATTCGAAGCGCGATCCTGCTGGTCGGCGGGAGCGTCGCGGGGCTGCCCGACATCGCGCTCGCCGCCGATGCTCCGGCGAAGCGCTTCTTCACCCCTGCGCAATTCGCGGTGCTCGCGGAAGTCGCCGACATCATGATCCCGCGTACCGACACGCCGGGTGCGAAGGATGCGGGTGTGCCGGAGGCGTTCGACTCGCTGATGACCAACTGGGCCTCGCCCCAGCACCAGGCGCAGTTCCGGGCTTTGATCGACGAGATCGGCGGGGCGGGGCTGCTCTCGCTTCCCGCGGCGGAGCGGCCGGCGCTGGTGCGCAAATTGGATGCCGACAAGCTCAAGGCCTGGGACCCGGCCTATGTCCGGTTCAAGGAGCTGGTGCTGACGCTTTATTATCTCTCCGAGGCCGGGGCGACCAAGGAGCTTCGCTACGAGCTCATCCCCGGCAAGTGGGAGCCGTGGACCGAAGTCACCGCCGATACGCGCGCCTGGGCAGCATAAGGGGGAAATATGTTCGACGCGATCGTGGTCGGCTCCGGGATGAGCGGGGGCTGGGCGGCCAAGGAGCTGACCGAGAAGGGGCTGAAGACGCTCGTCATCGAACGCGGCCAGCATATCGAGCATGGCGCCGACTACACCGACTCGTTGTCGCCCTGGGAGCAATGCTACGCCTTCTCGACCGCCAACAAGCATTTCTGGGTCCGCGATTCCGACCATCCTTATTCGGTGGAGGAGGGGAAGCCCTTCATGTGGATCCGCGGCTACCATCTCGGCGGGCGGTCGCTGATGTGGGCGCGCCAGTCCTACCGGCTGTCGCCGATGGACTTCGAGGCGAACTTGAAGGACGGGCACGGCTCGGACTGGCCGATCCGCTATGAGGACATGGCGCCCTGGTACGACCATGTCGAACATTTCGCCGGAATCTCCGGATCGACCGAGGGCTTGCCGCAGCTCCCGGACGGCCAGTTCCTGCCGCCGATGGAGCTGACCGGGACGGAGAAGGACTTCAAGGAGAAGCTCGAGGCGGCGTGGCCGACGAGGAAGCTGATCATCGGCCGCTGCGCGCATCTCACCAAGGCCCAGCCGCACCATGAGGAGCTCGGGCGGATCTCCTGCCAATACCGGTCGCTGTGCGAGCGCGGCTGCTCGTTCGGCTCCTATTTCTCCAGCCTCAGCGCGACTCTGCCGGCGGCGGAGCGGACGGGGAATCTGACGATCGTCACCGATTCCATCGTCCATTCGATCGTCTACGATCCCAAGACCGGCAAGGCGACGGGCGTTCGGGTGATCGACGCCAACACCAAGCAGGGCCGGACCTACGAGGCGAAGGTCGTGTTCCTCTGCGCCTCGACCATCCCGACCGCGCAGATCCTGCTCAATTCGAAGTCCGAAGCCTTCCCGACCGGCCTCGCCAACCGCTCCGACGCGGTCGGGCGCTATCTGATGGACCATCTGAGCGGCCTCGGCGCCGGGGGGACCTATCCGGGCTTCGAGGGCCATTACCATCATGGGCGGCGGCCGAACGGCTTCTACATTCCGCGCTACCGCAACGTCACCGAACCGGCCGAGGATTTCGTCCGAGGCTACGGCTTCCAGGGCGGGGTGATGCGCGACAATTGGCGGCGGGGCGTCAGCCAGCCGGGAGTCGGTGCCGAGTTCAAGGCGGGGCTCCGAGCGCCGGGGCCGTGGCGGCTCGGCATGGGCGGCTTCGGCGAGATGCTTCCGAGGCCGACCAACCGCGTCACACTCCACCCGACCAAGACCGACAAATGGGGCATTCCGCTCGTCCATATCGACTGCGCGCTGGGCGACAATGAGAAGAAGATGATCGCCCGGCTCCAGGCCGATGCGAAGGAGATGCTGGAAAGGGCGGGCTGCACCGACATCTACGTCAACAAACATTATGGCGGCCTCGGCCTCGGCATCCACGAGATGGGGACCGCCCATATGGGGAGGGACCCTAAGACCTCGGTGCTGAACAAGTACAACCAGGCCCATGACGTGCCGAACCTGTTCGTAACCGACGGGGCGTGCATGGCCTCGAGCGGCTGCCAGAACCCGTCGCTGAGCTACATGGCGATGTCGGCGAGGGGCGCGAATTTCGCCGTACAGTTCCTACGCGAAGGCCGGATCTGAAGACTTAGGAGAGCTAAAGATGAAGTATGCTTATCGCGCCGCGCTGGTTGCCGCCGGCCTCCTCGCCGCCGCCGCTCCGGCAGGCGCCAAGGAATATCAGGTGAAGATGCTGAACAAGGGCAGCGACGGCAAGCTGATGGTGTTTGAGCCGGCGTTCGTGAAGGTGGCGCCGGGCGACACCGTCCGCTTCGTCCCCGCCGACAAGGGCCATAATGCCGAGAGCCTGCCCGGAATGCTCCCGGCCGGCGCGACGCCGTTCAAGGGCAAGATCAACGAGGAATTGGTGGTCCGCTTCGCCAAGTCGGGGCTCTATGGGTACAAGTGCTTGCCGCATGCGGGCATGGGCATGGTCGGCCTCGTCCAGGTCGGCGCGGCGAGCAACAGGGTGCAGGCGGCGGCGGGTGCCGCGACCGTGCCCGGCCTCGGCAAGAAGAAGATGGGCGAGCTCCTCAGCAAGGTTCAGTAATTGCGGGTACCGGCTGCGCTCCTCGCCCTCGCTTCGGCGGCCGCGCTTGGCAGCGCCTGCCTTGCTGGCGGCGGGGACAATTCCAAATACTCGCCGCTAGACCAGATCAACGCGGGGAACGTCGCGAAGCTAGAGGTCGCCTGGCGGTTCGACAGCGGCGACGAATTCCAGGGCTCGGAGATGCAGGCCAATCCGCTGGTGGTGGGCGGCGTGCTCTACGGGGTGACTCCGAAGCAGCGGCTGGTCGCGCTCGACGCCGCCGACGGGCACCTGCTCTGGTCGTTCGATCCTTGGCAGGGTGAGAAGCCGGGCAGCTACGGCCGCACCCGCGGGCTGGTGCGCTGGAGCGGCGGCGGGCGCTCGGTGATCTTCCACAGCGCCGGGCCGTGGATGTACGCGGTCGATGGCGCCAGCGGGCGACCGCTCCCTGGGTTCGGCGACCACGGCCGGATCGATCTTCGACTCGGCCTCGGCCGCGATCCGGAGTCGATTTCCGTCTCCGCCACCTCGCCGGGCGTGGTCTGGAAGGATTTGCTGATCGTCGGCAGCTCGCTGGCCGAGGATCTGCCCGCCGCGCCGGGTGACATCCGCGCCTATGACGTGCGCACAGGCAAGCTGCGCTGGAGCTTCCGCACCATCCCCGCGGCGGGGGAGGCGGGGGCGCAGAGCTGGCCGGCTGGCGCGCGCGACAATAGCGGCGGCGTCAATAGCTGGGCGGGGCTGACGCTGGATTCGGAGCGCGGCCTCGTCTTCGTCCCCACCGGCTCGGCCGCGTTCGACTTCTGGGGCGGCGATCGGCCGGGCGACAATCTCTACGCCAACAGCCTCGTCGCGCTCCGCGCCGACACCGGCGAAAGGGTCTGGTCGTTCCAGACCGTCCACCACGACATCTGGGACCGCGACCTCCCCGCGGCGCCGACCCTGGTGCGGGTGCAGAGCGGCGGCCGGGCGGTGGACGCCGTCGCCCAGATCACCAAGACGGGTTACGTCTATCTGTTCGAGCGTTCGACCGGCCGGCCGCTCTTCCCGATCGAGGAGGTCCCCGCCCCGGCCTCCGATGTCCCCGGCGAGCGCACCGCACCGACCCAGCCGCGCCCGCTCTCCCCGCCGCCCTTCATGCGTCAGAGGATGGACGCGTCAACGCTCACCCGGCGCACGCCCGAGGCGCATGCCGAGGTCGCCGAGCGGTTCGCGAAGCTGCGCAGCGCCCATCTGTTCGAGCCGCCGAGCCTGCAAGGGACGCTCGTCTTCCCCGGGTTGGACGGGGGCGGCGAGTGGGGCGGGGCGGCGTTCGATCCCGCCACGGGCCTCCTCTATGTCAATGCGAACGAGATGCCCTGGGTCGTCCGCCTGAAGCCGCGCGAGGCGGCGGGGCCGGTCACCTCCGCGCGGGCGCTGTACGAAGCGAATTGCTCGGGCTGCCACCGCTCCGACATGGCGGGGACTCCGCCGCAATTCCCGTCGCTGGTCCGGATCGGGGAGCGCCGCTCCGCCGCCGAGGTCGAGAAGACGATCCGCCACGGCTCGGCCCGAATGCCCGCCTTCGCCGAACTTGGGGACTCGGCAATCGCCGCCTTGGTCCGGCTGCTGATGAGGGGCGAGGACCAGGCGGTGGCGAGCTCGGGCGCCGCGCCGCGGCTCCCCTTCACCCATGACGGATACAACCGCTTCCTCGACAAGGACGGCTATCCGGCGATCAAGCCGCCCTGGGGAACGCTGACCGCCATCGATCTCTCCCGCGGCAGCATCCGCTGGCAGATTCCCTTGGGCGAATATCCCGCCCTCGCCGCCCAGGGGCTGAGGGAGACGGGAAGCGAGAATTACGGCGGCCCGGTGGTGACCGCCGGGGGCCTTATCTTCATCGGCGCCACCGTCTACGACCGCAAGCTCCGCGCGTTCGACAAGGTGACGGGCAAGCTGCTGTGGGAGACGGTGTTGCCGGCCTCCGCCACCGCCACGCCCGCAGTCTATTGGGCGAAGGGGCGGCAGTACGTCGTGGTGGCCGCCGGCGGCGGCAAAGGCGGGCAGCCGTCGGGTGGAAGCTACATCGCCTTCGCTTTGCCGCGGGGTCGGTGACGGGCACCGTCATTGCGAGGAGCGAAGCGACGCGGCAATCCAGTCTGCGTCCGAGGCTGCACTGGATTGCTTCGCTTCGCTCGCAATGACGGCTAGGTCACAACTCCCAGCCTGCGCGGTATTCGCGGGTCAGAAATTGATTGGCGTCGGCTACGTTGGTTATCCGCCCTGCTGCGCCGTCATATTCGATCGGTTGTTCGGCCTTCAGGGCGACGATGCCGAGATTCATCGTCTCGGTCAGCGGCACCGCAACCTCGAACGGGTTCGAGATCGCCTCCTCGCCGCGTATGGCGCGAATCCAGTTCATCTCGTGGCCGCCGATGCCGCCCTGGATCCGGGGCAGGGACTGCGGGATCGCCGCCGCCCGCTCCGCGACCCCCTCGCCGATCAGGGTCGGCTTGGAGCCGTAGGTCTCGTGCATCAGCATGCCCTTGTCGCCGACGTAGAGGACGCCGCCGCCCGGATCCATCCGCGCGCCCGCCGGAAGGCCCAGAGGGGTCGGCGGCATCAAACCGCCATCATACCAGGTCATCCGCACCGGCCCGCCTTTGGCGTTGCCGAACTCGTAATGGGTGACGCTTGCGAGGGGGTAGCTGCCCAATTCGTCGGGGCCGCGGCCGTCCCAGGGGTTGGTGTCGCCGCCCCAGGGGGAATGGCGGGTCTCGACGCGGGTCGGGAGGCCCGGCCCCAGCGCCCAGACCGGGAAGTCTATGAGGTGCGCGCCCATGTCGCCGAGCGCGCCGGAGCCGAACGGGACCCAGCCGCGCCAGTTGAAATGGGCGTAATCCGGGTGATAGCCCCAGCCGACCGGGGCCGGCCCCCGCCATATTTCCCAGTCGAGGCTTGCCGGGGTCGCAACCGGCGCCGGCCGGGCAATGCCCTGCGGCCAGACCGGGCGGTTGGTCCAGACATGGACCTCGCGCACAGTCCCGATCGCGCCGCCCCGGATCAGCTCGACGGCGCGGCGGCCGTCGTCGCCCGAATGCCCCTGGTTGCCCATTTGGGTGACCAGCTTCGGGTTCTTGCGGGCGAGATCGAGGAGCACGCGGCCCTCGTGGATGGTGTAGGTCAGCGGCTTCTGGACATAGACGTGGATGCCCCGTTCCATGGCCATCTTCGCGGCTACTGCGTGGTGGTGGTCGGGCGTTGCGATGACGACCGCGTCGATGTCCTTCTGCGTATCGAACATGCGGCGGTAGTCGCTGTGCTTGGCGGCCTTGTCGTAGGCATCCTTCAGCGCCTGCCGGTCCGGGCGGAGGGTGCCGTCCTTGTCGCGCAGGGACGCGGCGACATGAGCGAGGTCGACGTCGCAGATTGCAACGATGTTCTGGCTGGTGAGCGCGGCGGCGTTGTTCGAGCCCATCCCGCCCGCGCCGATGACCGCGACGTTGACCGTGTCGCTCGGCTTCAGCTTGCGCATCTTGCCGAGCGCGGTGCCCGGCACTGCGGCCAAAGCGGCGGCGCTTCCGATGAAGGTCCGGCGGGAGAGGGGGAAGTCGCTCATGAAAGGACCTAACGTTTGAGGTTGAGGGTGGCGAGGACCCGATCGAGATGGGCGAAGGCTTCCGGCGTCGGCCCCGGATAGTCGCCGTCCAGGGCCGTGTTGCCGATATAGCCGAGTTCCTCGATGCCCGCCTCGCTGGTGTAATAAGCGCCGGTGGTGAGGAACTTCATCCGGTCGAGGAAGAGGCGGCCGCCTCCCCGCGCGGCGTCGGAGAGGATCGTAGCCCGCGGCCCCTCGTCCAGCGCCGCATAGCCCTTGCCGTGCCGCGCCTTCGCCTCTGCTTCGACCCACTCGAAGCCAGCGAGGAGGATCGCCCGGTCGGCGGCCTGGTCCGGATAGGGGGCACTCACCCATTCGTCGATGAAGTGCTCGATGCCCACCGCACTCGGCGCCGTCTTGGGCCAGGGCACTACCGGCTCGAGCATCTTGGGATCGGTGCCGTAGCCCGGCGCGTCGATCTTCGCGGGCGTCCCGACCGGCCAGGGTGCCGGCGCCGCGGCGGCATAGGCGCCCTGCAGCGGAACGCCCGAGGCTGCGATCGCCCCGAACAGCCATTTCAAAGTCACCCGCCGGTCGACGGTGAAGCCTTGCTCGCTCATGCCCGGCCTCCCTTCGAACGCTTCAGCATCTCGACGCTCCCGCGCCAGGCGAGCGCCATGATGCTCAATGTCGGATTCTTGTCCGGGTTTGAGGGGAGCACCGATCCGTCCATCAGCCACAGGCCCGGCACGTCCCAGGTGCTGCCATAGCTGTCGACCACCGAGTCCCTGGCGCTCGCGCCCATCCGCGCGGTGCCGAGCTCGTGGATCATCTCGCCGCCGGCGCTGATCTTCGCCGGCCCTTCGGCGTCGGAGGGGTTGAGCAGCTTGGCCCCGATCCGGTCGTAGATGGCGAGCATCGTCTTCCTCATATGCTCGGCCTGGGCGAGCTCGTGCTCCGACCATTTCCAGTGGAAGCGGAGGACGGGAATCCCCCAGCGGTCGTTGGCGGCGGGGTCGACCTCGCAATAGCAATCGTCGTTCGGGATCATCTCGCCCCGCCCGGCCATCCCGACGATCGACCCGAAGGTCCGCCGCATATGGTCGCGAAGGCCATGCCCGAAGCCGTCATACCAGTTCGCGTTCCAGCCGATGCCCATGCCGGGATGCTTGGTCCAGTCGCCCCACACTTCGATATGATAGCCCCGCGGGAAGCCCAATTCCTTATGCGCATGGTCGAGCCACCAGGGCATGTAGACATGGGCGAAGGAGATGCCGTCCTCATTGTAGCGCGGCCGGCCCTCGAGCGCGGGGACGCGGGCGCCGATGCCGAGGCCGACCGTGTCGGTGAGGTTGCGCCCCACCTGGCCGCTGCCGTTGGCGAGGCCGCCGGACTTGGAGTTGAGCAGGATGCGTGCGGTCTCGCACGCGCTTGCGGCGAGGATCACCGCTTTGGCCCGGGCCTCGCGCCATTGGCCGGTCTTCTTGTCGATATAGCGGATGCCGTTCGCGCGGCCGTCCTTGCCAACCAGAACCTCGGCGACCATCGCATCGGTGGTGACTCGGACGTTGCCGGTGGCGAGGGCGGGGGGAAGGAGCACCGTCACCGCCTGGAAATTGGCGCGGATCGCGCAGCCGCGCTCGCAGGGGCTGGCGTAGAAACAGGCCTGGCGACCGTCGATCGGCCGGGTGATGACGGCGCGGGGCGGGGCGGTGCAGGGAATGTGCATCTCGTCGCAGGCGGCTTTCAGCAGAAGCTCCGGAACCCGCGGCACCGGCGGCGGCTGGCGCACGCCGGGTGGGGAATGGGGGACGTTGGGGAGGTCGATATTCTCGCCGATCACCCCCATCAATTTTTCGGAGCGGTCGTACCAGGGCTTCAGCTCCTCATAGCCGATCGGCCAGTCAAAGCCGCGGCCATCGCGGCTGTAGGGCTTGAAGTCTAGGGGGCCGAAGCGGGGGACGTGGCGCGCCCAATGGTTGGTCCGCCCGCCGAGCATGCGCGAGCGCCACCATTTGAAGTTCGAGCCTTCCGCGACGGTGTAGGGCTCGCCGGGCACTTCCCAGCCGCCGTCCACCGTCGCGTCATAATAGCCGAAGGGCTTGTCCGGGGTGCCTACAGCGCGCAGCGGCGCCTCCCGGTCCCAGTTCATCATCGGCGTTTCGGCTTCCGGGTCGTAATGGCGCCCGGCCTCGTAGATCGCCACCTTCACGCCGGCCTTGCCGAGCGCATATGCGGCCATGCTGCCCCCGACGCCGGAGCCGACGACGATCACGTCCGGCTTGAAATCCATCCCGCTCCCCTTTGGCGCTTCTTGCGGCGCCGGCAACGACATCCTTGCGGCTGGCGGCGCGATGCGCAAGTCTCACGTCATGACGATTCTCCTCGCCGCCGCCGCGCTCGCCGCACTCGCCCAACCCGAAGCTCGCCCAGAGGATACGGAGGTCTGGTCGCCCGTACCCGCCGTCGTCACGCCCGGGGCTTATGTCGATGTCGCGCCGCCTTCGGATGCGGTAGTGCTGCTAGGCAGTCAGGGCCTGGGTGAGTGGGCGGCGATGGACGGCAAGCCCGCCGGCTGGGCCTTCAAGGACGGGGTGATGACCGTCGACAAGAAAGCGGGGAATATCCAGACCCGGCGCAGCTTCGGAAGCTATCAGCTCCACCTCGAATGGAGAGTGCCGGCAGGGATCGTCGGCGAAGGGCAGGGCCGGGGTAATAGCGGCCTGTTCATGGCGTCGACCGGCGGCGGCGATGCTGGCTACGAGCTCCAGATCATGGATAGCTTCAACAACAAGACCTACGTCAACGGCCAGGCGGCGAGCGTCTACAAGCAGTTCCCGCCGCTCGCCAATGCGATGCGCCCGCCGGGCCAGTGGCAGACGTACGACGTGGTCTGGATCGCGCCGACCTTCGATTCGAACGGGGCGGTGACGAGCCCGGCGCGGCTCACTGCCTTCCACAATGGCGTGCTGGTCCAGAACGACGTCGTCCTCGCCGGCGAGACGACCTATCGGGGCAAGCCGGAATATCACGCTCACGGCCCCTCGCCGATCAAGCTCCAGGCGCATGGCGATCCGAGCGCTCCGATCAGCTTCAGGAACATCTGGGTACGCGAGCTCGGCCCGGCCGCGCAGCCGCATTGATGCGGCTTCTGATCGCGGCGGCGCTGGCGCTCTCCGCTACCGCCGCCACCGCCGCCGATCCCTTGGCGCCCACCGGCCGCTGGACCGCGAACACGCGCGGGGCTGCGGCGACTCCTCCGATGGGTTGGAACAGCTGGAATGCGTTCCGGACCGAGGTCAATGAGGAGAAGGTGCTCGGCGCGGCGCAGGCGCTGGTGGATACGGGGCTTGCAAAGCTCGGCTATCGCTACGTAAATATCGACGACGGCTGGTGGCTGAAGCGGCGGGTCTCGGACGGGCGGCTGCAGGTCCGCACCGCCATCTTCCCGAGCGCCGCGGGCGGGGGCTTCCGGCCGTTCACCGACAAGCTTCACTCTATGGGTCTCAAGGCCGGCATCTACACCGATCTCGGCCGCAACGCATGCTCCCAAGCCTATGATCTGAAGTCGCCCAACCTGCCCGTCGGCACGGCGGAGGAGCGGGAGGTCGGCCTCTACGGCCATATCGACGGCGACATCCGCTTGTTCTTCGCGGACTGGGGCTTCGACTATATCAAGGTCGATTCCTGCGGCCTCACCGATTACGCGCCGGGCCGCGACCATGTGCTGAGCCAGGGCTACCGTCCGCTCGTCCCGCTGATCGACCGCGGCGGTCCGGCGCGGACCGACATCGTGAAGGTGCGCGGCCTCTATACCGAGGTCGCCGACGCGCTGGCCCGCTACAATCCGGATGGCGACTATGTCTTCTCGATCTGCGCCTGGGGCCAGGCGAACGTCCGCGCCTGGGGCAAGCAGGTCGGCAATCTCTGGCGCACCAGCGACGACATCACGCCCAATTGGAGCCGGATGCTGCACACGTTCGACAGCGCCTCGGGCCGCGCCCTCTACGCCCAGCCGGGCGGGTGGAACGACCCCGACATGCTGTTCATCGGCGCCGGCGATTTCGACGAGAACCACCTCGTCGAGGCGCGCTCCCACTTCTCCTTATGGGCGATCGCCAACGCTCCGCTTCTGATCGGCTACGATTTGCGGAACGCCCCCAAGTCGCTGCTCGACATCTGGGGCAATGCCGACGTCGTAGCGATCAACCAGGATTCGGGCGGGCACCAGGGCGTGATCGCCTATGACAGCGACGACCTCCAGATCATCGTCAAGACTCTGAGCGACGGGAGCAAGGCGGTTGCCCTGTTCAACCGCGGCCTCGCGCCGGTCGAAGCTACGCTGACCGCCGATCATCTGAAGTTCGCTTCCGAGTCGCCGATCCAGCTCAAGGACTTGTGGAGCAAGGAGGCACTCGCCCCCTTCACCGGCGAGCGCAGCTTCACGTTGGCGCCCCGCGAGACCCGCCTGTTTCGGGCCTCCGGGACCCGCGCGCTGGCCGACGGCATGTACCTCTCCGAGCTCCCTGGAAACGTGAATGTCGCCGAGGACGGGGTAGTGAATCCGGAGCCGGACCCGATGATCCACCGAGCGCTCAGCCCCTGGTCCGGCTCGCGCTCGTCCGGGGAGCGGCCAAACTATGCCGGCTGGGGCGGGGCGCAGGCGGATGCTTCGCCTTATGGCCAGCCGCTGCAGGTGGCGGGAAGGCGGTTTGGCTCGGGGATCGGCATCCTCTCTGGGTCGCGGCTGGAGGTGCGGAATGCCGGCGCCCGCCGCTTCTCCGCTGTGGTGGGGGTGGACGATTGGACGCGCAATCCAGCGGCGAAGGTGCGTTTCTACGTCTATGGCGACGGGCGGTTGTTGGCTTCCACCGCGGCTTTGACTGCGGGCGCGGCGCCGGTGCCAATCAGTGCGGACGTCAGCGGCGTGAAGATCGTCGAACTCGTGGTGCGTGGCGAAGGTCAACCAACCTCAGTGGTATGGGGCGAGGCCGCCCTCTCTGCCTCCCCGCGAGCGTAGCTCGGGGGGAGGGGGACCACCGAAGGTGGTGGAGGGGTGATCTGGCTCGGAGTCGGCGTTTGGTCACCCCTCCACCAGCTTCGCTGGTCCCCCTCCCCATCTAGCGATGGGGAGGCAGTACCGTCACCGACGTCAGCAGGCGGTTGTAACCGGTCTTTGCTTCCCAGGTGCCGCGATTGGCCAGGCGGATGTTGTATTGGGGACGGCGGCGGAGCTCGGGGTCGGGGAGGTTGAGGAGCAGGTCGTAGGTCCCAGGCGCGAGCGCGGCGGGGAGGGGGGTTCGGATCACCACCTTCCGCGTCTCTCCGCTGCTCCACTGCCGCGGGTCTTCGCGGAGGGGAAGGATGGTCTCCCGCCTGCTCTCCCGGTGGCGGAGGACCAGCTCCACGCCGCGCCGATTGTAGGGCGCGGCGAAGCCGTCGTTGGCGACGAGCACCGACCCCTCGAACACCCCTCCCGCCGCTGCCACTTCGGGAAAAGACCCCGACACCAGCCGGAGCCGGTACCCCAACCGCCGCGCGATCTCGCCATAGCAACCCTGCTTGCGCCACAGGCCGAGCACGCCCGGATGATAGTCGGCGTTTAGCTGGCTCCAGTGAAGCCGCTTAAGCTCGCTCACCGCATGCGGGCACTGGATGTACGGCTGCGCCTCCACCCCGTCGTTGCAGGTCTCGCCGCCTTGGGGGACGACGCGGTTGTCGGCGGCGAGCTCGGCTTTCTGGGCGTCGATTTCGGCGTCGCTGCCGCGATAGGTGCCCCAATCCTCCCGCGCTGCCAGGAAGCAGTCGTTGTGGTGGCCGATCCGCGCCGCCTGCGGCCCCGCAACCTTGTCCCGCTGGTAGCGCAAGGCGATGAAACGGCTCGCCGGGAGAGCCTTCAACAGCGCTTCCAAAACCACCCTTTTGGCCTCGGGCGAATCGAGGCCGCTGGTCGAATGATGCCACTCCCCCCAGGCGCCGACGAACCCCGCCTCCATGAACGCGATAACGTCCGAATTGCGCCTCAGCAGCGGCTTCAGCTGCTCGATGTGCCGGAGCACGAGGGGGAGCGGCGCGTCCTCGTCACCCGGCTTCAAGGGCAGCCCGGCGGGGAAATTATAGGTGAAGCGCGGCACCAGCTTGACCCCGCTTGCCCGCGCCTCGTCGAATTGCCGCTGCGCGTCGGCGAGGAAGGCGGGGGAGAGCGGCCGGTCCCGGAATGCGTCGAGCCGGAAATAGACGTGAACCAGATGCTTCGGGAGGCGAGGAGGAGAAGGAGGGCGGCGAGCTTCATCGGGTGCGAGTGTTGCGTCTCCCGCGCGCCCGCGCAAGCACAGCTGAGCTTGCAAAGTGGCGGGAAAGCGTCAGTGTGAGAGTCACAACCTCCCGCCGGAGCCTTCCCCTGTTCGACCGTTCGAACCCGCCAGCGTTCGCCAAGGCCTCAGAGATGCAGCCCGACCGGCCGGAGAGCTGGGACGGGCGCATCTTCCTGAGCTTCGACCTGGACTGGGCGCCTGACGCGGTGATCGCCGCGACGGTGGACCTGGTCGAGGAAGCGGGGGTCGCCGCAACCTGGTTCGTCACCCACGACACGCCGATCCTCCGGCGGCTGCGCGCCAACTTGCGCTTCGAGCTCGGAATCCACCCCAATTTCCTGCCGCTGCTGATGCAGGGCAATGGGGCCAATGGGGGGAGTGCCGGCGAGGTGGTCGACCGGCTGCTTGAGATCGTGCCCGAAGCGAAGTCGGTGAGAAGCCACTCGCTGGTCCAGAGCTGCCGCCTCTCCGACCTGTTCCGGAGTCGCGGCCTCACCCATGAGGCGAACAATTTCATTCCCGAGGCGGATGGGACGGTCCTCCAGCCCTGGCTCGACACGTCCGGGATGATCCGAATCCCTTATGGGTGGCAGGACAATTTCTGGTGCAGCCCGGGCCCCGCGTCCGGCGCGATCAGCCTCGCCCCGCGCCCGGGCCTTCGCGGCTATACGTTCCACCCGGTCCATATCTTCCTCAACACCGAGGATATGAGCCGCTACGAGGCGGCGCGCCCGGACTTCCGTGATCCATCGGCGCTCGCCGGCCACCGCAACGCGGCCGTGCCCGGCGTGGCCGACATGCTGGAACGGGTGCTCGACCTCGCTTCGCCGGAGGCGGTCGCGGCGCGTTTCAAGGTCGCCTGAGCGTGCGCCTGATCTGGAACCTGCTCGTGCTGGCGATGCTGCCCGTGTTCGTGGCGGCGGCCCTGCTCCCGGGGAGAAGGACCCGCTTCGTCTGGGGGTCGAGCCCACTGATCAACAACAAATATTGGTCGGAAGCGATCAGGGAGGGTGGGCGCGACAGCGTGACGATGATGGGCGGCTATTACGCCTCCATCAACCGCCGCGAGGATTTCGATCTCTATTTCCAGGATTTCGCGCCCGCCCGGCTGCCCCGGACGCTGCGCATGGGGATCGGCACCTGTCTCGGCTTCCTCTATGTGCTGCGCCGCGCGCGGGTGCTCCACACATCCTTCGAAGGCTTTGCGCTCGGCCGTAGCGCGCTGTGGCGGCTGGAGGCGCCGCTGCTGAAGCTCGCCGGCATCCGAACCATCGTCCTACCCTACGGCGCGGACTTCTTCGTTTATTCGCGGGTCGACGACACTTCGACCCGCCACGCCTTGCTCGCCTCCTAGATCGCCGGCTTCCTGATCGACGGCATCCCGCGCTGGGACGTGACGATGCCGCAGATGTTCTCGATCGACACCGAGAAGTGGGCGCCGCGGGGCAGCTACTCCGCCGCGGACGGCCGCAGCGGGCCGGTGCGCGTCCTCCACACCCCCAACCATCGCGGCTTCAAGGGCACGGAGTTCATCGTCGAAGCGGTGGAGAAGCTCCAGGCGGAGGGGCTCCAGGTCGAGCTCGTCATGCTGGAAGGCGTGCCGAATGACGAGGTCTGCCGGACGATGGCCGGCGTCGACATCATGGCGGAGCAGCTCATCTACAGCTGCTATGCGCTGAGCGGGATCGAGGGGATGGCGTGCGGACTGCCGGTGATGACCAACCTTGCCAGCGAGCACCAGACCCGCCTCTACCGCCGCTTCTCGTTTTTGGATGAGTGCCCGATCCTGTCGACCACGCCCGAGAATGTCGCCGACAATCTCCGGCTGCTGGTGACCCGGCCGGACCTGCGCGAGGCGCTGGGGCGCGCGGGCCGGGCCTATGCCGAGAAATATCACAGCTATGAGGCTGCCCGCTTCCTGTTCGAGTCGGTCTACGCGCGCATCCTCGACGGCAGGCAAGTGGACCTGATCAACCTCTACCACCCGGTCACCTCAGAGCACGCCCGCATCCACGAGCGCGTCCGCCATCCGCTGGTCGAGAATCGCTATGTCGGCGGCGAGGCGCCGGCGTTGAGGGCGGTGGGATGAGCGTCCTCGCGCTGGGCGACCGGCTCTCCGGAGACGATCGCGATTTCTTCCGCCGGGTGTGGAGCACCGACCCCGAGGTCTACCGCGCCCGCATTCGGGCAGCTGGATTCGCCGGCCTCGGGGACGTGCTCGACGCGGGTTGCGGCTTCGGCCAGTGGACCATGCCCCTTGCGGAGGCGAACCGCTCGGTGGAGGCGATCGATGCGGATGAAGCCCGCGTCGATGTCGCCCGGCGGGCGCTGAGCGGCCTCTCCAACGTCCGGGTTTCCAGGGGAAGCGTCGGTCGCTTGCCCTATCCGGACGAGAGTTTCGACGGCATATTCTGCTACTCCGTTCTCTATTACACCGACCACCGCCGGGCCCTCGCGGAGTTCGCCCGAGTGCTGAGGCCGGACGGGCGCCTGTATGTGTGTGGGAACGGGCTCGGCTGGTATCTGCACAACCTGATCGACGGCCATAACGGCTCCGCTTTTTTCGACCCGCGGGCGATGGCGGCGCAGGCGCTGGCCGACACGCTCGCCGGACGCACGGGGAGGCAGATCGTCATCCCCTCGGAGGTGCTGGTCCGGGACTGCGCAGCGGCCCGGTTCGAAGTGGAGGCGGTGGGGCCGGAAGGGACGCTGGCGGTGGCGGGGGAGGTGCCCGGAACCCCCTTCTTCAAGGGTACCTATCACGGCCAGGAGGGGGTCTATGAGTTGATCGCCCGCAAGGCGCGATGACCTACACGGTCGGCTTCCTCGGCCGGGGACGGCTCGGGCTCCGGGTGCTCGAAGGGCTGCTGGCCGACCCGAATGTGCGGGTACCGGTCGTGATCTGCTGCGGCGCCTCGCCCGAGGTCGAGGACGTGTCGGAGCGGATGCGCTCCCTCGCCGCCGAGCGCGGTATCGACTTCTTCGCAACCAACCGAATCGACGCGCCGGAACGCCTCGCCGCCTACCGCCTCGACCTCGCCGTGGCGATGCTCTGGCTGCACACGCTTGAGGCGCCGGTGATCGCAACCGCGCGCGACGGGTTCCTCAATTTCCACGGCGGTCACCTGCCCAAATATCGCGGCAATGCCTGCGCGAATTGGGCGATCCTGAACGGCGAGCCGCATATCGGTGCCACCGTCCATGTGATGGCGCCGGGTTCGCTCGATAGCGGTCCGGTGGTGATTCAGGAGCTCGTCCCGCTCGGCCCCCGAAGCACGATCGGCGAGGTGACGGCGGAGATGGAGGAGCGCGGGGTGCGCCTCGTCTTGGCTTCGGTCGAGGCGTTCCGCACCGGCACCGCCGCGCCGGTCCCGCAGGACGAAGGCCAGGCCTCTTATTGCTATCCGCGGCTGCCGCGGGACGGGGAGATCGACTGGCAGGCGGACGCCGCCGCAATCGACCGCCTCGTCCGCGCCTCCGGCCGGCCTTATCCGGGCGCATACAGCTGGTTCATGGATCAGGGCGGCGGGGGGGCGGTGCGCAAGCTCACCATCTGGAGCGCCCATGTCGAGTCGCATCCGCTCGGCGACTTCCACGCCGTCCCCGGCCATGTGCTCCGGCTTGATAGGCGGGCGAGAACCGCCATCGTTTGCGGCGACGGGAAGCTGTTGGTTCTGGACGAGATAGAGGTGGATGGCGCCGCGACAGATCCCGCCACCGCATTCCGAACCGTCCGGCAGAGGATGGGCCTCGACCTCTCCCTCCTCGCCGCGAGGGCGGCAGGGTGGAGCGGCTAGTCCTCCCCGCGCGTCAGCGGGGGGAGGGGGACCACACGGAGTGTGGTGGAGGGGTAGAAGGCTGGGTGTTGGAGGTTCTCGAGCGAACCACCTAGACGGAGCCAGCTACCCCTCCACCCCGTTTCACGGGGTCCCCCTCCCCATCTGGCGATGGGGAGGAATCGCGCGGCCCGCCCTTTCCGTGACCGTCCGCGATCCTCGCCT
>VBAE01000266.1 GCA_005882415.1 Alphaproteobacteria bacterium | reverse complement strand
CCGCCGCTGCGCACGGCCCGCGCGTAGCTCTGGAGGAGGGCGTCGGCGTCGAGCTTTAGGCCGGTCGGGTCCTCGACTGCGCGTTCGATCGCTCCGGGGCCGGTTCGGATCACCGGGCAGAGCTGTTCGATCCTCTCCGGCCCGATCCACTGCACCGCGTCGGTGAAGCGCGCCATCTCGGCGTAGAGCGCCTCCAGGCCTGGCATCGTCTCGGCGGTCGCCATGTAGAGCGAGGGGACGACGCGGCTGATCGGGGTTTCGCAAAAGCCCTCCGGCTGGCGCTCGAAGAAGTCGCGGCTCCACGCCGTCATTCCGCGCACGGCGGCGTTGCCGATGCCGTAATGGCTGAACGACACGCTCCGGCCGGAGCTGTGATAGCCGAGTGCCTCCTCGGCCTCGATCACCGCCGCCCGCCCGTGCTTCACCAGCTTCGCTGCCGCCGACAGGCCGGCGATGCCGCCGCCGATCACCAGATAGTCCAAATCCCTCATCGCCTTCCGATTAGCCGCTCGCGCCGCGCCTCGCTATAGCGTCGCCATGGCGCTTACCCATCTCGATCGGCTCGAGGGAGAATCGATCCACATCTTCCGCGAAGTCGCCGCCCAGGCGGAGCGGCCGGTGCTGCTTTATTCGGCCGGCAAGGACAGCTCGGTGCTGCTCCACCTCGCCCGCAAGGCCTTCTTCCCCGCGCCGCCGCCTTTTCCTTTGCTCCACGTCGATACCGGCTGGAAGTTCGCCGCGATGTACGCCCTCCGCGACCGCGCGGCGGCGGACGCGGGCATGGAGCTCATCGTTCACCGCAACCCGGAGGCGGAGCGGCTCGGGATCAACCCGCTGGACCACGGGTCCGAGCTCCACACCCGTATCTGGAAGACGGAAGGGCTGAAGCAGGCGCTCGATCTTCACCGCTTCGACGCGGCCATCGGCGGCGCCCGGCGCGACGAGGAGAAGAGCCGGGCGAAGGAGCGCATCTTCTCCTTCCGCTCCGCACACCACCGCTGGGATCCGAAGAACCAGCGCCCGGAGCTGTGGCGGCTGTACAATGCACGCAAGGCGCCGGGGGAGAGCTTCCGCGCCTTTCCGCTGTCCGATTGGACCGAGCTCGACGTCTGGGAATATGTGGCGCGGGAAGGGATCGAGGTCTGCGACCTCTATTTCGCTGCGCCCCGGCCGACGGTGGAGCAGGGTGGGGCGATCCTAATGGTGGACGACGAGCGGCTTGGGGTGGGCGATGCGGCGGTTCGGACGATCCGCTTCCGCACGCTCGGCTGCTATCCGCTCTCCGGGGCGATCGAAAGTAAGGCGGCGAGCGTCGAGGACATCATCGCCGAGCTCCGCGCCGCCCGCACCTCGGAGCGGCAGGGGCGGATGATCGACTTCGACTCCGGCGCCTCGATGGAAGCGAAGAAACAGGAAGGCTATTTCTGATGGGCGATGGGGGGACGACGCCGCTCCTGCGCTTCATCGCCTGCGGGTCGGTCGACGACGGCAAGTCGACTTTGATCGGCCGGCTTCTCCACGATTGCGGCGAGGTGCCGGACGACCAGCTCGCGGCGCTTGAGAGCGACAGCCGGCGGTTCGGGACTCAAGGGTCGGCGGTGGACTTCGCGCTTCTCCTCGACGGGCTGAGCGCAGAGCGGGAGCAGGGGATCACGATCGACGTCGCCTATCGCTATTTCGCCACCGCGAAGCGCCGCTTCATCGTCGCCGACGCGCCCGGGCACGAGCAATATACCCGCAACATGGCGACCGGCGCTTCGACCGCGGAGCTCGCGGTGATCCTGGTGGATGCGACCAAGGGCGTTCTTCCCCAGACGCGGCGGCATTCGGCAATCGTTGCGCTGATGGGCATTCGCCATGTCGTTCTCGCGGTGAACAAGATGGACCTCGTGGACTGGTCGGAAGCGCAATTTCAAAAGATCGAAGCGGACTATCGCGGCGTCGCCGGGGAGATGGCCGTGACTGCCATCCCGGTATCGGCACTCGGCGGCGACAATGTCGCCGCGCGGTCGGCGGCGGCGCCCTGGTATGACGGGCCCTCGCTGGTCGAGCATCTGGAGGCTGCGGAGATCGCGCCCACCAGCGGAGCCTTCCGGATGCCCGTGCAATTGGTGGCCCGGCCGAACCGGGACTTCCGCGGCTTCCAGGGGCTGATCGTCTCGGGCCAAGTCGCACCCGGCGAGGAGGTCGTGGTGCTCCCGTCCGGACGAAGGACCAGGATATCCGAGGGACGGGGCGAGGCGGGGCAGTCGGTTACTCTGACGCTTGCCGACCAGGTCGACTGCTCGCGCGGCGATGTGATCGCCTCCGCCGAGGCACCGCCGGAGGTGGCGGACCAGTTCGAGGCTACGATCGTCTGGCTGGCCGAGGAGGAGATGCTTCCGGGGCGGCAATATCTGCTCCGGATCGGCGCCGACAGCGCCCGAGCCACCCTTGCCCAACCCAAATATCGGATCGACGTCGAGAGCGGCGAGCATCTCGCGGCGCGGACGTTCGGCCTCAATGACATCGGCATCGCCAACCTCTCGACCGACAAGCCGATCGTGTTCGAGCCCTATGAGAAGAGCCGGGACTTGGGCGGCTTCATCCTCGTCGACCGGACCAGCAACGCCACCGTCGCCGCGGGGATGATCCGCTTCGCCCTGCGCCGCTCGGCCAACGTCCAGTGGCAGGCGATCGACGTCACCCGCGAGGCGCGCTCCGAGCTGCTCGGGCAGCGGCCGAAGCTCATTTGGTTCACCGGCCTGTCGGGCGCGGGCAAGTCGACCATCGCCAATCTCGTCGAGAAGCGCCTCCACGCGATGGGCCGCAACACCTTCCTGCTCGACGGCGACAATCTCCGCCACGGCCTCAACCGCGATTTGGGCTTCACCGATGCCGACCGGGTCGAGAATATCCGCCGTGCGGGCGAGGTGGCGAAGCTGATGACCGAGGCCGGGCTGATCGTGCTCGCCGCCTTCATCAGCCCCTTCCGGGCCGAGCGCGACATGGTCCGGCGGATGCTGCCGCAGGGCGATTTCATCGAGGTCCATGTCGACGTTCCGCTGGCCGAGGCGGAGCGGCGGGATCCGAAGGGCCTCTACGCCAAGGCGCGGGCGGGCGAGCTGCCCAACTTCACCGGCATCGACTCGGCCTATGAGCCGCCCGAGGCGCCGGAGCTGCGGATCGACACGGCGGTGACGCCTGCGGAGGAAGCGGCGGAGGCGATCGTGCGGTTCCTGCTTTCGACGCAGGGCTGAGCTACTCGTCCGAAGTCCAGCGGCGGGCGGCTACGGTGGAGGTGGCGTAACGGGCGTCGATCAGCGCCGTCTCGGTCAGCTCGGTGTCGCCGACACTCACTTCGAGGTCGAGGCCGAACCAGCGGGTGACCAGGTCGGGCGTGGTCACCATCTCGACCCGGCGGCCGCGGAGCGAGGGGGTGCGCCAGAAGTCGGCGATGGTGCGCCATCCGCCGGCGGGGCGCTCGGCGACGATCCTGCGAGCACGGTCGGGCGCGATCGAGTCCGGGGCGAGCACGACCAGCAAAGCCGCCTCGCTGGGCAGGACCGTGTTGACGTTCATCGGGCTGGGTTCCGCGACGGGGAGGGCACAGACGAACGGGCGGATGCGCGCATAGGCGTCGGCGCTGACGCCGGCGACGGCCCGAAGCTCGCTGGCTTCGGCGAAGAGGGTGTTGGCGGCGCGGTAGGGGCGGCTTTCGCCTGCGTAGGCGCCGTCCTCGGCGCCGCGCGGGAGGGGTTCGCTATCGCTATCCGCCCAGTCGGCGGCGGCTGCGGCGATCCCCGCGGCCTGCTGGTCAGGGGTGCCAAGCGCGATCATCAGCCGCGTGAACGCCGCGACGCCCCGGGGCCGGGCGGTCAGCACGCCGTCGCCACCCGACTGCACCAAGCCGTTCAAATTGAAGCAATTGCCGGCGTCGCGGATCGAGGCCCTGGCCGAGCCGAGCCCGCCGGGAAGCGCAATGCTCCGCACCGAGCCGTTCCAGCCGTCCTCGGTGGGAGTGCGGTCTCCCGCTTCGTCGTTCATGTCGTCGATTCGGAGGGTGAGGAGGGATTCGAGCCCGACGGCGTAGGCGCGGGCCTGGTCCAATTGGGCGGAATTGGTGGCCAAAGCGGTCGAAATGCGCAGCCGATCAAACGCCGCCGCGGCCATCGCGCCCATCACCGCGACGAGAACCAGTACGGCGAGGAGGGCGGCGCCGCGTTCGCGTTCGGGCACCCTCATCCCGCACCTCCCGCGAGGAAGAGCTGGCGGACCGCGCCCTCCTCGCCGGTCACCGCGACCATCTCGACCGCGACCGGGAGCTCGGCCGGGTCTTCCGGGTCCCAGCGCCCGCGCCACTCGCCGCGCCGGCCGCGGTAGCGCATCTCGAGGCGCTTAACGCCGCCCACCACAGTCACCGGCGGAAGCGCCTCGGCACCGTCGACGAGCGGGAAGGCGACCCGTTCCAGCCTGTCTCCGCTGAGGCGGTAGGCGACCTTCTGGAGGGTCGAGCGCCGGGTGCTTCCGTCGCTCTCCCAGCCGCGGCGGACGAGGATCAGGAAGGGCGCGTCGCCGGCTGGCGCGTCGCCGATGAAGGCGGCGTGGCGGGCGCCGGACGAGTCGCGGAAGGTGCGCGGTGCCGCCTGGGCGAGGTCGGCCGCCATCAAAGCGGAGGCGCGGCGAAGCTCCGCGAGCCGGTCGAGATGCGTGCCCGCAAGCTCCTGCGCCCGCACCCCGACCGACAGCAGAGCGACCGCTGCAGCCGAGAGGAGGCCGAAGATGAACAGCGAGACGAGCAGCTCGACCAGGGTGAAGCCGCGCTCCCTCATCCCCGCCGCCCGCGGAAGATGGTGAGGCGGGCGGCGCTTCCGGCGCCCTCCACCGCGATCTCGATCTGCTGGATGCGCGGCTCGGGCGAATGGGCCGTGCGCCGGACCCAGGCCCATTTTACGCCGCCGTTCAAGACCATCCCGCGCGCTTCCCCGAAAGCGGGGGGCTCCGGATCGGTCATCGCCTCCACCGCGAGGTTGCGCGCGACCACCTCCGCCATCGCCTGGCCGCGCAGCGCCGCGGTGGTGCCGAGGGTCGCGCCTTCGAGGCGCAACAAAGCGAGCGCGGCGAGGCTGAAGATAGCGAGCGCGACCAGCATCTCGATCAGGGTGAAGCCGGCCTCGCGGGCGTCAGGAGGCGACATCGATCCGCCCGTCCGCTGCGACGTCGACGGTCACCTGCCGCTTCCCCCGCACCAGCGTCAGCCGCGCCGGCTCGGCCAAACCTGTCGAATCGAACACGATCCGCCCGGCGCCTCGGCCGTTGAAGGCCACCGCCGTGCCCTTCTTCCACGCCTCCTGGCGGAATGGCCGCTCGGCCAGCGCCTGCCACTCCGCCCCCCGCCGCCGCTGGAAGGCGTAAGCGGCGGGCCCGACATCGATTCCGACCGAGCGGGAACCGGTGATCGCGAAATCGCGCGCCGCATGCGCCCGGGCGGCGAAGCGCTCCGCCTCGTCGCGGAGGCTGCCGCCGGTGTCGGGGAGGGCGAGCATCACCGCGGCGGAGAGCAGCCCGATGATCGTCATCACCACCAGCAGCTCGATCAGCGTGAAGCCCCGTTCGCGCTGGCGTCTCACCGCAGGCCCCCGGCGAGCGTATCGAGCTGAAGGATCGGGAGCAGGATCGAGAGGACGATCAAGGCCACCACCGCACCCATCAGCACGATGATCGCGGGCTCCAGCAAAGCCAGCGCCCCCGTGGTGAAGCTGTCGAACTCCCGCTCCAGATAGTCGGCGGCGCGTTCGAGCATGATGTCGAGCCGTCCGCTCGCCTCCCCACTGGCAGCGAGATAGACGAGCAGAGGCGGGAAGATGCCCGATTTGCGCAGCGCCCCGGCGAGGCTGCCGCCGGTGCGGACCGCCTCGGCAATCTCGGCCGTCGCCTGCCGCAAAGCGCGGTTGTGGACGGTGCGGGTGGTGAGGTTGATCCCTTCGAGCAGC
>VBAE01000265.1:2754-8738 GCA_005882415.1 Alphaproteobacteria bacterium | reverse complement strand
CTCGCTGGCACCTTCTCCGATGCCATCGAGGAGGAGATCGCGCCTCTCGCCGCCACCGGCACCCTCGCCTGGCCGGAATTCCGCAAAGCCTGGTTCCGCCTCGCCCGCCGCGTCGTCTTCGGCGCCTCCGCCGCCGGCGACGAGCAGGTCACCGATGGCCTCGACCGCCTCCGGGGGGCCGCGAACTGGGCTTTCCTGAAGCCGAAGTGGCGGCAACTCCGCGAGGCGGTGCTCGCCGCAATCCAGGCGCGGCTCCGGCGGGCGGATGCGGGGAGCCTCGGCGCCCTCGTCAGCCACTACGACTATGCCGACGCCGCCGCGCCCGACCAGGTGGCGCAATGGCTGTTCGCCTTCGACGGCGCCGGAATCGCCACCTTCCGCGCCCTCGCCCTGCTCGGCACGAGCGCGGAAGCCTCCACCTCCTACCTCCGCGCAGCGATCGAGGAGTCGGTGCGCCTCTGGCCGACCACACCGCTGATCCTCCGAGAGACGCGTCGGGACGTCGACTTCCCCACCGGGCGGATGAAAGCGGGGACGGGAGTGATCATCCACCTCCCCTACCTCCACCGCGACCCAAACCGCCTCCCGTTCGCCGACCGCTTCACGCCCGAAATTTGGCTCGACGGACGCGCCCGCGCCGCGCACCTCATTCCGTTCAGCGGCGGCCCCGGGCTCTGCCCCGGCCGCGACCTGGTGCTCCTGCTCGGAAGCCTCACCCTCGCCGCCCTCCTCCGCCGCGCCGAACTCCGCCCCAACCGTCCGCTCGACCCGAACGCGCTCCCGGCAACCTTCGACCATTTCTCGCTCACCCTCCACGCTTCGCCGCGCCGCGCGGAACCCGTGCCGGGCGCGCCGGTTCATCCCGCCAAACCCTCATCGAAAGGCTAAGCGCATGGCCAGTCAGAAGAAATTCGCCATCGTCACCGGCGCGTCGAGCGGCATCGGCTACGAACTCGCCAAGATCGCCGCGGAGGACGGCTACGATCTGCTCGTCGCCGCCGACGAGCCTTTGGTCGACGCCTCCGCCGCTTTCCAGGGGCTCGGGGTCCAGGTCCGCTCGGTCGAGGCCGATCTCTCCACCGACGAAGGCGTCCGCCGCCTCGTCGAAGCCGCCGGCGGGCGGCCGGTCGACATCCTCTGCGCCAATGCCGGCCACGGCCTCGGCCACGCCTTTCTCGAGCAGGACCCGTCCGAGTGGCGCCACGTGATCGACACCAACATCACCGGCACGCTGCTCCTCATCCAGCAGGTGGCGCGGCAGATGGTCGCCCGCGGCGAGGGACGGCTCCTGATCACCGGCTCCATCGCCGGCCATATCGCGGGCAGCTTCCAGGCGGTCTACAACGGCTCCAAGGCGTTCGTGGACAGCTTCTCCGACGCGCTCAACAACGAACTCGAGGACACCGGCGTCTCGGTCACCTGCCTGAAGCCGGGCGCGACCGAGACCGAATTCTTCGAACGCGCCGACATGCTCGACACCAAGGTCGGCCAGGCGAAGAAGGACGACCCCGCCGACGTCGCCCGAACCGGCTGGGACGCGATGATGAAAGGCGAGCGGAGCGTCGTCCACGGCCTGATGAACAAGATGCAGGTCGCCTCCGCGAAGGTGCTCGGCGGAGGCGTGGCCGCCGCCATGCACCGCGCCCAGGCCGAGCCGGGAACCGGGAAGTAGTAGGCGCTACTGACTCAGTAGTCGTGGCTGCCGGGTTCGTGGCGGTGCTCGCCGCGGACCCAGCGGACCGTGCCCGTGGACGCGCGCATCACCACGCTCTCGGTGGTGATGCAGCTCTTGCGCCTTTTGACCCCGTCGAGCAGCGACCCGTCCGTGACGCCGGTCGCCGCGAAGATCACGTCGCCCTTCGCCAGATCCTCGAGATGGTAAATCCGGTCGAGGTCCTCGACATGCCAGTGCGCCGCACGCGCCCGCTCGTCGTCGTTGCGGAACACGAGTCGGCCCTGGAACTGGCCGCCGACGCAGCGCAAAGCCGCGGCCGCAAGCACCCCCTCCGGAGCGCCGCCTTGGCCCATATAGACGTCGATCGTCGTGTCCGGGTCGGTGACCGCGATCACGCCAGCGACGTCACCGTCGGGGATCAGCATGATCCCGCAGCCGAGCCCCCTCAGCTCCGCGATCAGCGCGGCATGACGCGGCCGGTCGAGCACGCAGGCGATGATCTCGGACGGGTGGACGCCCTTGGCCGCGGCGATCGCATGGACATTCTCGGTCGCGCTCTTGCGCAAATCGATCACGCCCTTCGGATAGCCCGGCCCGACGGCCAATTTCTCCATGTAGACGTCGGGCGCGTTCAGGAGCCCGCCCTCCTCGGCAATGGCGAGCACGGCAAGAGCGTTCGGCCCCGCCTTGGCGGTGATCGTCGTTCCTTCGAGCGGGTCGAGCGCGATGTCGATTTTAGGCCCGGTGCCCTGGGCGGCGCCGACCTTCTCGCCGATGAACAGCATCGGCGCCTCGTCGCGCTCGCCCTCGCCGATGACGACGGTGCCGTCGAATTCGAGCTGGTTCAGCGCCTCGCGCATCGCCTCGACGGCGGCATGGTCGGCGGCTTTCTCATTGCCGCGGCCGATCAGCTTCGAGGCCGCGACCGCCGCAGCCTCGGTGACCCGCACCATCTCGAGAACGAGGACCCGGTCCAGCGCATGGCTCGAAGTCGTCATTGGGCTTCTATCCTCCTTATGTCTTCGCCTCGCGCGATAGTCGCGGGACCCGCAGGAGTCGAGGCGCGCGGCGCTTGTCGCAAGGCCAGCAACATGATCTAAAGTCGCTGCGTGCAGGGGAAGCGCGCGGGGCAGAAGCGGGGGAGAATGGGGATGCCGTCCGACAAGATCATGGCGGGCTTCAGGGGAGGAGGGCGCGTGGTCAGCGCCGTCGTCATCGCCTATTTCTTCCTGCTGACCTTGATGGTCGCGACCGCGCAGCAGAAGGTGGTCGCGACCCTGGTCAAGGACAATGTCGGCTACGACTATTCGGTCGCGATCCGCTATTATTTCGGCAACCAGAACCTCATTGCGCTCAGGACCAAGAACAGCAGCGCGATCAAGGAGGCGACGTCGAACCAGCGCAAGGCCGCCGACGCTTTGAGCGACGCCCAGCGCACCCTCGCCGCCGAGGCGGCCGACCTCCAGCAGGACCTCGGCAACCTCGCCGCCCGAGGCTGCCCCGGCGCCCAGGTTACCGTGCAGACCCCGCCCAATCCCGGCGCGCTGCTCACCGCCGCCGCCTCGACCCAGCATTGCGGTGCGAACGGCGTCGATCCCGCGCAGAAGGCGCTCGCCGACGAGGTCAATGCCGGCGCCGACTCGGTCCGCCGCACCCTCGACGAGATCGCCGGCTACAACCGCGATTCCGAGGACCAGGCGGACCAGTTGAAGCTCCTCCAGGACGAGCGCCAGTCGCTCGCCTCCGAGTTCGAATCCGCCGGCAAGGCCGCCTCCTCGATCGCGATCCTGCGCGTCTTCGAGGAGAGCCGGTGGCCGGGCGCGACCCAGCTCGTCTATCTCCCGCCCTCGCTGATGGCGATCGCGCTCGCTTTCTCGTCCGGCCTGTTCGGGGCCCTGCTGATCACCCTCGTCCTGTTCGTCTATCCCGACAACCAGTTCAAATTCACCCGCTCCGCTTCCTATGGCGGCCGGATCCTGCTCGGTGGCCTGATCGCATTGGGCGTGTTCGTATTGCTGTTCAGCGGAGTCGCGGTGCTGGGCGGGGTGGAGCAGAGCAACACCCAGAACCTGATGGCCTATGCTGCGATCGGCATCCTCTCCGGCATGTTCTCAGACCGCGCCGCCGGCTGGCTCTCCGAACAGTCCGGCTTCTCCGCAGCCCCCGCGGATCCGGCGGATCCCGCCTAGTCCTCCCCGCGAGCGGCAGCTCGGGGGGAGGGGGACCACACGAAGTGTGGTGGAGGGGTGGCTGGCTCAGAGGCAGAGGTTCACGAGCGAACCGCTAAGGCCGCGCCTTCTACCCCTCCACAGGACTTCGTCCGGTCCCCCTCCCCCCGCTACGCGCGGGGAGGACTTACTGGCCGACCCTACGCGACGAGACGATCCGATTGGCCGTGTCGGTCACCACCTCAGTCAGTGCGCCGCCGCTGTCGCGCACCCGGCGCACGGTCTGGCCAGCCGCATTGACGGTGCGGGACACCTCGGTAAGGCCCGACTTGGCAAGATCGAGGAGCTGGCCGTTCCGAAGCGCCGAGCTGGCGATTCCGCCGACTGTTCCGACCGTGTTGTTGGCCACCCCGCCGACGGTGTTCACCGTGTTGTCCACCGTCGAGAGGAGCTGGGTCATCAGCTGCGGATTGGCGTCGAGCGTCTGCAGGGTGCGCTCGATGATCGCCCGAACATTGTCGAGGCGGACGATCAGGGTCGCCTGGGCGTGGACGCCCTTGATGGTGAGCTTGACGTTGTCGATGCTTGCATCGGCGCCGGCGGTGAGCTTGAGAAGGTTCGCCAGCCGCGCGTCGAGCGCGATATGGGCCTGGAGGTTGTTCACCTCGAGCGTGATCTCCTCGACCGAGAGATCGGGGATGTCGAGCAGCACGTCGGGCTGGTCCCCGCCCTGGAGCGCCTGCATCGCGAGCGGCGAATTCTGGCCCGGCCCGGCCTGGGCGGAACGGCGGTTCTGCTGGGCAGCGGCTGGGCTTGCGGCGAGCGCGACGGCGGCGGCTGCCGCCGCGAGAAGGACGGATTTACGCATGAACATCTCCCTGTTGTCGGCAGCGAAACGTTACTGAGGCGCAGCGGTTTCCCCGGCATTGCGATTTTGCACGGTCGGATCGGCGAGGGTGATCGCGGCATGGATGTCGGCGCGGACATTGCGAAGCGTGGTCTTGCCGTTCGCCTTTGGCGTCACGCTCGTCTGGACGCCACTGCCGCCCGAATCCGGCTCGGCATGGACCTCCAGCCGCGCCTCGCCCTTGCGCTCGATCTGCACCGAGCGGGCGGTGGCGCGGACGTTGAGCTCGATGTCGGGCTGGCCGGCCGCCGCCTGGAGGAGGAGGGATACGACGAGCATCAGTGGACGAAGCGGGCGACCACGTCGCGATAGGAGCGGCTGACCTTCACCTGGCTTCCGGAGCCGAGCACCAGGAAGCATTCGCCGTTGGTGTGCGGCTTAACCTGCCGGACCTGGTCCAGATTGACGATGGTCGAGCGGTGGACGCGCTGGAAGCGGCGCGGGTCGAGGCGCTTTTCGAGGTCCTTCATCGTCTCGCGAAGGATCAAAGTATTATCGCCGGTGTAGATGCACATGTAATCGCCGGCGGCATCGATCTTCTCGATCGAATCGACGTCGACCCGGAAAATCTGGCCACGATCCTTGATGTTGATGAGCTTCTCGTAGCGGTTGGCGGCCGGGCCCTCGTCCGCGGAGATGTCCGCATTCTCGACCGCGTCCGGAGCGACCTCGGCGAGCACTTCCTTGAGCTTACCCGCTTCCTCGGCGCCGCGCTTCTCGGACAGGCGCTGGCGGACCCGGTCCAACGTATCGGCGAGCCTGTCCTCTTCCACCGGCTTCATCAAATAATCGACGGCCTGCGCCTCGAAGGCGCGGAGAGCGTGGTCGGAATAGGCCGTGACGAACACGAACAGCGGCGGCTCCACCTCCATCAATCCCTGGATGACGGAGAAGCCGTCGAAGCCCGGCATCTGGATGTCGAGGAAGACGAGATCGGGCTTGTTGGTCTTGATCGCCCGGATCGCCTCGCGGCCGTTCGAGCAGGTTTCGACGATCTCGACGTCGCTATGCGCCTGAAGGCGCAGCTGCAGGCCCTGGATGGCCAGCGGCTCGTCGTCGACCAGGATCGTTCGAATGGTCATTTCGTCTCCTCGGAAGCTTCGATCTGGAAGGGAATTTCGATGGTAACGCTGAAGCCCCCGTTTCTGTTCGATTCGGTCTCAAAACGATGGTTGGGTCCATAGGCTTGCGCCAGACGGTCCCTAATATTGGCCAGACCGACGCCGGTGGACTG
>VBAE01000265.1:0-2720 GCA_005882415.1 Alphaproteobacteria bacterium | reverse complement strand
CGCGCCGACCTCAATATCCGCCCCCTCCTCCTGCGGCGTGACCGCATATTTGATCGAATTCTCGACCAGAGGCTGGAGCAGCAGCGAGGGCAGCCGCGCCCGCGCCACTTCGGGATCGATGTTGAAGCAGGGCCTCATCCGGTCCTCGAAGCGCATCTTCTCGATCTCGAGATAGAGCTTCAACGTCTCCACCTCCTGCGCCACCGTCACCGATCCCATCGGCTCGTTGACCAGCGTATAGCGCAAAAAGGACGAAAGCCGGCTCAGCATCGCATTGGCCCGCTCGGTCTGCTTCAGGAGCACCAGGGTCGAGATCGAATTCAGCGTGTTGAACAGGAAGTGCGGATTGAGCTGGTAGCGCAGCATCGCAAGCTGGGCCGAGCTCGCCTGGCTCTCCAGCCGGAGGAGCTGGTCGGTCTGCTGCTCGAGCAGCAGATAATAATTGATGCTGTAATAGAGCGCCGACCAGGCGACGAGCAGTGCGCAATCGAGCAGGATCGCGCCCAAAAACTGCACCCCTTCCGGCTTGAAGGCGGTGTTGACGAAGGTGGAGTAGCTCCAGGTCTCGATGGCCGAGAAGGAGGAGGATGCGAACACCACCAGCACCACCGACAGCGGCCAGGTGACGAGTGCGCGCATCCGGATCAGCCGGCGAAAGGCCGCCGCCATCAGGAGCGTCAACGAATAGCCGGTCGCGGTCAGCAAAGCGGTGTGGAAGACGAAGCTCCACGCCATCGAGTTGGCCAGGCCGGAGAGGGTCCGAAGGATGAAATAGCCGATCCAGCCGATCGACTGGAGGACCCAGAAGGCCCGGTTCTTGTCGTCGAAAAAGGGCTGCTGCTGGAGACGGAACGGGGTCCAGCCGCCGCCGCGCTGGACGGCGGGCTCATTGCCGCTCCCGCTCGGCGCGGGGTTCGTGATCTGAACAGCGCTAGTGGACACTGGAGCCTATTCTAGCGGGGAGAACGAGCATCGACCAGTCGCCCTGGTCGGTGACATATTTCGCTACCGCCGAGCGCACCTCCTCGGGCGTGATCGAGCGGTAGTCGGAGAGGAGGCTGCGCGTCTGTTCGATCAGCTCGGGCTTGCGCGACCAATCCTCCAGCGCATTCATCCAGTAGCCGTTGGTCTGGAGCCGCCGCTCGAGGCCGGCCAGCACCGGGTTGATTGTCCGCTGCCACTCGTCGGCGGCCGCCGGCTTCTTCGCCAGATCGCCGACGATCTCCCGCGCCATGGTGAGGAACCCCTGCGCATCCTCGGGCCGGACCTCGGCAGCCGCGTAGAAAATGCCCCAATCCGGAAAGGTCTCGGACGAGGAGACGCTGGCGCTCGGCGAATAGGTCCGCCCCTGCACGTCGCGAAGCCGCTCGTACAAGCGCACCTGGAGCATGTTGGCGGCCAGGCTCAGCGCCCGCCGCTCACGAATTCCGCTCGTGCCGCCGAAGGTGGTCCAGCCGATCAGCGCCTGCGCCTGGGTCGGATCGCCTGTGTGGGTGAAGGTGACGGGCTTGGGCGACGGCGCAGGCGGATGCACGGCGAGCCCGGAGGCCGACAGCGTCGCCTCCGGCCGCGGCGGAAGCGCCGCCACAGTCTTCTTCATCGCCTCGACCGCGGCTTCGAGATCGACGTCGCCGACCACCACCACCTCGATCGGCCCCGCCTTGAGCAGAGGCCCGAAGAAGCGCTCGAACTCCGCCGGCTTCGCGCCCTCCAGCACCGGCTTCTCGACCGGCGCCCAGCGCGCGTCGCCGCCGCGCACGAAGGCCGGGAATTCGCGGCCCGTCCGGGCCGACGCGGAGGCGAAGCTCAGATCGTAGGAGGAGAGGCCGCCGGCCCGGAAGCGCTCGAACAATTGCGCGTCCCAGCGCGGCGCGGCGAGCTTGGCGGCGAGCAGGCGGAGCTGGTCCTCCAGCTCCTTGCCCGAAGTCGCGCCGCGCATCGCATAGGCATCCTCGTCCACCCCGAAGCTGAGGCTCGCCCGCCGCCCGGTCAGCAGCCGATCCAGCGCCTCCTGGTCGAGCGTGCCCATGCCCGAGGGGATTACGAGCGGCGCAAGCCATGTGAGCGGCCGCCGGTCGCTGGCGAACCCCGCCACACCGCTCCCGAAGCGCAGGCCGACGCCGACCGAGCCCTGCTCGAACGCGGTCTTCTTGAAAATCAGGGTCGATCCGTTGGCGAAGCGGACGATGGTCACGTCCATGTCCTCCACCCGCTTGCGCGACACTTCCCGCCCGGGTGTCCCGAGCGCCGGCAAATCGGCCATCGTCACCTGCCGGTCGTCCGAATTGGTGACCGCGGGCGCCGCCTCGGCCGCCGCAAGCGCCGCGACTGCGCCCTCGGCCGGCTTGGGCGTCAGAAGCACCATGCGCGGGCCCGAGCCTGAGAAGATCGCCTTAGCCGCGGCCTGCACCACAGCGGGCGTGTAGCGCGGCGCGAATTCCTCGATCAGGGCGAGGGTCACCGCCGCCGTGCTCACCACCTCGCCATCGTCGACCGCCGAGACGAGGCGCTGGGCGAGCTGCGGCGAGCGGCGGGTGGGTTCGCCCTGCACCGAAGCCACCGCCGAGCTCCGCCAATTGGCGATCTCGCGCGCGATCTCCGCCGCGCTCGGCGGCGCCGCGAGCGCGCCCTTGACGATCCCATAGGCCTCGGCGAGCGCCTCCTTCCAGCGCCCCTCCTTCGGCGCGACGACGAGCTGGGTGTAATCGGCGAGCCGGGTC
>VBAE01000264.1 GCA_005882415.1 Alphaproteobacteria bacterium | reverse complement strand
CTTCCCCGAAATGCCGCCAGGATAGCCGGCATGGTTGTGGGTGCAGGGGATGAGGCTCGCCCGGCTCTTCCCCGCATCCACCACCTTGATCGAAAGGTGGTAGCGGGTGAGGTAGATCGCCGCGGTAAGCCCCGCAGGACCCCCACCGATCACGAGGCAGTCGAAACAGGGTTCTGTCATGGGGCCCACAGCGTTTGCCGGTGACGCGAGTTCCGCTTGAGAGAAGTGTATACTGCGCGTATATACATTGGACTATGAAAAACACGAAGACGTTCAAGTCCGGCAATTCCGTTGCCGTCCGGCTCCCCAAGGTCCTCGGCGTCCCCCCTGGCGTCGAGATGACCGTCCGCGAGGATCGCGGCCGCTACATCGTGGAGCCGGTGGAGCAGACGCCGAAGAGGATCGATTTGACAGGCATCTATGGATCGTGCCCCGGGCTCTCGCCGCTGGCCGACGAGGAGCGGGAAATCGAGAGCGACCTCGGCCCAAGACGGGTTTCCGCACGTGACTGACTTCAAGTACCTGTTGGACAGCAACATCCTCGTCTACCTGCTCGACGGCGTCTCCCCTGAGGCCCGTGACCGCGTCGAGGCTTGCGCTATCGGTGAGCTCGCCACGTCGGCAATCGCCTACGCCGAGGTTATGTGGAAAGTGAATCCAGACGATCCTCGTCAACAAGCACGGGCGAAGGCACTGTTCGACCTGATCCAGGTCCTTCCCTTCGATGCGGCCGCTGGCGAGACCTACAGGACGCTGCCCTTCGAGAGGCATCGCTTCGATCACCTCATCGCCGCGCACGCTTTATCGCGCAATCTCGTCATGGTGACCCGCAATACACGCCACTTTCGGGCGGTGCCCTCTCTTCGGGTCGAAGATTGGACGGTGGCGTGACCTGGCCCGCCACCGTCCTCACCCTCTACCCGGAGATGTTCCCCGGCCCGCTCGGCTCCAGCCTGGCCGGGCGTGCGCTGGAGGGGGGGATCTGGTCTCTCGAAACCGTCCACATCCGCGACTTCGCTACCGACAAGCATCGCTCCGTGGACGACACGCCGGCCGGGGGCGGGGCGGGGATGGTGATGCGGGCGGATGTGCTTGCCTCGGCAGTCGACGACGTGCTGACGCGGCGGCCGGAGGCGCCGATGCTGGCTATGACTCCGCGCGGGGCTCCACTTACCCAGGCTATGGTGCGGGAGCTTTCGGCCGGGCTCGGAGTGTCGATCCTCTGCGGCCGGTTTGAAGGGATAGACGAGCGTCTGTTCGAGGCTCGGCCGATCGTTCCGGTGTCGATCGGCGACTATATCTTGTCGGGCGGGGAGATGGCGGCGCTGACCCTGCTCGATGCTTGCGTTCGGCTGCTTCCCGGGGTAATGGGCGCGGCCTTGAGCGGAGAGGATGAGAGCTTCGAAACGGGGCTGCTCGAATATCCGCATTATACCCGGCCTGTCATATGGGAAGGGCGCAGGATCCCCGAAGTGCTGCGATCGGGGGATCATGCGAAGATCGCTGCATGGCGAAAAGCCAGGGCAGCGGAAGATACACGGCTAAGGCGGCCGGACCTTGTCGAGCGTCATGGGGACGCCCGAAGGCCACCGCCCTCTGGTGCGCGGCACGAAGACTGAAGAGAGCGACACGAACATGAACCTCATCCAGCAGCTCGAGGCCGAGCAGATCGAAAGCCTCACCCAGGGCCGCGCAATCCCCGAGTTCCGCCCCGGCGACACGCTCCGCGTCGGCGTAAAGGTGGTCGAAGGCGACCGCACCCGAGTCCAGAATTTCGAAGGCGTCTGCATCGCGCGGGCGAACCGGGGCCTCGGCTCCTCCTTCACCGTCCGCAAGATCAGCTTCGGCGAGGGCGTAGAGCGCGTCTTCCCGCTTTATTCGCCGAACGTCGATTCGATCGAGGTCGTCCGCCGCGGCGCCGTCCGCCGTGCGAAGCTCTATTATCTGCGCGGCCGCACCGGCAAGTCGGCCCGTATCGCCGAGCGCCGCGATCCGCGCCAGAACGCCCAGCAGGCCGCTCCGGCCGCGACCGCGACTCCCGAGACGGAGAGTGCGGAGGGCTGATCGGTCCTTCGAGCGTCGAAAAGATCGGGCGGGGAGGGCGATGCTCTCCCCGCCTTTTCTTTTGCGGAAGTGACCTTAGGGTGCGCCGCCATGCGCAAAGCCCTGATCTCGCTCCTCATCCTCGCCGCCGCTCCCATCCCCGCCCAAGCCAGGGACCTGACGCTGGAACGGCTGTTCCAGAGCCCCTCGCTCGCCGGCCCGACGCCGCGCCTGGCCAGGCTGTCCCCGGACGGACGGCTGGTCACGCTCCTTCGCAACCGGCAGGAGGAGAAGGACCGCTTCGATCTCTGGGCGATCGACGCAGCCACCGGCGCCGCGCGGATGCTGGTCGATTCGAAGAAGATCGGCACCGGCGCCGACATTTCCGAGGAAGAGAAGATGCGCCGCGAGCGGCTTCGCATCGCCGGCACCAAGGGGATCACCGATTATGGCTGGGCGCCGGACGGCAAATCGATCCTGGTGCCGATCGACGGCGACCTCTACCTCGCCAGCCTCGACGGCCAAGTCCGCCGCCTGACCGAGACCGAGGAGACGGAGATCGACGCCAAGGTGTCGGAGACCGGCCGCTACCTCTCCTACCTCCGCGACCAGAACATCTTCGTCATGGACCTCGCCTCGGCCAGGGAGCGGGCGCTGACCAGCGACGGCGGCGGCACGCTGAGCTGGGGCGCGGCCGAGTTCGTCGCGCAGGAGGAGATGGGGCGGCAGACCGGCTATTGGTGGTCGCCGGACGACCGCTTCGTCGCCGTCGCCCGGGTCGATGAAAGCCCGGTGGCGGTCGTCACCCGCGCCGCGATCGGTGCCGAGGGGACGAGGCTGGTCGAGCAGCGCTACCCCGCCGCCGGCACCAGGAACGCCATCGTCGACCTCTACATCATGGCGCCGGACGGCAGCGGCCGGATCAAGGCCGACCTCGGCAGCAACCCGGACGTCTATCTGACCCGCGTCGACTGGGCCAAGGACGGCAAGAGCCTCTTCGTCCAGCGGATGAGCCGCGACCAAAAGCGGCTCGACGTCCTGCGGGTCGACCCGGTCACCGGCAAGTCGGCGCTCCTGTTCAGCGAGACGTCGAAGACCTGGGTCAACCTTACAGACAATTTGAAGCCGCTGAAGGACGGCAGCCTGATCTGGTCGTCCGAGCGCTCCGGCTACTCCCACCTTTACCGCTGGAAGGCGGGCAAATGGACCCAGCTCACCCGCGGCGACTGGGCGGTCGAGGATGTCGCCGGGGTCGATGAGAAGGCGCACCGCGTCTATTTCACCGGCACCGCCGAGACGCCGATCCAGCAGCAGCTCTACTGGGTCTCATACGACAAGCCGAAGGCCCCGGTGCGGGTGACCGAGGCCGGCTGGTCGAACGCCGCCGAGATGGACGAGGGCGCCACCCACGCGCTCGTCACCCGCTCAAACCCGTCCCAGCCGAGCCAGGTCTATCTCGCCGATGCCGCCGGCCGCCGCCTCGCCTGGGTCGAGGAGAACAGGCTCGGCCCCGACCATCCCTATGGCGCCTATCTCGACAGCCATGTGAAGCCGGTCTTCGGAACCCTCGCCGGGCCCGACGGATCGACGCTTCACTATCGGATGCTGACCCCGCGGCTCGAGCCCGGGAAGCACTACCCCGTCTTCTTCTTCGTCTATGGCGGCCCGCACGGGCAGCAGGTGACCGACGCCTGGTACGGCCAGCTCCCGCTGCACCAATATCTCGTCGACCAGGGCTGGATCGTCTTCACCGTCGACAATCGCGGGACCAACCGCCGCGGGACGAAGTTCGAAAACGCGATCTACCACGCGATGGGTGGCGCCGAGGTCGAGGACCAACTCGCCGGGGTCGAATGGCTGAAGTTCGCCGCGGGCGTTGCGGTCGCGCCGGTGACCAAATGGGAGCTGTACGACACCTTCTACACCGAGCGCTATCTCGGCAATCCGGCGACCGATCCCAAGCCGTACCAGAGCTCCAACGCGCTCGAAGACTCGAGCCGCATCGCCGATCCTTTGCTCGTCGTCCACGGCATGAGCGACGACAATGTCGTGTTCGAAAATTCGACCGCTCTGATCGCCAAGCTCCAGAAGGAGAAGAAGCCCTTCGAGCTGATGGTCTATCCCGGCGCCACCCATGCGATCGCAGGGGAGGGGCCGCAGACCCACGTCTGGACGACCATCACACGCTTCCTCGGCCGAACGGTGAAGAACCGCCCCTAAAGCCGGATTCTGCCGATCCCATAGCTGGCGTCGGGCACATATTGCGGCTGCGCGTCCGGCGGGCGCGCGTCGAGGAGCGGCCGTGCCCCGGCCGGGAGGCCGGAATGCATGCCGACGACGGTGAGCTCGACCGCGCGGGGCGATCCGACGAGCAGCTTCACCTCCAGCCCGTCGCAGCTTCGCCCGTGGCAGCGGAGGACATAATCTTCGTCCTTCGCGCCTTTGCCGAATGCAGTCGTGACGCCGTTCACCCGGACGGCGCGCAGGTCCGCTTCGGGCTCGGCGCGGAGGCGCACGGTCTCGGCGCCTCGGCTTAGCAGCCGAAGCGTCAGCACCCGGCCTTGCGACGTGCGCACTTCGGAGATGTGATCGACCTGTGGCGGCTCGACTGCCGGACCTTCCGCCGGAGCGGCCCAGCGTTTGGAGGTGGACCAGGGCACTTCCACGTCCCGGGCGAACTTGCCCAAGACCGCAGGCAGCGCGCGGCGGTCGTGATAGACCAGCCACTGGGCCTTCTTGGCGGCTGCATCCCAGGCGTATTCGATCGTGAGACGCTGCTTGCGGTCGGGCGAATAAGCCGGGACGACCGCGACCGGGAGCCACGCCGCAAGGACCAGCGCTGCAAGGCCGAGACCGACCGTATGGCGGGGAAGGCCTGCAAGCAGCGGCTTCAGCTCGATCAGCGCCGGAAGCAGGATCAGCGCCGAGATCGGGGCGAATACCCAGGCCGTATCGAAGTCGAGCAGGGTTTCGCTGAGATCGAGCAGCGGCGCCCAGGTGATGAACAGCAGCGCGAAAGCGGCCAGGGCGAGCGCCATTTTGCCCCTCTTCAATGTCACTGCCGCCGCTGCCAGGAGCGGCGGCCACGAGAAGAAGATCGCGCTTCCCCGAACCGGGAAGCTCAGCGCGAAGCCCAAGAGGAGGAACAGGAACCAATAGGCCTTGCGCAGGGAATCTTCGTCGCTTCGGCGTCCGATCCACGCCAGCGCCGCCGCGGAGCAGGCGAGGGCGGTGACATCCACCGCAAGCGCCATCCAATGGGGGCTCGCCCGCCAATATTCCCCGCTTCGAACCAGGCCGAGCAGGAACTTGAGCAGGAAGACCGCGATTCCCGCTGCGGCAAGCGCGCCCGCCACCGCGGCTAAGGCGCGGAGCCCGCTTCGCCGGTGGCGGAAGAGGAGGACGCCGAAGATCACCAGGAAGAGGGTCAGCCCCATCACTCCGAGCGAGGGGTCGAAGCTGATCAGGAAGCGTCCGAGCACGTCCGCATAGAGCCGCTCGGCGCCTCCGGCCGGCGGCTGCCCGCTGCCGTACATGCGCGCGATCTGGAGCGCCTGCGAGCCCATATGGTGGAGGCTTTGCGGGTCGAGCGAATCCAGACGGTCGCCCGGGCTGTGGTACCGCGTCTCGTTGCCGATCACCGCGAAGTTCAAGATCGTCCACTTCTCGCTCTCGAACACCGACACGTCGGTGGAGTTGGGAATGAGGTGGTAGAAATCGGTGGTGAGCGAGTTGGCCAGCGGCCGCTCCACGGCTTGAGAATAATAAGCCAGAGCGCGGCCGTTGGGCCGGCTGGTCTCGAACATGATCGCGGGGCCGTTCACGCCCCGCGATTCGAGGTTGACGAGCGTGTCGACGCGGGCGGCGAGGGGATTGCGTTGCAGGAAGGCGCGCGCGCCTATCAGACCCGCTTCCTCGCCCTCGTCGAACAGGAAGCTGACCGGCTGCCGGAGCGGCGCGCCTTTCAGAAGCTCGGCGATTTCGAGCATCGACGCGACCCCGATCCCGTCGTCCGACGCACCGGGGCCGACCGGGGTCGAATCATAGTGCGAGACGAGGAGGAGGTGCCGCCCCTCGGCCGGCCCGATCGTCACCAGCACATTGCGGATTCGCGCGCAGGAAATGCCGCGGTCCTTGGCCGAGCCGTTGCAGGTCATGTCGTCGCTGATCGAGGGCGTCAGGCCCATCGCCTGGAGCTCGGCGACGAGCCGCCCGCGCACCGCGTCGTCTCCGTCGCTGTCGACCGGGTGCGGCGCCTGCGGCCCCAGCACCCGCGCCAGCCGCGCCTTGGCCCGCGCCGTGTCGAACTCCCCGGGCGCGGCGGACGGCGGAACCGCGGGAACGGCGACCAGAAGCGGCTTCAGCGCCATCAGCGCGACCAGGAGCAGCAGCGCCGCCGCAACGATGATGCCGCTTCTCTTCATCTTGTCCCCCGCTTGGTCATCGCCATATCGCCTGCGCGGGCGCGTTGCGATAGGAGCCGTGCCGAAGCTTCAGCGGAGAATTGGTAAAATGGGTTATCGGGTGGTGGTCGTCGGCGCGACCGGCAATGTCGGGCGCGAGATGCTGAACATCCTCGCCGAGCGCGAATTTCCGCTGGACGAGATCGCCGCCGTCGCCTCGCCGCGCTCCACGGGCGACATCATCGACTTCGGCGACAGCGGGCGCGAGCTCAAGGTCCAGAATATCGAATATTTCGATTTCGCCGGCTGGGACATGGCGCTGTTCGCCGCCGGATCGGAGGTGTCGAAAGTCTATGCGCCCAAGGCCGCCGCGGCCGGCTGCACGGTGATCGACAACAGCTCCTATTTCCGGATGGACCCGGACGTGCCGTTGATCGTGCCGGAGGTGAACCCGCAGGCGATCGACGGCTACCGGCGCAAGAACATCATCGCCAACCCCAATTGCTCGACCGCGCAGATGGTGGTCGCTTTGAAGCCGCTCCATGACGTCGCCCGGATCAAGCGGGTGGTGGTCGCGACCTACCAGTCCGTCTCCGGCGCCGGAAAGGCGGGCATGGATGAATTGTTCGAGCAAAGCCGCAACATCTTCGTCGGCGATTCGAACGAGCCGGTGAAGTTCACCAAGCAGATCGCCTTCAACGTCATCCCCCATATCGACGACTTCCTCGACGACGGATCGACCAAGGAGGAGTGGAAGATGGTGGTCGAAACGAAGAAGATCCTCGATCCGAAGATCAAGGTGACGGCGACCTGCGTGCGCGTGCCCGTCTTCGTCGGCCATTCGGAGGCGATCAACATCGAGTTCGAGGACGAGATCAGCGCGGAGCAGGCGCAGCGGATCCTGCGCGAGGCCCCCGGGATCATGCTCGTCGATAAGCGCGAGGACGGCGGATACGTCACCCCGGTCGAGGCGGTCGGGGAATATGCGACCTATGTCAGCCGCGTCCGCGAGGACCCGACGGTCGAGAACGGCCTCTCCCTCTGGTGCGTCTCCGACAATCTGAGGAAGGGCGCGGCGCTCAACGCAGTCCAGATCGCCGAGTTGCTCGGCAGGAAGCACCTCCAGAAGGCCGCCTGATCCGAGGCCATTGACTTCCCTGCCGCTGGTGGGGAAATCTCTCATCCCTCAGCGGCTTAGGCGCTCGCTGTGGGATGTGGGGCATAGTGATGGCTAAGCGAGCGCCGGAGGCCGCCCAGGACGCGGAGGAGGATGGGGGCACCTCGATCCAGATCGCGCTTCCGGACGAGCGGCTGCGAAGCTTCGTCACTTTCTATTATTTCGTCGAATGCCGGGGCGAGCTCGAGGACTTCCTCTACCCGGAATGGGGAAACGTCCGCTTCAAGCTGTCCGGCTCCTGGTGGGTCGAATCCCGCCAGACCCGCCCGGAGATGCCGGACACGGGCTGGCTGTTCGGGCCGACCGACCGGGCGATGAAGGTGATCAGCCGGCGCGGCGCCACCGCCGGCTTCGGCCTCACCCCGCTCGGGTGGGAGCGCTTCTTCGACGTTCCCGCCAACGATTTGGCCAATCGCTTCGTGCCCCTGGGGGACGCACTCGGGATTCCCGAACAGGCCATCCAGGAAGGGCTTGCAGCGCACAGCTCGGATGAGGAGCGCACCGGCTTCTTCGATCGCCTGCTGCTCAACCTCCTCGATCGGCGCCCCCCGAACAGTGACGTCGCCATCGCGATCGACCTCGCGCTTCGGGAGCGTCCGCGCGACGTCGGGACCTTGGCTGCGGCCGCGGGACTCCCGCAGGCGCACCTGCTGCGCGTTGCCAAAAGGGTGTTCGGCTTCGGCCCCAAGCGCCTGCTCCGCCGCCAGCGCTTCCTCGACACGCTCGGCCGAATCCGGGTGAGCGAGGAGCCCCGTTTCGAGGATTTGCGCGATCCGGAATATTTCGACCAGTCCCACTTCAACCACGAATTCCGCGAGTTCATGGGCCTCTCGCCGCGCGAATATCGCTCGGTGCCGCGGCCGCTGATGGGGCAGGCGGCACTGGTCCAGCTCCAGGCCGGAATCCCCCTCTCCTTCCAACTCCCCCCGCCGCCGGCTGATGCGGAGCCGTGGAGCGAATGATGACGATCTGCTATTATCACTGAATGGCACAGGTTCTGATCAGAGGCTTGGATGACGACCTCCTTGCGGACTATCGCGAGGCGGCGAAGGCGAACGGCCGCACTCTGGAAGCGGAGCTCCGTGAGGCGTTGCGGCAGGTGCGGCCGATGCGGCCTAAACCACCAATGACTCCGGCCGCTCGGGAGGCTCTACTGAAGGAGTTCGCTGAGCTTCGCGGGATGACTTCGGGAGTGATGCAGACTCCGAGTGAGGTGCTCATCCGTGAAGACCGCGACCACGGCCATTGACGCTCGAGACCGTTCTTAGGTCTCCGGCGCTGCCGCATTTGACCTGTCCCTGCTCATCAAATTCTCGGAGAGGACATCCCTTATGACTGACAAGATGAGCGGCGGCTGCGCGTGCGGGCGGGTGCGGTTTGTGGCGGAGGTGGGGGACGACGAGGCCTATCTCTGCCATTGCCGGATGTGCCAGCGGGCTACGGGCTCAATCTCGATCGCGTTCAGGGGTATCAAGAAGGCGCAGGTGGAGTGGCAAAGCGAGCCCGATTGGTATGCCTCCTCGCCGATCGCCAGCCGGCCTTATTGCCGGGAGTGCGGGACGTCGCTCGGCTTCGCTTTTCCGGACAGCGAGAATATGGACCTCACCGTGGCATCGTTCGACGATCCGTCGCGTTTCGTGCCGAAGCACCATTTCGGGGCGGAGAGCATGCACCGCGCCTGGATCGACACAAGCGGCCTTTCGGAGATCCGGACAGATGAGAACGAGCCCCTTGTCGCCAAATGGGTCAAGGCTACCGGCAGCTTTCCGGGCTGAGCCGCGGTGACCACCCACTTCTTCACCGCCCGCGACGGGGCTCGGCTCGCCTGGCACGAGCTGGGCGAGGGGAGGGCGGTGGTGCTTCTCCACGGGCTGTTCTCCAATGCCGAGACGAACTGGATCAAGTTCGGCCATGCGGCGGAGATCGCGCGCCGCGGGTTTCGCGTCATCATGCCGGACCTACGTGCCCACGGGGAGAGCGCGGCGCCGCACGACGCGGCTTCCTACCCGCCCGACATCCTCGCCAGCGACGGGTTTGATCTGATCGCCCATCTCGGCCTTAGCGATTACGACCTCGGCGGCTATTCGCTCGGCGCCCGCACCTCGGTCCGGATGGCGATCATGGGGGCGAAGCCGCGGCGGCTGGTCGTCGCCGGAATGGGCCTTCGCGGATTGCTCCACACCGGGCGGCGCGGCGACCATTTCCGCCATATAGACCACCGGCGGCGACCCGGAAGCGATGCTTCCTTTGCTCGGCAGCTTCGTCGATTCCACGGAAGCCGAGGTGCGGGGGGTCGCGATGCCGACGCTCGTCCTCTCCGGCGTCGACGACCAGGACAACGGCCATGCAAGCGAGCTCGCCGACATCCTCCCCGACGCACGGTTCGTCGAGGTGCCGGGCAACCATATGAGCGCGGTGACCAAGGCCGAGCTCGGCCGCGCGATCGGCGATTTCCTGGCTGCTTGACCGGCCTTGCCCGAAGCGCAATAGCCCGGGCCATCCCAGAACATAATCGAGGATGTCGCCCAGATGAAAGCCACGGTTTCCGCCCTCGCGCTCGCTTTCTCCCTCGCCGCCTGCGCAACCGCTTCCGCAGACACCCAGACCGCCGCCGCATCGCCGCCGCCGCCCGCGACCGAGACCAAGGGTCCCGCCACCATCGAGGAAGCCCGCGCCTTCGTCGCCCGCGCCGAAAAGGAGCTCGGCGAATTCTCGGTGATCAATGGCCGCGCGCAATGGGTGAACAACACCCACATCACCGACGACACAGACGCGATCGCCGCCTATTTCGGAACCATCGGCACCGAAATGTCGGTGAAATATGCCGGCGAGGCGGCGCGCTTCAACAACGTGCCCGGGCTCGATTTCGACACCCGCCGCAAGCTTGACCTGCTGCGCGGCGGCCTCGTCCTCCCGGCCCCGGTCACGCCGGGCGCGGCAGCCGAGCTCAACACCATCGCGACCCGTCTCAACTCCACCTACGGCAAGGGCAGGGGCACTCTCCTGGGCAAGGAGATGAACGGCAACGACCTCGAAGAGAAGATGGGCACCGTCCGCAATCCCGAGCAATTGAAAGAGATGTGGACGAGCTGGCACACCAATGTCGGCCGCCCGATGCGCGCCGATTATGCCCGCCTGGTCGAGATCGCCAACCAGGGCGCCAAGGATCTGGGCTATGCCGACACCGGGGCGATGTGGCGCTCGCAATACGACATGGACCCGGACGCCTTCGCGGCTTTGACCGACAAGCTCTGGGGCCAGGTGAAGCCGCTCTACGACCAGCTCCACTGCTACACCCGGGCGAAGCTGAACGCGAAATATGGGGATGCGGTGCAGCCCAAGACGGGCCCGATCCGCGCCGACCTGCTCGGCAATATGTGGGCGCAGGAATGGGGCAATATCTACGACGTGGTCGCGCCCGCGGGCGCCGGCAATATCGGCTACGACCTGACCGACCTGCTCGTCGCCCAGAAATACGATCCGGTGAAAATGGTGAAGACGGGGGAGAGCTTCTACACCTCGCTCGGCTTCCCGGCGCTTCCCCAGACCTTCTGGGAGCGCTCGCAGATCACCCGTCCTCGCGACCGCGAGGTGATCTGCCACGCCTCGGCCTGGGACGTCGACAATAAGGACGATCTGCGCATCAAGATGTGCACCAAGGTCAATGCCGACGATTTCGTCACCATCCACCACGAGCTCGGCCACAATTTCTACCAGCGCGCCTACAACCAGCAGCCGCTCCTTTACGAGAATGGTGCAAATGACGGCTTCCACGAGGCGATCGGCGACTTCATCGCGCTTTCGGTCACTCCCGATTATCTGGTCGATCTCGGGCTTCTGCCGAAATCGAAGGTGCCCTCGCCCGACAAGGACATCGGCCTGCTGCTCAGGCAGGCGATGGACAAGGTCGCCTTCCTGCCCTTCGGCCTGCTCGTCGACAAATGGCGCTGGGGGGTGTTCAGCGGACAGATCCCGACTGCGAACTACAACCAGGCCTGGACCGACCTTCGCCTCCAATATCAGGGCATCACCCCGCCCAGCCCGCGCAGCGAGCAGGACTTCGACCCGGGCGCGAAATATCACGTCCCCGGCAACACGCCTTACGCGCGCTACTTCCTCGCCCACATCCTC
>VBAE01000263.1 GCA_005882415.1 Alphaproteobacteria bacterium | reverse complement strand
CGCAGCTCGCCGGTCTTGGTGACCAGGCGCGACGTGCCGTTGGACCGGAGCAGGTCGACCGGGCCGAAGTCGCCGTCGCTGACTGCGGAGAGGTTCTTCCGGTTATAGGCCGCCACCGCCGTAATCTTCGTATTCAGCGGATCGACCTGGAACTCCCCTTTCAGATTGGCGCCATAATAGTCGATCTTCGACCGGTTGAGGACGTTCGTCGCGCCATCCAGCCGGTAGTCGGTGGGGCCGGAGACATGGTTGTAGGCGGTGCTTCCGCCATAGGTCTGATCGTAGTTGAGGTTGAGCGTGAAGACCGCGCCGTGTGCCTGGGTGAAGCGAAGGGTGCCGCCGACGCTCTCCTGCCGGAGCGGGTTCATGTCGCCCGGCGTCAAGGTGTTCACCATGAAGCCGTCCTGCTTGTGATAGGCAGCCCCGATGCGGAACTGAAGCACGTCGGTGACGACCGGGCCGCTCACGCTTCCCGACAGCGATTGATAATCGTCGGGGCCGGCATAAGCCGCGTCGGCGCGGCCGGTCCACTCGTTGCTCGGCTGGCGGGTGATGACGTTGATGGCACCGCCCAGGGTATTGTTGCCGAACAGGGTACCTTGCGGCCCGCGCAGGACTTCGATCCGGGAGACGTCCACGATGGGCGAGTTCAGATAGCTGGTATTGGGCTGATAGATACCGTCGATGAAGATGCCGACGCCGGGCTGGACCGTGTCGATCAGGGTGGTTCCGATACCGCGGATCGAGACGAATGCGCGCCCTACCGAGTCGGAATTGATGTTGAGGCCGGGGGTGTAATTCGCGACGTCCTTCACCGAATTGACCTGCAATTCCCTCAGCCGGTCGCCGGTGATCGCGGTGATGGCGATCGGAACATTCTTGAGCGACTCCTCGCGGCGGCGGGCGGTCACCACGATGTCGCCGCCCGCCTGTTCGGGCTGGGCCTCGGTCGGCGCCGCGGCGGCCTGCTCGGGCGCCGTCGGATCCGGCGATACGCTCGGCTGACCCTGGGCGAAGGCGGGTGCGGCAGAAGCGAGAATGCTTCCGGCGAGCAATAGGGTGGCGGTGCGCATAGTCATTCTCCCCAGGTCGTCCCGGCTTAAGCGGGCGTTGGATCGGAGCTAGATGAGTCCTTACCTATCTGAAAGGTCGGCGAGTATGCGCAACCGCTCGTTCCTTGTGCCGATCGGTGCAGCTACCAGCAGGTGTAGCCGCCATCGGCCAGGACGATGCTTCCGGTCATCAGGCTCGACGCGTCCGACGCCAGGAACAGGACGACGGAAGCGACTTCCTCCGGCGTTCCGAGCCGCCCCATCGGCGTGCCGTCGATCCAGCGGCGGTACATCTCGCCCTCCTGGTCCGCGAAGGCATTGAGCGGGGTGGCGATATAGGTCGGCGCGACGGCGTTGACCCGGACTCCGCGGCTCGCCCATTCGGCGGCAAGAGACCTGGTCAGCTGGTGAACGGCCGCCTTCGACGCATTATAATAGCTCTGCGGCTGGGGCCGGTTGACGATGAACCCGCTCATCGAACCGACATTCACGATCGCCCCTTTGCCCGCCGCCAGCATGTGCCGGCCGAAGGCACGGGCGCACCAGAAGGTCCCGTTGAGGTTTACGTCGATCACATGGCGCCAATGCTCGTCCTCCACCTCCTCGGCGGCCGTATCGCTTCGGGCGATCCCGGCATTGTTCACGAGGATGTCGACCCTGCCGCGGCGATTTACGAACGCGTCGGCGACCACGGCGGCGCGGCCCGGATCGGTCACGTCGAGCACGGCCGTGCCCACTTCATATCCGCGCGCCTTCAGCCTGGCTGCGGCCTCCTCGAGCGACGCCTCGCTGAGGTCGCCGATCGTCACTATCGCGCCGGCCTCCGCAAGGGCTTCCGCCACCGCAAGGCCGATGCCTTGCGCACCGCCGGTGACGAAGGCGGTGCGGCCGTCGAGCCGGAACAGGTCGAGATACACCGGCCCGTCCTTTTAAGGCAGGAACGGGGCGGCCGGCATGACGGCCTCTTGGATGGTCCGGTCCGCCGCCAGGTGATGGACGTTGCGGTTCACGCGATCGAATTTCGGCCAGGGAAGGCTGCCGTCGCGCGCGAACCGCACCCAGATGTCGTGGATCCGATCGGCCAGCTCAGCCGGCGGATCTTCACCCACCAGGCCCGTGGGGCCGCTGACCGTCTCCAGCGTCTTGAACACGAAGGCGACCTCCATGCCGTGGGCGGCGCCAAGCGCGCCGTCGAAGCGCGGCGAGCGCCAGTCGAATTCATAGACATGGGTGGAACCGCGGTGCTCCTCCGCGAAGCGCCGTGCCGGCCATCGGAACGCGAGGTCGGTAAGCGCCTCGGTGAAGACCGCTCCGGCTCGCTTGCCGCGCTCACCCAGGCCATAGCTTTTCAGCAGCTTCCTCGCGGCCGGATGCGACTTGCCGAGCAGCCATTTGGCAAGGAAGCCCGGCAGCTTGTCCTTCACCTTGGTGGGAACGAAGTAGAGGTTCATTTCCTCGCTGTTGGTTCCAATGAGCAGGTCGACCTCCGCGCCCGCGCCGCCGCCAAGCGCCTCGAGGGGCATTACGGGCAGCACGTCGTCGCCGTAGACGGGGACGAAGCGGCTGATGCCATAGACGGGCTCGATCCCGTCTGGGTTTCGAAGGTCGAGGCGGGTCAACGGCTTTGCGAGCTTCTGCATGGCCGCCCAGGAGCGGTCGAAGTCGACCGAGCGAAAGCCCTGCTCGTCCGGCGCGATCTTGAGCAGGCGCGCGAGCTTGCGGACCAGCCGCTGTGCGACGCCGATGTCCCGCACCATTCCACCATGGCCGCTCTGGACGATGGCCCGCCGGAACAGGCCCTTGGCAAGGGGAGAGGTGATGAGGTCGGCGATCGCCATCGCGCCGGCGGACTCACCGCCGCAGGCCGAGATTGGTCGGCACGCCCGGGATCGGAAGGAATCCGTCAATGCCCAGCCGGTAGTTGACGGCGACGCAGACCAGGCCCGAGCGCGCGAACGCGCTTCCCTCATGGACCGCCGCGTCCTTGCTCCCGAGGACGAAGCCACCGCCGTGGATCCACACCAGGACCGGGCGGCCCTCCCCATTTTCCGGAGACCAGATGTTGAGCCGCAGATAGTCGGGATCGCGGCTGCCGCCGCTGCCGACGAGCGGGACGATATCGACGCCCGGAAAGTCCTTGATCTCGTAGGGCGCGCTGGGCCCCGCCTGGGTCGCGTCGAAAATACCGTCCCAGGGCTGTCGGGGCCTCGGCTCCCGGAACCGGTTCTCGCCGGCAGGAGCCTCCGCATAAGGGATCCCGAGAAACCGGCAGATTCCGCCGGTGCACGATCCGAGCAACCTGCCGGATCGGACGGTTCGCTCAATGGACCGCTCGGTTTGCTCTTGATGCTCCATCCTATCTGTCTAGCCGAGCAAGCGGGCGCCCCCCAAGCGCTTCAGCTATGCAGCGCCGCCCATTCTCTTTGCCGGATGCTCCAGCTCTCTGTCGGCCAAGGTGCGCATCCGCTAGGGACTGCCGATGCAACTGGGCACGACAAGGCAGCTGGGCCGCGCCAACAACATCGCCGACCTGCGCAAGCTGGCGCGCAGGCGCCTTCCACGCCCGATCTTCGACTATATCGACGGCGGCGCGGACGACGAGGTGACCCTCGAGCGGAACATGTCGGCCTTTTCGAACTACGAGATCGTGCCGGATGTGCTCACCGACGTGTCGAGCATCAGGACGGCGGCCACCTTGTTCGGACAGCCCGTCGACTGGCCGCTGATGCTCTCCCCGACCGGGCTCACTCGCATGTTCCATGGAGACGCCGAGCTGGCGGTCGCGCGGGCGGCGGCGAAGCATGGCTTGCTGTACAGCCTTTCCACGCTCGGCACGACCCGGCTGGAGGCGCTCGCCCAGTCATTCGGCGGGCCCAAGGTCTTCCAGATCTACATCTTCAAGGATCGCGGCCTCACCGCCGAGTTCGTGGCGCGCTGCAAGGCTGCCGGCTTCCATGGACTGGCGCTGACCGTCGACACGCCGGTGGCCGGAAATCGGGAGCGGGACCGGGTGAACGGGCTGTCGCTGCCGCCGCGGCTGACCTTGCGGTCGATGCTCAGCTTCGCGGCCCATCCCTCCTGGTCCATCCCGGCGCTGCGCGGTTCGAGGTTCGACTTCGCCAATGTCAGCCACCGGGTGGATGCGCTGGCCGCGGGCCCGATGAGCCTGTTCGACTATATCGGCGCCCAGTTCGACCCGAGCCTCACATGGGCGGATGTCGAGTGGCTTGCGCGTGAGTGGGGCGGCCCGCTTGCCATCAAGGGACTGATGACGCCGGAGGATGCGAAGCGCGCGATCGCCTCGGGGGCGACCGGCGTGATGGTCTCGAACCATGGCGGCCGCCAGCTCGACGGCGCTCCGGCTCCAATCGACCAGATCGCGGCGGTGCGCGACATGCTCGGGGACGGTCCGGACGTTATCTGCGACGGCGGCATCCGGCGCGGGTCGGACATCGTAAAGGCTCGTGCTCTTGGCGCCACTGCCTGCTCGGTCGGACGGCCTTACCTTTACGGCCTTGCTGCCGGCGGAGAAGCCGGTGTCGACCGCGCCTTGACCCTGCTCCGGCAGGAATTCGTGCGGACCCTGACGCTGGCGGGAATCAACGATGTCGCCCACCTTGCACGCCGCCACGTGCGCCGGGTTCCACGGGAGTCGTGAGCCCACGGCTGAAACGCAACTCTGCTCCCGCCCGTTGAATATTTGACTTCTGCCGCGATCACTCCCCGCCGCGCCAGCCAGTCTGCGGGAACGGGCGTTCGCACAAGCGGCGCCGCCGCCGGAAGTCTCAATCCACGTCGATAAGGGCATCGCCGACGGCAGCGCGAACCAGCGCTGCCAATGCGCTCGAATCCTCGATAATGATCTTGCGCCGCTCCTGGCGCACGATCCCGCGCTCGGCGAGATAGGTGAATTCCCGGGTCACCGCCTCGCGATGGGTGCCGATGCACGAAGCCAGCTCGGCATGGGTCGGCGATGGCTCGATCAACACCCGTGCTCCAGGCGCCGGTGCCGCCACGCAGCGGCGCAACAATTCACAGTGGAGGCGGCTGCGGACCCGAAGCGCGCTGCGCTCGAACAGCCTGTCGGTCAGGTCCCGAATCTGGAGGCTGAGGCGCCGCGCCAGCCACTGCGCCGCCTCCGGATCCTCGCTCACGGCCGACCTGAAAGCGGCGGCGCCGACGCTCGCCACCGTGCAGTCGGACAAGGCGACGATCGTCGTCGACCGAGGCTGGCCGTCGATCGCAGACAATTCGCCGAACAGCTCGCCTTCGGCCAGGTCGCGAAGGATGATCTCCCGCCCGGCCGCCGAAAAAAGCATGACGTGGAGCCGGCCGACTAGGACGACATAGACGTTGGTGGAGGTCGCCCCCTGTGAAACGAGCGCCCGGCCGGCATTGCTCCGGAAAACGGTGGCGTTTTCCCATAGTGTCTCTCGAAGCCGGGCCGGAAGCGCCTGCATAGCCGGCGGAACTGCACCGCGTGAGTTGTTCATCTCGTCCCTGCGGCCGGCGATCGCTTGGGCCCGTTGCCCGATCGAACCAGTCCCCCCACGCGATTCTACTTGTCCGCGACCCCCGGTAAAGCGAATTATGCGGCAGGTCGGAGTGAAGGTGGGGGATATGACGGCGTTTCATGGCGAAGCCCGTGACTGAAGCGCGCCGTCCGGGGCCGGGAGCACATCCGGCACCGCAACGCAGGACGGCCACTATCCTTCTCAGCGACCTGTCGAATTCTTCCGGAATAGCCGAAACGCTGGAGGCGGAAGAATATTCGGAGCTGATCGACCTCCTGAGAGCGATCTACCGCAGGACGGTGGAGGCATATGGCGGCCGGGCCGGGGAAGCCGCCGGCGATGAAATGCTCGCCGCCTTCGGATTTCCCGCCCCACGCGAGGACGACTCGCGCCGCGCCGTGGACGCCGCGCTCGAGTTCCGGGACGCGGTTCGCGCACTCAGGGAACAGCCCCGCTGGCGGCTGATCGCACCCAGCGTTCACAGCGGCATCCACTCGGGACAGATATTGTTCGCGAGTCGCGATTACCCGATCGACTGGTTCGAGCTGAGAGGCCGCACCACCATCCTCGCGGCCCGGCTCTGCCAGCGCTGCGGCCCGGATCAGATCCTGGTGAGCGAAACGACGCTCGGCCCGAAACGCTATTTGTTCGACACCGGCCCGAGCCGGCGCATCGAGCTGAAAGGCTTCTCCCAGCCGATCGCCGCTTTGGCCATATTCGGCCGGTCGCCGGTCCATTCCCGCTATGCCGCCAGCCGCCGCTCGGGCCTGACGCCGTTCGTGGCGCGGGAGTCCGAGCTTCAGGCCCTTTCCCTTACTCTCGACCGCGTCCGCGAAGGCGCCTGCCGTTTCGTCGAGCTGAGGGGCCCCGCCGGCGAGGGCAAGACCCGCCTCGCCGAAGAGTTCCTCCGCCAGGCGGCCGAGCAAGGCTGTATCGTGCACCGGGGCGAGTGCGACGCCACCGGCGAGCCGCTCCAGCCCTTTCTCCAGATGGCCCGGTCCATCTTCCGGCTCGGCCCGCTGCTTCCCGGGGACGAAGCCGCCGAGCGAGTCGAGGATGGGCTGCGCGAGATCGATCCGGGCCAGATGGGCCACCTGCCGACATGGCTTCGGCTGTTGTCGCTCGAGAGCGGCGATGCCGCACCGGACTCGGCCGCCGCTCTGCGCGCCCTCGTCGCCAGGCTGGCTCGGCGGCATCCCTTCGTCCTCCTGCTCGACGACTGGCATGCCGCCGACGACGCGTCGCGGGCGATGCTCGCGGCGCTTCGCGACGTCCCTTCGCTGTTCATCCTGATGACCGCCCGCCCCGAATCCGCCGGCGAGGTGGGGATGCGCGATCGCGAGATACTCCGCCTGCCGCCCTTCGACGATTCGGAGATCGCGCAGCTGCTGGCCCGGCTGCTTCCGACGCCGGACCCGTTCCTCGTCCGCGAGATATGCGAATCCTCCGGCGGCAATCCGCTCTTCATCGAGGAAATATGTCACGCCGTCGCGTCCGGCGAGTCGGCCCACGGACCGCGCGGAGCGACGTCCTGGCTGGAGGTCCTGGTCCAGTCCCGCTTGTCGCGGCTGACGGAGGCGCAGGCCGATCTGGTGCGGGTCGCGTCGGTCATCGGCAATACGATCCCGGCCTGGCTGTTCCAGACGATCTCCGGGTGCGATTCGGGCGATCCGGTCGTCGCCGGCCTCGCCGAGCAGGACTTCATCTTTCCCGGCGAGCGGGAGGGGACGCTGCGCTTCAAGCACGGCCTTACCCGCGAGATCGTCTATCGTTCGATCGGATTGTACGAGCGCCAGGCGCTTCATCTCAGCATCGCCCACACGCTTCAGGCGCACATGGCGCAGCTGGCCGAGGACGAGCCGGTGGAAGCGCTCGCTTATCATTTCGCAGGGGGCGGCGACGCCGCCGCGACCGCCCTCTACGCCGAGCTGGCCGGGGACAAGGCGATGGCCGTGTCCGCGCTCGACCGGGCCCAGGCCCATTATCGCGCCGCTCTGACCGCGCTCGACCGGCTCCCCGCGGAGGCAGGCGCCGCCGAACGATGGGACCGGATCGCCCAGAGCTTCGGCCTTGCCGGAGTCTTCGATCCCTCGCGCGACCAGCTGCCGATCTTCGAGCGTGCGCTCGAGCGCGCCCGGGCGCGCCGCGACCGCACCGCCGCGGCCCGGGCTCAATATTGGCTTGCCTACATCTATTACGGCCTGGGCGAACCGGTGATCGCCATCCGCTATTGCGAGCGCGCGCTGGCTGCCCTGCGCGACGCCCCGGACGATCCGCTTGCCGTCCAGGTGCGCGCGACGCTCGGCCAGGCGAAGGCGGCGGCCGGGGATTATGAAGCCGCGCTCATCTTGCTCGAGGAAGCGATCGAGGTGAAGCGACGCCACCGCACCGGCGCCAGGCCGCCGATCGGCTTCGCCTATTCGCTGTCGTGCAAGGCCTTTGCCCTGGGCGATATGGGCCGCTTCGCCGAGGCCGATGCTTGTTTCAGGGAAGCCTTAGCGTCGATCGGCGGGCTCCGGCACGAGGTCGCCGTCTCGGTGCTCAACCAGCACGCCGTCGTATCCCTGTGGGAGGGGCGGTTCGAACAGGCTCTGCGCCTCGCCGACGAGGGCATGCGCGCCGCGGAACGCGCCCGAAGCCAATATTCCGTGGCGATGAGCCGCTCGATCTGCGCGTTCGCACGCTGGGAGATCGACTGCGATCCGGACGCGGTCTCGACGCTCGTCGAGACGACGGCCTGGCTCGAGGCGAAGCGCCGCGGCCAGTTCACGTCGCTCAATTACGGCTGGCTGGCGGAGATGATGATAGGGCTCGGGCGGTGCCGCGAGGGGTGCCGCTACGCCGCGCGCGCGCTCCGCCGGGCGCGCAAGAACGACCGGCTCGGCGAGGCGATGGCGCTGCGGGCAATGGCTCGGGCGGCCTCCGCTCACCGCTGGCCGCGGGCGCCTGCGCATTACCTGAACCGCGCCCTCCGATCGGCGCGGGCGCGGGGCTCCCCCCACGAGCTCGAGGCGATCGAGCGGTGCCGCGCTCAGCTCGGCGTTTGAGGCCGCTTGCCGATCCGCACGAGCAGCGGCGCAGGCAGCGCCTCTACCCTATGCTGGTCCATCAGCGCGCCGAGAATGCCGAGCATCGTGCCGATTGCGAAGCGATAGGCGGGGCAGGCATGGAGCGGCGCCGTATCCGATTCCGGATCGTGCCGGCCGCCGAACACCGGATCGACATCGGTGACTCCGGCTTCGACATCCTCAGCCATTGCCGAGACGATGCCGATGAAGACGCGGTCGCCCTCATCGACCCTGACATTGCCCAGCTTGTGGTTCTTGACCGAGGTGCGCCACAGCATGTCCGGCGACGGGCGCTTCTGCATGGCCCGTTTCAGCGGCTCCTCCAGGGCCGCCTTCGCCCGCCCATAAGCGGCTCTTCCCGTCCGGGTTCGCAGCCTCCTCGGCCGATTGCACCGGCGCCGCCCGGATCAGGTCCTGCTGCAGGCGCCAGAACAACTTCTCCTCGAACCATTCGTAGAGGGTCCAGCGAAGCGTCGCGTCGGTCGGCGGCAGGAAGCCGGTCATGACTCCGATCAGAGTCCGCGCGATCTCGTCCTTGTCGTCCCCGAACTGAGCGGTCAGCAGGGCTGCGATATAGGCTTGCGGACTGGTCTTTTCCTTGAAATGCGCGCGCACCGCCTTCCGCAGGCGCCGGCCATGGGCCTTGCCATAGGCCTGCACCCTCGGCACCGGATCCGGATAGAAGCAGTAGCGTGAGGTCGCGAGAAAATCGCCCGGGCAACGCGGCTTGCGCTCGGCCTCCCAATTCCAGCCGCCGGGATCGACATGATTGGCCGGCGGCTTGCAATGGTCCTTGATCGGGTCGTCCGCTCCCTCGGCCTGCCCGGCCCCGTCGCCCGGAAGCGTGTCGGGGATTCCGAACCACTGATTGCAGACGATTGCGAGAACCGGAGTGATGAAGTCCCGCCGAAGGTCCATCTCGCCCCACAGCCCGACGTCGTTCGGTGGGTCGGGAGGGAAATGCGCCTGTTCGAACAGCGCGAAAGCCGCGTTCAGCACCTCGGTCGCCGCTCCGTAGGCCACCTGAAAGGCGAGGGGCTCCGGAATTTGGTAGATAGGGCCTTTGATCGCGGCCTTGGCCTCATATTCGTCGCCCCTGTCGAGCCCCAGGAAGATCGGCCCGAAGGATTGCTCCATCCGCGCCATCTGCCCGCACATCGAATAATTGTCGTGCGGGTTGCGGAAGACGCGCATGACAAGCTCCTTGCTCGCCACCAGCACCACCTCGGGAGGAGGCTTGCCGCGCCCGACCTCGCCGTAGGGAACCCGCAGGACGCCGCCGTGACGGGCGCGGATCGCCGCCCAGACGGCGGGTCCGTCGGCTTTTTCGGCAGGGTCCTTGGATCGGAAATCCTCGATGCAGGCCTTCCATCCCCGGGCCGCCGCAACCAGTCCCTCGTCGCCGGTCGCAGCGAGCGCCTGGAGCCTGGCAATGATCTGCCGGCCGCGCCGCACCTGCGCCCCCTGGAGCCGCGCCTGCTCCTGATCCTGCTTCACCGGCGACAGCCGCGCGATCGCCTCGATCGCCGCCATAGAGGGCACGAACAAATAGGTGCCCCACTTCAGCTCCACGAACGGGCTTTCCAATTCGATCCGGAC
>VBAE01000262.1:7753-14006 GCA_005882415.1 Alphaproteobacteria bacterium | reverse complement strand
ATCCGCAGAACAAGCGCGGGATCCTCGCCGACGACAAGCTGAAGAAGGTCTTCGGCACCGACAAGGTGACCATGTTCGAAATGAACAAGCACCTGTCGCGCCACCTCAGCTAAGCTGCGGATGCCGGGGTTTCCCCGGCGCCGAGCCAAGATCGAGCGGCCTCGCCCTCCAAGGGCGGGGCCGCTCTCTTTTTGGGGTGGGGAAGAGGCGGGGCCGTCTGTGCAACACACCCCGTCATGCCGGACTTGATCCGGCATCCATGAACACGGACCGAGTCCAGTTTTCGCCGACCTGTGTTCATGGACTCCGGGTCAAGCCCGGAGTGACGATGGGGGCCACGGGCCCCTGACCCACTTGCGCGGGTTTTCGCGGACCATATAGCGGCCTTCCAAGCTGAGGAGCGGAGATGGCGGCAAGGATCTTGATCGGGCTGGCGGCGGGCCTTGCGCTTGCCGCTCTGGCGAACTGGGCGGGCTGGCCGCTGGAAGGGGCGCTCGCGGTCGCAGGCGCGGTCGGCGGGCTCTGGCTCGACGCGCTCCGGATGACCGTCGTGCCGCTCGTCTTCTCGCTGATCGTCACCGGAATCGCCACCGCCGCGGGCACGGCAAGCGCCGGTGGAGTGACCCGCCGGGCGATGATCCTGTTCGCGACGATCCTGCTCGCCTCCGCAATCGTCGCAGCCCTGCTCGGCCCGATCCTGCTCGGCGCCTGGGCCCCGGCGGCGGGAACCCTGGATGCCCTGCGCGCGGGCCTGCCGAGCAGCGAGGTGCCGCCGGTGCCGCCGGTGGCGGAGTGGTTCGGTACCCTCGTCTCCACCAACATCGTCAAGACCGCGGCCGACGGCGCGATCGTGCCGCTGACCATCTTTGCTCTGCTCTTCGGCCTCGCCGCCACCCGGCTTCCGGCCGAGCGGTCGGAGCCCCTGCTCGGCTTCTTCAGGGCGGTTGCGGACACGATGCTGGTCATCGTCCGCTGGATCCTGCTGCTCGCCCCGATCGGCGTCTTCGCCCTCGCCTTCGGCCTCGCCGCCCGCGTCGGCTTGGGCGCGGGCGCTGCGCTCGCCCATTATGTCGTCGTCCAGATCGTGGTGACGCTGGTGCTCGGCCTCGCCATGTACCCGCTGGCGATCTTCGGCGGCCGCGTCCGCCCGGCGCTGTTCGCCCGCGCCGCCGCCCCTGCCCAGGCGGTGGCGGCGAGCACCCAATCCTCACTGGCCTCGCTGCCGCTGATGGTGACGGCGGCCGAGCGAATGGGCCTCAAGGGCGACGTCCCCGCGGTGGTGCTCCCCCTCGCCGTCGCCCTGTTCCGGATCGCCGCCCCCGCCTCGATCGTCATCGTCACCCTGGCGATGGCGCGGATGCACGGCGTCGAAGTGTCCGCGGGAGGCCTTGCGCTCTGCGTAATCCTGGCCGCGATCAATACGCTGGTGATCGCCGGCCTCCCCAACCAGATCACCTTCTTCGCCGCCTACGCCCCCCCGGCGATCGCCGCCGGGGTGCCGGTCGACCTCCTCCCGCTCCTGCTGGCGGTCGATACGATCCCGGACATCTTCTACACCACCAGCAACGTGACGGCGGACCTTGCCGTCACCTCGCTCGTGGCTCGGGGTCGCGGCCCCACTGCCTCCCCGTCGCCAGACGGGGAGGGGGACCACCCGTAGGGTGGTGGAGGGGTGATCTGGCGCAGACTGTCCGCGTCTCCTGCTTGAACCTCTGATTCCTTTGCCCTGTCACCCCTCCACCAGCTTCGCTGGTCCCCCTCCCCGCCGCTGGCGCGGCAGGGAGGCAGCTGAGCCGCCGACCTACCTGCACCCCCGCCAGCCCAAGGCACCCCTCGGTGCCTCATCGAGGTGGAGATGGTCGCAGTGGGCCGCGTTGTAGTCGGGCGACAAAGTGGTGGAGAAGAGCTTGCAGGCGTCGTCGCGGACGCCGCGAAGGCGATCAGGCCGAGGGCCAGCAGCAGCTTCAGGAGGCGCAGCGCACGCATCGGGCTCAGCGCCGCCGGGCGCTCTCATAGGGTTCGGACGTTACCGGATAGCCGATCCCGTCGGGAATGCAGACGAAGCGGCGGCCCTCCCTCTCCTCCACCCAGGGCGTGATGGTGCGAACTTCGTGCCGCGCCGCGTCCGCCCGCGCTTCCTCGATCGAGGCGAAAAGGGCGAGCCGCTCGAGGTTGCGGCGGGTCGGGAAGATGGCGTGGGCTTTGCCCGCTTCGATGTCGGCGAGGATCGCCTCGGCGCTCGCCCAGAAGGCGCTCACCGCCTCCTTCTCGTCGGCCACTGCGGGCGCGGCGTCGGCCGGAGCCTCGGCGAGGTAGAAGAGGGCGTCGAACCGCCGCGCCTCGCGGAAGTTCGGGCACCAGCGGGCGAAGGGGGTGAGGGCGCCCAGCTCCGGCTCCAGCTCGAACCGCGCCAGTGCGTCCCCGAACGGCTCCCCCGCCGCCAGCGCCCGCCGCAAGGCCTCCGAATCGGGCGCCGGCGAGAGCGCCGCCGCGATCCCCGTCTCCTCGATCGTCTCGCGAATCGCCGCGATCCGCGCCGCGCCGTCCTCCACCCCCGGAGCGAAGCGCGCGGCCGCCTCATGGTCGCCGGAATCGATCCGCCCGCCCGGGAAGACCAGGGCCCCGGCGGCGAAGGCCATCTCCTTCGACCGCTCCATCATCAATATCTCGGGCGCCCCCCCGACCCCCCGCGCGCCGGGGCGCATCAGGATCAAAGTCGCGGCGGGAATCGGCGGCGGAAGAGCGTCGGACATGCCCTGCGCTTAGAATTTGATCCGGACGCTGACCATCGCCCGCTGGCTGATCATGCCTTGCGGGAACACGACCTGGTCGACGACCACCCCAAGCCGGGTGGTCCCATTAAGGTCGATCCCCACCGGAATCCCGGGGTCGCGAATCTTCTGCTCCTGCTTTGTCGGCAGGCCGGTGATCCGGTACTTGTCCGACTCGCCGCGGCGCCCGCAGACGACGATTTCGCCGTCCGGCTTGCGGCACGGATCGTCGACGATCCGGGGCAGGGCACGCTCCTCCTCCGCGCCCGCACCGCCCGCCGCCGCCTGGGCGGCCAACAGCAAGGAGAGGAGCGGCTGCAGGGGCACGCCCCCTGTCTCTCACTGCGCCTCGGCGGAATCAAGCGCGGCCAGTGCGTACTTCACCCGATAGCCGCCCGCGCCCGGCCCCCTAATCGTGCGACCGGCAAGACGAAGAGGATGTCCCAGATGAAGCACAGGATTCGCACGGCCATGCTTTGCGCTGCCGCATCGGCGCTGACCGCCGGAATCGGCCTCTCCTCCTGTTCGCGCGGCGACGAGGATAATGCGACTCTCCAGCAACAGGCCGCCGATCCCGCCGCGCCCGCAGCGCAGGACCAGGCGGCGAACAGCGAGAGCACGGCCAACGCCAAGGCGCTCCTCAAGTCCATGTCCGACTATCTCGCCGCCCAGGACACGATCTCGATGCGCTACGATTCGCTGTTCGAAGTCGTGTCGAGCGACCATCAGAAACTCCAGATCGCCACCTCGGGCACGGTCGACCTCGACCGGCCCGGCAACATCCGCACCACCCGCAAGTCAGGCTTCTCGGACACCGAGATGGTCTATGACGGCAAGACCCTCTCCTTCTACGGCAAGGGCCAGAACGCCTATATCCAGACCGAGGCGCCCGGCACGATCGACAGCCTGATCGACGGGCTTCGCGACAAATTCCACCGGCAGCTCCCCGGCGCCGACCTCCTCCAGTCCGGCGTTTACGAGGAGTTGATGACCGACGTTACCGACATCAAGGATCTCGGCAGCGGCGTTATCGGCGGAGTCGAGTGCGACCATCTCGCCTTCCGGACCAAGGACACCGACTGGCAGATCTGGATCGCGCAAGGGCCCAAGCCCTATCCGTGCCGTTACGTGATCACCAGCAAGGGCGTCGACCAGGCGCCGCAATTCACGCTCGAAGTCCGCGACTGGAAGGCGGGCGCCGGGGCCGGGGGCGGCAATTTCACCTTCACCCCGCCGCCGGGCGCCAAGAAGCTGAGGATCGAGGATCTCCAGCAGCTCAAGGACACTGCGGACCTTCCGGAGAATTACCGCACAGGAGCCAGCCAATGACCCTCGCCAGGAAAGTCGGAATCGGCCTTCTCGCCGCCATCGCCGCGCTCGCCGGCTCGGAAGCGGTGAACGAGATTACGGGCCTCGCCGCGCTCGACCTCATTCCCTCGGCAAGCGCCCGCGTCGGCCGGCCGCTGACCCCGGTCAGCGTCGCCGGAGTCGCCCGCCGCACCACCCGCCGCTGCGCCGCAGGGGTGTACAACTGCTGAGGTTGTACAGCCCGTACGAATGGGCGAGACGCCGCCTTGACCCCCTCTCCCTATGGGGGAGGGGGTTGGGGTGAGGGGGTTCGGCCTCCGCATCTACTCTCCGACTCAGTACCCCCTCCCCCTGCCCCCTCCCCGCCGGGGAGGGGGTAAGGCGCCGTTCCGTGCGGTGTCGAAGGGCTCGCAATGACGGTTAGGCTGCGGGACTATCCTCCGACGTCCAGCTGACTTCCCAGCTCCCGTCGGGGCGCTGGACGAGGACCTGCACCTCATGGCCGTCCGCGGCCGATGCGCCCGCCGCGGCGAAGGCGGCCTTCAGCGCAGAGGTGAGGCTGTCATGGCCATAGTCGCGCTCGTCCAGGCGGACGATCCAGCGGTCCCCGCCGCGCAGGACGTAGTAGAGCGCAAGCGCCATAGCTAATCCCTAATCCCCCGTTCACCCTCACCGCTTACCCTATATTGCGGCCTCAGGCGCCATGGTCCCTCCGAACCGACGGAGACAGAGCCATGAAGCCCACAATCGCACTTACCGCCCTCGCAGCCACGGCCTTCGTCTCCACCGCCGCCCCCGCCGCCCCGGCCGCCCCGGCCGACTTCACGCTCGGCATGGCGGGCAATGTGCCGACCCTCTGCCGGGTCGATGCGCGGCCTGACGCCGGCACGCTGGAGGAAAATTGCAATTCGGCCCGCGGCTATGCGGTCTATGCCGAGGCTTCGCCCGAACTCGCCGGCGCGACGCTTGTGGTCGACGGTCGAGAGGTTCCGCTCTCCGCGTCCGGCCCGACCCTGGTCTCGCGATCCGATCATGCCGATGTCGCCGTCCGGTCGCTCGAGCTCCGCCGCTCCACGCCGGCGGGCAGCCTGACCTTCCGAATCGTCCCGCTCTAGGGGCAAGTGATCCCGCTGGCGTTGCTGTTGAGCGGCGAGACGGTGACCGTGATCACGTCCTTATAGAGAGGCGAGACCTGCTTGCCGTCGCCGCCCTCGAGCAGGGTGGCCTGGATCGGCAGCATATCGGCCTGGGTCGCCAGGACTCCGGCGCGGCTGCACGTCACCGCAGGGAAGTTGGTGTTCGAGTTGGACACCGTCTGGCCCAGGAACAGCACCTTGTAGTTGAGCGACTGCGCCGCGTTCGCCGGATTGCCACCGGCGAATGTCAGGCGGTAGTTGTTCTGCGAGGACATCTCGATCTTGTAGGGGCCGGAGCTTCGGACGCTGACATAATTGCCGCTCGCGGGGGTCGTGAAGGCGGCCGGGTTGGCGAGTACCTGTGCCGTCGTCTTGTTTCCGACCTCGCCGAAATCGAGCGCGGCGCCGACATAGGTCGCCTGCAGCGCGCTCTTGACCGTTACCTGGATCGCATAGGCGTTGGGCGCGACCGACCGCTCCGAGAACGGCCCGCCGCCGCCGGTGCCGTCGCAGCCATATTCGACGTCGAACAGCACATTGGACGATGCTGTCAGGTCGATATTGGCGGGGAGGATCACAGTGAAGTTGATCGTGAACACGTCGGAGGCCGCGTTGTTGCCGGTGAAGGCCCAGCGCAGCACTCGGGGGGGCGGAGAGGCGGCCAGCGGCGTGGTGATGATGGGGGGCGTCGCGGTGGTGTCGAAATAGATGTTCTGGTTGAGCCCGGTTGCGTTCCCCGAGCCGACGACACTGGTCGGGATGAGCTGGATACCGTTGACGGCCGGACTCGCCGACTTGATGTAGAAATCCAGCAGCGCCGGCTTTGCGCCGCCGGGGCCGTTGCCGCGGGTGAATGTGATCGCGACGTTGGTGATGTTGATCCCTGTCGGCGCAAACGGGTCGTAGGTCGCGACCGAGGCGGCGCTGGTCGCGGTCACCAGGCAGCGGCGCTGCGCCGCGGCCGGCGAAGCGAACAGGCCGGCGGCGGCGGAGAGGGCGGCGAGCGCGCCGAGGAGCTTCACCATCTTCATTTCAAAT
>VBAE01000262.1:0-7549 GCA_005882415.1 Alphaproteobacteria bacterium | reverse complement strand
ACGGTCACCGTGTAGTCGGAGCCGACCGTCAGCTTGTAGCCGCTGCGATAGGGCGGGAAGAGGCGGAACGAGCCGCGGCCGAGGTCCACCCCGGCCGGCGCGGTCGGCGCGTCGATCGCGATCGTCCGCTCGGAGTAAGAGCTGAGGCTCGGCTGGATGGCGGTGCCGAGCACGCCGGTGGTCGCCGTGAAGCCGAAGGGCGAGGGGTCGACGACCACTTCGGCGCCCTTCAGGCCCGGGTGGCCGCGGACGATGGCGAAGCTGTCGTAGATCGGCCGGCCGATCGAGGCCGAGCCGTCGGCGAAGGCGAAGGAGCTGGCGAAGCGAAGCGCGGTGCGCTGGCTGGTCGAATCGCCGAAATCGCCGTGGAAGGTGCCGAAATGGCTGACCCCGATCTCGGCCCGGTTGGCGAAGTAATTGGCGTTGAGATTGGCGCCGGAACCGCTGTTGGTCCGCTCGATATCGGCCGCGATATTGTAGGCGCCGACGCCTTGGCCGTGGAGGGTCTGGAAGGAGAGGCGGGCGCGGTCGAAATGGGTGTCGAAGTCGCCGCGGACGCTCGAATAGCGGCCGAGCCGGACGGTCAGCGAGATCAGGGCGCCGACCCGGGAGCCGAAATTGTCCTGCTCGTAAGTGACGTCGCCCGTCGCGCTCAGCGCATCGCTGATCCGCCAGCCGAGCGTCGCCCTATAATTATGGGTGTCGCGCTGGAGGTCGCGGCCCTTGGAATAGCGCGCGTCGAGACCGCCGTAGAAATAGTCGTTGAAGGCGTGGCTGTAGCCGGCGCCGATCTCGTACTTGAACGGGTTGCTCGGGATGATCGTCCCCACCGGCCCGAACCAGCGGCTTCGCGCCTCGACCGAGATGTTCAAGGAGTCGGCGCGGCCGCCGCTGCGGTTGATCAGCCGCTGGAAGGTCGCGATTCCGGCCCAGCCGGTGCCGAGATTGCCGACGTCGGAAATCGAGAAATTGCCGCCGAACGTGCCGAGCGAAGTGCCGATCACCGCCTCGATGCCGCCCATCACCGTCCGCCGGTCCGCCTGCGCGTTGACTCCGATGGTCACGTAATCGCTGAGGCCGCGCCGGTAGAAGCCGGTGAAGGCGAAATCGTCGGTATAATGGGGGCCGCTGGCCAGCAGCGGCGCCATCACGCCAGCATAGAGGCCGAACTCGCTGAGGCCCTTGGCGAGCTGCGACTGGTCGAGGAACACGTTGAAGCGCAGCAGCTCCGAGCGGCCGGTATCGTCGAGCACCGACAGGCGGATGTCGTTCGCCCCTTGCGTGAAGGGGAAGTCGCGAAGATCGTAGGTGCCGGGCGCGAGCTGGAGGCGGCGGACGATCTGGCCGTTGACGTTGACCTCCACCGTCGACGGCCGCTCGAGCCGGAAGCTCCTGTCGCCGCGCGGGCGGATGATGTTCTGCGGCTCGAGCACCGAATAGCTTCTGCTGGTCGTCATAGACGGCGCGGGTGCCGATGCGCTGGAAATCCGGGTGGTTGTCGGTCCCCGGCGACCATGCGGCTTCCGATTCCAGGACGATCCCGCCGAAGCGGGTCGCGCCGTCCATGAAGAAGGAGGGCGCCTGGAGCCCGTCGTCGGAGCCCTGGTGGATATAATCGAGCGAACCGTGGAGGTTGAGATAGGCGCTGAAGCCCGCCGGCTGCACGAACTCGCCGATCCGGTCGCGGTCGAGCGGGCTGACCTGGACGGTGCGGGAGGCACGGCGCTCGGACGCGATGTCGAGCTGCAGCTCCAGCGTCTGGGGATTGTAGCGGATGTGGATGCCCGAGGCCTCGAAATCCGCGGGCGTGAGCGCCGTCTCGCCGGAGAAGCTGCCGCGGAGTGTGCGCAGCACGTCCGGATCGAGGACGTTGGCGAGCAGGTCGAGGAGGCGGTTGGCGGAGAATTCGACCCGGTCTTCGGCGCTGACGGTGAGGATGATGTCGCCGAGATAACGCGGTCCGTCCTTCGCCGGCACCGTCAGGGTGACCGTCTTGCCGGTGGTGTTGAGGCGGGATGTGCCGTCGGGCGTCAGCGACTTGCCGTCGATGACGATCCGCCGCTCCTGCGCCTGCGGGGCCGCGCCCGGCTGCTCGGCGGCGTACGCCGGAAGCGGGGCCGCGAGGATGCAGCAGCTGCCGACAAGCAGGAGGCGCAGCCGCTGCCTTGGGATGGGCGCCTCAGCCACCGGGCGTGAACTGGGCCTCGACGCTGCCCCCGTCCTGCGGCAGCTCAACCGGGACCTGCACCTTGCGGGTCTGCCCGGCGCCGACCAGGCCGAAGCCGATCGTCTGCTGGATCTCCGGCCCCGAAAGGGTGCGCCGGAAGACTTCCTTGCCCGCGCTGTCGCGCTCCACGATCCGGAGGCGCCCCTGCGACAGGTAGCCATGGGCGTTGGACGCGTTGCTGAGCGTCACCACCGGCACCGGTTTTCCGGCCGGATCGTGGCCGATGGAGGCGCCCGTGACCTTGAGGTCGGGCTTGGCGCCCTGGGGCGAGACGCTCACCAGGATCTGGAAATTGTAGAGGATCTGGATCGCGGACTGGCCGTGGGGAAGCTCGACCGGGAGCTGGGCCACCGTCGCATAATAATGCTTGGACTTGGCGAGGTCGGGATTGCCGACATATTGGACGCGGAAGGTCTGGGTCTCGCCCGGCTTGATCATCGCCTGGACCGGGAAGACGAGCAGGTCGCCGCTGTCCTTGCCCGTGCCCTTGACCCCGTCGGGCTCGAGGCTGAGGTCCTCGACCCGGATCTCGACCGGGAGCGGATTGGCGAAGGTGTTCTCCACCGTCACCACCTGGGTCATCCCCTTACCCGAGGTGGAAAGATTGACGACGATCGGCTGCACCGTCATCGCTACGACTGCGCCCGAGAGCCCGACCGCCGCCGCGAAGGCAGCGATCCGCAAGAGCCATTTTCTGATCGTGTTCCTCACCTTTGCACCCCCCATTTTCCTTTTTTCAGGATCAGTCCGCGGCCCGGAACTCCAGGATCACGGAGTCGCGATAGTCGCCCGCAAGCAGCCGCACCCCCTGCGGCACGACGACGGCCAGCGAGAGCTGCCCGGCGCCGCTTCGGTTCGATCGCATGACTAGCGGCCCCCCCGCGTCGCTGGCCGCCGAGCCCTCCTCGCCGAGCCAGCTAGCCCGCATCTCGTACGGCAGGACCGAGGCGAACGGGCCTGAGGCCGCCTTCGCGCCTCCGCCGTCCAGCCGCATCCCGCCCTTTTCGCTCCTCAGCACAAGCTGGTGCGGCGAATTGCAGATGACGGTGAGGGCGAACTCGGCGGTCGCGCCCCGCGACACCGAGTCGGGGGCGGTGACCATCTGGGTGATCCGGAGCTGTCCGCTCGACGGCCCTTCCGCGGCGTAGCTGGCATTGGTCGCGGGTCCGGCGGTGGCCGGGCCGATGACGACGCAGGCGCCGGGCGCGTCGCCGACGATCTCGAGCCTGCCCTGGCCGCTCTGAGGAGTCTGGGCGGCAAGCGCGGACGGCGCGAGCAGGAGGAGGGGGAGGAGGGCGCGCCGGACCGTCATTGCGGCTCCAGCGTGATGCGGAGGGTGTCGCCATAGGATCCGGCGAGCAGCGGCGCATTGGCCTGGGTGTTGGAGGCGCCGGCGTCGATCTCGAGCCGAATGGTGATCTCGCCGCTGGTCGGATGGTCGACGAGGATCGAGCGGTCGGCGATCCGCCGGACCTTGGCGTCGGCCTCGAGCCGGCCATGTTCCACGCCCCAGTCGATCGTCGCCGTGTAAGGCACCGCATAAGCGAAGCCGGGCGGCGCGTCCGGGGGCCGCTGCGACGTCTGCCAGAGGCCGTTATTCTGCGCTTCGAGGATCAGGCGGTGCGGATAGTTGCAGACCGCGTCGAAGGTGATGTTCACCGAGGCCGCGGCGGCGGCGAGGGTGTGCGGATCGACGAGATGATCGATCTGGAGCGTGTTGCCGTTCAAGCCCCGGAAATTGATCTGGCCGCCCGCCGCGACGATCGGCTCCCGGATCGCGCAGACCGGCGGAGCGCTCGCGGTCACGGGGACGGAGCGGGTCACCGGCGCCACCTGCGCCCCCGCCGCCGCCGGCAATGCGCCCGCGCCGAGAAGGAGAAGGAGGCGAAGCGTCATGCCCTAGTTCGCAGCCGCGAGGGTGACGACGACCGCGCCCTGGTAGAGCGGATCCTCGACCAGCCTCAGACCCGGCCCGCCGACGGTGGTGAAATCGCCGATGCTGACCGTAATGTCGCCGGTGAAGCCGGTGTCGCGGGTCTGCACGGCGTTCGGATTGGTCGCGGCGCTGGTGGTGAAGACGGCCGGGCTCGGGGTCCAACCCTCGGCCTTGGCGGTGAAGTCGACGCTGTTCGAGAAGCCCGCCGGCGGAGTGCCGGTGGAGGCCTGCGCGATCAGAGCGGTCGCCTCGATCGTGATCGTGCTTCGCGACGTGCAGAAGGTGCCGTGGAGCACCTTGGGCGGCGCCGACAGGTCGTGGCGGAGGAGGCCGGTGGAGAGATCGACCAGAACGCCGACCGCGAACACGCCATTGTCTTCGGTGAGCGTTCCCGCGGTGCAGAGGACGGGCACGTTGCCGATCACCGAGAAGGGAGTCGGAAGGCCCGAGGAAGATTGCGCCGAAGCGGCGCCGGAGGCGGCGGCGAGGAGGGCCGTAAGGCCTAAGCTGACGAACTTCATTGTCATTCTCCTTCCGGCGCGTCGGTTACTGCCGGGCCCAATGTGATGGTGATCTGGCCGTGATAATTGCCGGCCATCAGCCTCGCGTCGGACGGCACGTTGAAGCCGGACAGAGCGAGGGTGAGATCGGTGAGCTTGGCCGCCGGCTCGGTGCCGCCCGATCCTTCCGCGACCGGAGAGGCGCCGTCGGCGCTTGCAGAGGTGGTGATCAGCGGCGCGGTCGTCGCCCAGGTGGTTACGGTCGACGTATAGTTGACCGCGCGGGCGAAGCCCGGCGGGAGCTCGGAGACGTCTGGGCTGACCAGCGCCTCGGCTCGGATCGTCACCTTGGTGCCGCCGAAATTGCAGTAGGAATGGGGGAGGTCGACGGTCACTTCGAGGAGGGCGGCGAGGCGCCCGACCCTTGCGCCCGAGTGCGCGGCGATGTCGCCGAAATTGACCGAAGGGCGCGACGGTGGGCCGAGCCGGCAGACTCCGTCGACATTGGCGCTGACCGGGACGTCGCCGGTCTTCGCCGCTTGCGCGCCCGCGCTGCCGGCCGAAGCCGACATCAGCAATGCAATCGCAAGACAGGCCGGCCTCATCATGCTCCCTTCCGTTCGAGGAAGGCCCGGGACGCGATCCGCCCCGGGCCTTGTCGCCCGCCTAGGCCGGCGCGCCGAAGCTGACATTGGGCGTCAGGGTGACGACGATGCTTCCGACATAGTCGCCCGCGACCATCAGGCCGCTGGTGGGCGAGGAGGAGTTGTCGATGTCGACGACGATGTTTCCGTTGAACAGGCCGAGCAGGACGGGCGTGCCGGCCCCGGCGTCGGTGGTAAGGTCGGTGGGCGCGGCGGTCCCCGCGGTGGCGATCGCCTTATAGTCGACGCGCGTGTCGAAGCCCGTCGCTCCGGCCGCGGGGTTGAGCAGCGGATGGGCCTCGACTCCGATCGTCGCGGCGGCGCCGTTGCACCAGCCCTGCAGGGTCGCCTGGCCGGCATCGACGATCGCCGTGTCGAGCTTGCCGTCGGTTCCGGAAATCTCGCCGAGGTTAATGAGGGCGTTGCCGTTGCTGGTGAACTGGCAGCGGTCGGTGACGGTGCCGGTGACGTCCACCGTTCCGGTCACCTGGGCGAAGGCCGGGGTGGCCGTGCCAAACGCGACGGTGCAGATACCCGCTATGAGAAGCTTCTTCATGTCGTTGACTCCCAAGGAAAAGTTAAAAGGATTACGCCGTCGGCGTAACGATGATGGTGATCTTGCCGGTGTAGGCGCCGGCGAGCATGACGTCGGTGGCCGCCGCGCTCCGGAAGTTGCTCGCCGTAACGATGATGTTGTTCACCGAGGCCTTGAGGCGATCGGGATAGGTCGTCTCGGTCGCGGCCACGGCCAGCGAATCGTTGACCAGCGGGGTGGGCGTCGAATTGGCGAGCAGCACCGCGACGTTCGCCTGGTACTGGACGGTGTTCGAATAGCCGGTGGTCGACGCGGCCGCGGTGGTGATCGGGTCGGCATCGACCGAGATCTTGGTGCTCGCCGCGGTGCAGACCACCCGATATTCGAGATTGGCCGCGCCGGCCGCCGCGAAGCGGCTCTCCAGAGTCGCGGTCGACTCGAGCGTGCCGTTGGCCTGGGCGAGGTTGCCGAGGCTTACCGTGCCGCCGAAGGCGTTGCCGCCGGTCGGCGTGCCGGGGGCGATGACGATGCACTTGCTGTCGACATTGCCGGTGATGTTGACCACTCCCGTTGCCGTCTGCGCGGCCGCGGGGCTTGCGATGGCGAGCGCCGAAGCGGCGGCCAAAGCGGTGAGGAGGACCTTGTTCATCTCTTGCTCCTTGCTTTGCCGGACTGCCCGGCCCGATGACGAAAAACGAAACTGTAACTAGGGTGCTGCGCTCAAAGTGATGGTGAGCGTATCGGCATATTCCCCGGCTACGAGGGTGGGCCCCGTCACCTGGTTGTAGGCGGCGGCGACGACCCGGAGGTACGACCCCGTCTGGTTGGTGGAGGGCGCGGAGATGCGCAGCCCCTGGGTGGAGCTGGCCGGGCCGAGGAAGGCAGCGCAGGTGCCGGTGCCGGCGATCAGGGTCGCGACGGCGCAGGTCCCGTCGGCCACCGCAGCGGTGTTGCTGACCAGGTGAAGCGAGACGTTGTAGGGCGCGACCGCGGAATAGCCCGCGGGGACCGCGCCGGACGTCTTGAGGCCGCCATTGCTCGACACCACGCCGACCCGCGCGGGGCCGGTGCAATTCAATGAGAAGAGGAAATCGTGGGTGAAGCCGGTAACGTCGAAATTGCGCTGGTCGAAGCTTCCGGACGGGGCGCCGCTCACCGCGAAGCCGCAGCGGCCGCCGACCGAGGCGATGACGTCGATCGGGAGCTGGATGTTGTTCGGATTGCCCTCGCCGGGGGCGTAGGCGGTGATCTGCGCCGCTGCCGGGGTGAGGGGGATCGTTGCTGCGATGAGGAGGAGGAGCGCCGCGCACATATGCCTGCACCCGCCGGGTGAGGCCCGGCGCGGATTGCGGATGAGTGCGGCCAGCGAGTGCATCGCTCCCCCTTCAAAGACCCACGTGAAGCGGCTGCCCCCCGTTCGGCGGATCGAAGCCTTGTCTTGTCGGGTGTCCGCCTGTGCGGCGGCATCGGGGAAAGTCCCGAAACGGGACGGGATAAGCCCTGCGGGAGCTGCCTGTTAGGCGGCTGAGAGGCTCTGGAGGGTGGAGAGGAGGTCGCTGCCCGAGTCGGCTTTGACGACATAGCCGCTCGCGCCGGCGCGCATCGCCGCCACGATCAGCTCCTCGCACTTGCAGATCGTGAAGACGACGACGTGCGTATCGGGCAGCTCGGCCTTGATCGTCTTGACCAGTCCGATCCCGTTAAGGT
>VBAE01000261.1 GCA_005882415.1 Alphaproteobacteria bacterium | reverse complement strand
CCTCCAAATTGCCGAACACGTCCGCCGCCGGAATCCGCATCACCTTGAACCCGCATCTCTCCAGGTAAGCATCCCGCCGCGCATCGCGCTCCGGCCGGTCGCCGCGATTATGCGCCTCGCCGTCAACCTCGATCCCGAGCCTCGCCGACAGACAGGCAAAGTCCAGCGAATAGGGTCCTTGCGGGCATTGCTTGCGAAAGCGGTAGCCGCCTGGCTGCTGCTTCAGCGCCCACCACAGGAGCCGCTCGGCCGGGCTCATGTCCTTGCGCAGGCGACGGGCCATGGCCACGGTGCGCGGAGGGGCACCGACCGTCCTGTGGCGGACGCGGCGCCCTCGCTCCTCCCCGGAACGGGGAGGGGGACCGCCCGCCGCAGGCGGGTGGTGGTGGGGCCGATTGGATGCCGGCGCCTGTGCACCGGCCCCTCCACCAGGCTTCGCCTGGTCCCCCTCCCCGTTCCGGGGAGGAGCTGATGGACCGCCCTCCACCATCACATCCGGAACAGCCCGAACTGCGCGCGCTCCGGGATTGGCGCATTCAGGCAGGCGCTGAACGCCAGGCCGAGTACGTCGCGCGTCTGGACCGGGTCGATGATGCCGTCATCCCACAGACGCGCCGTCGCGTAGTACGGGTTCCCCTCGTCTTCGTAGCGCTGGCGGATCGGGGCCTTGAACGCTTCGGCCTCTTCCGGCGTCCACCGCTCGGCGTCCTTGTGCACGGTCGCCAGCACGCTCGCCGCCTGCTCCCCGCCCATCACGCTGATCCTTGAGTTCGGCCAGGTAAACAGGAAGCGCGGCCCGTATGCCCGCCCGTTCATGCCGTAATTTCCCGCCCCGAAGCTGCCGCCGATCAGCACCGTGACCTTAGGCACCTGCGCCGTCGCCACTGCCGTGACCAGCTTGGCGCCGTCCTTGGCGATTCCGCCCGCCTCATATTTGCCGCCGACCATGAAGCCCGAGATGTTCTGGAGGAACAGCAAGGGCGTCCTCCGCTGGCAGGCGAGCTCGACGAAATGGGCGCCTTTCAGAGCGCTCTCCGAGAAGAGGATGCCGTTATTCGCCAGGATCGCGACCGGCATCCCCCAGATGCGCGCGAAGCCGCAGACCAGGGTGGTCCCGTAGAGCGCCTTGAACTCGTGGAATTCCGACCCGTCGACGATCCGCCCGATCACCTCGTGCACGTCATAGGGGGTGCGGACGTCGTCGGGGACGATGCCGTACAGATCCTCCGGATCGAGCTTCGGCGCAACCGGCTCGGCGATGTCGAGGTCGGCGCCCTTGACCGTGTTCAGCCGGGCGACGATCGAGCGGACGATGGAAAGCGCATGTTCGTCATTGTCGGCGAGATGGTCGACGACGCCCGATTTGCGCGCATGGAGATCGCCGCCGCCGAGATCCTCGGCGCTGATCACCTCCCCGGTCGCCGCCTTCACCAAAGGCGGGCCGCCGAGGAAGATCGTGCCCTGCCCCCGCACGATCACGGTCTCGTCCGACATCGCGGGAACGTACGCGCCGCCCGCGGTGCAGCTCCCCATCACGCAGGCGATCTGGGCGATGCCTTCCGAAGACATCTGCGCCTGGTTGTAGAAGATGCGGCCGAAATGCTCCCTGTCGGATCTCCTGCGCACGCAGATGCTTCTTCACGGTGAGCGGGAAATAGGCGCCGCCCTTCACCGTCGGATCGTTGGCGACGATCATACACTCGCGCCCCGACACGCGGCCAACCCCGGCGATCATCCCCGCGCCCGGCGCCTCGTCGCCATACATGCCGTTGGCGGCGAGCTGGCCGATTTCGAGCAGAGGCGAGCCCGGGTCGAGCAGCCGGGTCACCCGGTCGCGCGGAAGCAATTTGCCGCGCGAAACGTGGCGCTCGCGATGTTTCTCCGGTCCGCCCTGTGCGGCGGTCGAAACCCGCCCGCGAAGCTCCTCGGCAAGCGCGCGATTGTGCGCAGCATAAGTGCGGTAAGTCTCTGACCCGTCGTCTGTTTTTGAAACGATTACGCTCATGCCGGCCTCGCCTCCGCATGCACCGGCTTCTTTCGGATCAAATAGCGGTACACCCCGATCACGTTGATGACGAACAGGATGATATTCTGGGTCCCGATCCCTTGCGCCTTGTCCGACACGAAGCCCCAGGTGACGAGCGCGACGGACGAGGTGCAGAAGATCACGAAGGCCCAGCCGGTCGCCCGTCGGCCGAGGTCGAGCGACACGATCAGCGCCGCGACAGCTCCGGCGATGGAGCCGTACCATTCGAGCGCGTCGATCAAAGCCTTGCTCATGCGGTCCGCATCGCCCGGCGGCCTGTCCCGCTTTTGCTCATTTGCTCGGCTCCCGTCATGGCAAGGCTGACTAACGGCTGAGCGCCGGGTTGGGAAGCGCTGGCGCGCCGCTCAAAGTGCCACTAGTCGGCCTTGATCCCGGTTTCGAAAGGCTTCCCGATGAATCGCTCCATCCTGCTCGCTTTGCTCCTCGCCACCGCCGCCTGCTCCCCGGGCGGACCGGGCGCCGGAAATCAGAGCGGCGAAGCGCAGAGTCCGGGAACGGCCGGCGGCATCGCCGTTGCGTCGATGGACAAAGCGGTGGCGCCGGGCGACGATTTCTTCGCCTACACCAACGGCGGCTGGGTGAAGAACACGGCCATCCCGCAGGACCGCTCCGGCATCGGCGCCTTCTTCATCGCCGATCAGGAGCGGGAGCGGCAGACCCGCGAACTCCTCGACGGAATCCTGAAGTCGAACCCCGCGGCGGGCAGCAACGAGGCGCTGATCGCCAACTACTACAACGCCTATCTCAACACCGACGCCATCGACCGCGCCGGGATCGCTCCAGCCAAGGCGGACCTCGACGCGATCGCGGCGATCGCCGACAAGAGGCAGCTCAGCGCCGCGATCGGCGGAACGATCCGAGCCGACACCGATCCGCTCAACGCCACCAATTTCCAAACCGAGAATCTTTTCGGGGTGTTCGTCACCCAGGGCCTCGCCACGCCGGGAGAGACCCTGCCCTATCTGATGCAGGGGGGAATCGGCCTTCCCGAGCGCGAATATTATCTTGGCGGCGACTCGAAGATGGCGGGGCTGCGCGACCAGTATCGCGCCTATATCGCCACGGTCATGAAGGCGGCGGGCCTTGCCGATCCTGACGGTGCGGCCAAGCGCATCCTCGACCTCGAGACCAAGATCGCCCGCGCCCACGCGACTCGCGAGGAGAGCGAGGACTTCGCCAAGGGCGCCCAGGTGTGGAGCCGCGCCGACCTCGAGGCGAAGGCCCCGGGCATCGACTGGGCCGCCCTGCTCGGCGCGGCGCAGCTCGGCAACGCGCGGAAGTTCGAGGCCTATCACGCCGGCGCCATCCCCAAGCTGTCGGCCCTGGTCGCCTCCGAGCCGCTCCAGAGCTGGAAGGAATGGCTCGCCTTCCACACCTTGAACCAGCAGGCGAGCGTCCTGCCCAAGCCGATCCGCGACGCCAGCTTCGCCTTCTACGGGACGGCGCTCTCCGGAACGCCCCAGCAGCGGCCGCGCGACCAGCTCGCCCTGAACGCGGTCAGCAACGGGCTCCAGGACGCGGTCGGCAAGGCCTATGTCGACAAATATTTCCCCGCCTCCGCCAAGGCCGAGGTCCAGCGCATGGTTGAAAACATCAAAGCCGCCTTCGCCCGCCGGGTGCAGGCGATCGACTGGATGGCGCCCTCGACCAAGCAGGAGGCGCTGAAGAAGGTCCAGTCAATCGTCGTGGGGGTCGGCTATCCCGACCAGTGGCGCGATTATTCCGCGCTGCAGATCAGCGCCGACAACGCCTATGCGAACAAGAAGAACGCCGAGCTCGCCGAATATCGCCACCAGATTGCCAAGATCGGCAAGCCGATGGATCGCAGCGAATGGTGGATGCCCCCGCAGCTCGTCAACGCCGTCAACCTGCCGGTCCAGAACGCGCTCAACTTCCCGGCGGCGATCCTGCAGCGGCCCTTCTTCGACCCCCAAGCGGACGCGGCGTTCAACTATGGGGCGATCGGCTCGGTGATCGGCCATGAGATCAGCCACAGCTTCGACAATAACGGAGCCCTGTTCGATTCGACCGGGCGTCTCCGGAACTGGTGGACCCCGGCCGACTTCGCCCGCTTCCAGCAGGCCGGAGCGGCGCTCGCCGCCCAATATGACGCCTATGAGGCGCTGCCCGGCCTTCACGTCAACGGCAAGCTGACGCTTGGCGAGAACATCGCCGACGTCGCCGGCCTCGCCGCCGCCTACGACGCCTACCGGTCCTCCCTGGGCGGGAAGGAGGCCCCGGTGCTCGAGGGCTTCACCGGCGACCAGCGATTCTTCATCGCCTACGGCCAGGCCTGGGCGAGCAAGATGCGTCCCGAGACGCTTCGCCAGCGCGTCCTCACCGACGGCCACGCGCCGGGCCAGTTCCGGGCGCTCACGGTGAGAAACCTCGACCCCTGGTATGCAGCCTTCGCGGTGAAGCCGGAGCAGAAGCTGTTCCTGGCGCCGGAGAAAAGGGTGAAGGTGTGGTGAGCTTGAGCCGCCGAGCGCTGTGACGCCGACGCGGAGCGTCGCCGGAACAGCGCGAAGAGACGGCGAAAGCCGGCCAGCCTCGCAAGGCGAGGACTGACGTCACGCGATTTACTCGAGCGACGGCCGGGAGGTTGAATTCAAACGCCGGAGGCGTCGCGGAGTAAATCCGCGCCGTCGGTCCTGTCCGCTGTGCGGCAGGCCGCCCGAGCTTCGGCGTCTCTTCGCGCAGCGTGACCCTTGCTGCGCAATCGTCACGCTGCGCTCGGCGCCTCAGCCCGCCCCGATCAGCTCGCGCCCGATCAGCATCCGCCGGATTTCGTTCGTCCCCGCGCCGATGTCGAGCAGCTTGGCGTCGCGCAGGAAACGCTCGACCGGCCAGTCCTTGGTATAGCCCGCGCCGCCAAGCGCCTGGATCGCCTCCAGCGCGACCTTCACGGCGTTTTCGGACGCAAGCAGGATCGCGCCGGCGGCATCGAAGCGGGTGGTCCGCCCGGCGTCGCATGCCCGCGCCACCGCATAGACATAGGCCCGGGCCGAGTTCAGCGCCACGTACATGTCGGCGACCTTGGCCTGCATCAGCTGGAAGGCGCCGATCGGCTGGCCGAACTGCTTGCGCTCCCGCACATAAGGGAGGACCACGTCGAGGCACGCCTGCATGATTCCGAGCTGGATCCCGGCGAGCACGGTGCGCTCATAATCGAGGCCGGACATCAGCACTCCGACCCCGCCGTTCAGCGGTCCCATGACATTCTCGTCCGGCACGAAGCAGTCGTCGAACACAAGCTCCCCGGTCGGCGAGCCGCGCATCCCCATCTTGTCGAGCTTCTGGCCCAGGCTGAAGCCCGCCATGTCCTTTTCGATGATGAAGGTGGTGATGCCGCGGCTCCCCTCCCCCGTCTTGGCGTAGACGACGAGGGTGTCGGCATAATGGGCGTTGGTGATCCAGAATTTGGTACCGTTGAGGCGGTAGCCGCCGTCCACCTTGTCGGCGCGGAGCTTCATCGACACGACGTCGGACCCCGCCCCCGCTTCCGACATGGCGAGGCTGCCGACATGCTCGCCCGAGATCAGCTTGGGCAGATACTTCGCCTTCTGCTCCGGGTTCGCCCAGCGGCGGAGCTGGTTGACGCAGAGGTTCGAATGGGCGCCGTAGCTGAGCCCGATCGAGGCCGACGCCCGCGCCACTTCCTCCTGGGCGATGACGTGCTCCAGATAGCCGAGGCCGAGCCCGCCATATTCCTCCTCGACCGTGATGCCGTGGAGGCCGAGCTCGCCCATTTCGGGCCACAGCTCCCGTGGAAACCAGTCCTCGGCGTCGATCCGGAAGGCGAGCGGGGCGATCTTGTCCGCCGCGAAGCGCTGGGTCGTGTCGCGGATCGTGTCCGCCATCTCGCCAAGCGCAAAGTCCAGTCCGAAGTCGGACATTAACCTCTCCTCTTTGCCCGGACCCTAGCAGAGCCCTCCGCGTTTGAACAAGGCGGGCCCCGCGACTATGTGCGTCCCGACATCCCCGTCCTTGCCGGAGCGTATCCATGAACCCCGACCCCATCGTCATCCTCTCTTACGCCCGGACCCCGATGGGGAGCTTCCAGGGCGCCCTCGCAGGCGCCAGCGCGACCGAGCTCGGAGCCACTGCGGTGAGGGCGGCGGTCGAGCGCGCCGGGATCGAGGGGGAGCAGGTCGACAAGATCTTCATGGGCTGCGTCCTCCCCGCCGGCTTAGGCCAGGCGCCGGGGCGGCAGGCTGCGCTCGGCGCCGGCCTCCCGAAGTCGGTCGAGGCGACCACGATCAACAAGGTCTGCGGATCGGGCATGCAGGCGGCGATGTTCGCCCACGACATGATCGCCAGCGGCTCGGCCGACCTGATCGTCGCCGGCGGCATGGAGTCGATGTCGAACTCCCCCTACCTCATGAAGAAGCACCGCTCCGGCGCGCGCATCGGCCACGACACCGTCTACGACCATATGATGCTCGACGGCCTCGAGGACGCCTATGACGCGGGCCGGGCGATGGGCACCTTCGCCGAGGACGCGGCGCGCGAATATCAATTCACCCGCGCCAACCAGGACGATTACGCCATCGAGTCGCTTCGCCGCGCCACCCAGGCGATCCGGTCGGGCGCCTTCGACCGTGAAACCACCCCGGTCACCGTCAAGACCCGCAAGGGCGAGGAGATTGTCACCTGCGACGAGCAGCCGGGCAAGTCCAACCCGGACAAGATCCCCGGCCTCAGACCCGCTTTCGCCAAGGACGGCACCATCACCGCCGCCAACGCGTCGTCGATCAGCGATGGCGCCGCCGCCCTGGTCATCACCCGCCAGAGCGTCGCTGACCGTCTCGGCAAGAAGCCCGTCGCCCGCATCGTCGCCCACGCCGCCCACGCCCAGGCGCCCAACCTCTTCACCTCCGCCCCCGTCCCGGCGGTCCGCAAGGCGCTTGAGAAGGCCGGCTGGTCGGTGGACGATGTCGATCTGTGGGAAGTCAACGAAGCCTTCGCCTGCGTCGCGATGATCGCGATGCGCGACCTCGGCATCCCGCGCGAGAAATTGAACGTCCACGGCGGCGCCACCGCACTGGGCCACCCGATCGGAGCCTCCGGCGCCCGAATCCTCGCCACCCTGCTCAGCGCCCTCGAACAGCACGGCGGCAAACGCGGCCTCGCCACCCTCTGCATCGGCGGCGGCGAAGCAACCGCGATGGCGGTGGAACTGATCGGCTGACGGGTCCGTGAAGGCAGCGGCGGGCCGCAGCCGCTTCTATTTGCGGCTTCTGGACGCGGGCGCGAGGCTTTGCACCTCGATTCCTGCCGGATTGCACATGCTGTTGATTACGGCGCCTTGCGCAATGTCCGCTCTGAAGACCCCCTGAATACGGGCAATCCTGCCGTTTAGGCGGGCCGCCTGGGACGAAAGTCGTCTGGGAATCAGCACCGTCGTGCACTGGTCCATAGTTCCCCCGCCCGTCGGCAGGTCGGGATCGATGAAGTGTCGTCTTTCGAACCCGTACGCGAGCCGGCCGACGGCCTGAACGAGGGTGCAGCAGAATAGGCTGATCCGGCCCGTGGCGACGGCTTTGTCTCGCGAGGTTGCCTCCTATGGACACCAGGTCATTTCAGCACCTCCATACACGAAATGAGCGATGCATGGCGGTAGAACTGGTCGACTGGCCGCCGACTTCCCGAAGCCGGGCATTTCGAATATTCAACGACACGAGCGGAGCCGCACCCGGTTTCTGCGGAGGGGGAACTACATGCCGAGCAACCTGGATTGGCCGCTGGCCCTCATCCTCGCGTTGGTGGGCATCCCGATCCTCGGCGCGATATTCTACATGCTCGGCGAGTCGATTTGGGCGGAGCCCCGCCATTTTCTCAAATGGCTGTGCTTCTACGTCGGCGCGATCATTGTGGGGGAGCTCGTAAAGCGCCTGCGCCGCAAGTTCCCCAGGAAGCCCGCGCAAGCGGACTGACCGCGCCTGCGGTCCGGCAGTCGCCGCACGGGCCACGCCGGCCGCGCAGGTTTCACCCAAAGCACCAAAGCACCAAAGAGACCAAAGGTGCAGTGCCACGGAAGACGGCAGCGCACTCACGAGGAGAGCCGGCAAGGAAGGGAGCGACCATGTCGCTCCAATAAAATGCCTCTTCGGCACGCGCTGACCCTCGAGCCCGCTCGGCCTCTTTGGTCCCTTTGGTCCTTTGGTGCTTCGGGTGAAACTACAGCCAAGCCGCCCGCACGGGCCCAGGCAACGTCCCCACCCGGCTAGCGGTGGCCCTGGAGCCCCGTGACCCCGTCCAGCTCCGCGATCGCAGCGGCCACCGCGTCGACCGCGCCGGCGATGAAGCCCGCCCGGGAGCAGGTGCCGGCGCAAGCGTCCCGCAGCAGCCGAAGCATTTCGAGCTGCCCCTCCGCTTCGTGCCGCATGCCCAGCTTCGCATAAGTGATTCCAAGCTCACGATAGACTTGGACCGGGTCCTTGTGGTTCTTCTCGGCCCGTTCATAATGCTTCCGCGCGCCCTTGAGGTCACCGAGAGCCGCCTCCGTATAGCCCATCAGATATTGGGTCTCGGCATCGTTCGGCGCCACCGCCAGGACGTGGCCGAACGCCTCCTCCGCCTCCCGGAACCGCTGGGCGTGAAGCGCCTCCATCCCGCGCCGGAATTCGGCTCCGACATCGACAGCGGGCGGCGTCGCGCATCCGAGCAGCATCGCAGCCATCACTCCAAACCCGCTCATCGCCGCCTCCGCCAAAGGCGAGCCATTAGCATGATCCCCGGGCGATTACATTTCGCGGCCGTCACGGTCCGGCGTCACGCCGCCGCGTAGCTCACCACTTCATACTCGATGCAATTCTCGTCGAAGAAGTAGAAGCGGCGCCCCGGCTCGTAATCGCCGTGCGCGAACGGGGTCAGCCCCGCCGCCTCCACCCGCCGCTCGACGGCGTCCAGATCCTCCACCTCGAAGGCGACATGGTTGAGCGGCACGCCCTTCGCCCACGGCCCCGGCGCGCCCTCCCTTTCGGCCGGCGTGTAGAGCGCCAGATACTGGCTGCCGCTGCCGATGTGGATTGTGCGGCCGCCGTTCATCGACGGGCCGGCCCAGCGCACCTCCCAGCCGAACAGCCGCTCGATCAAAGCCGCGCTTCGCTCCGGGTCGGCGACGGTCAAGTTCACATGTTCGAGGCGGGCCTGCACGTTCGATTCTCCCTTGGCTGAGCTGCGATTGCCGAGTCGTGCAACCTCAAGCTAAGTTGAGGTCAAGGAATTTCGAACGGAGGGGAAATGAGCCCGCTACTCACCATCGGCGAACTCGCCCGCCGCACCGGCCTCTCCGTCTCCGCCATCCGCTTCTACGAGGCGAAGGGCCTGCTCTCGCCCATCCGCACCGCCGGCAACCAGCGCCGCTTCCTGCGCTCCGACATCCGCCGCCTGTCCTTCGCCCTGGTAGCCCAGCGCCTCGGCCTCACCCTCGGCGAGATCGAGGAAGAGCTCGCCCGCCTCCCCCTCGGCCGCGCCCCCACGCGCGAGGACTGGCAGTCGGTCAGCCGCCGAATCCGCGACCGCCTCGAAACCCGGATCGCCCTGCTCGAACGAATGCGCGACCGCCTCGACGGCTGCATCGGCTGCGGCTGCCTCTCTCTCGACCGCTGCGCCCTCTACAACCCCGAAGACCGCGCCGCCGCCACCGGCCCCGGCCCCCGCTTCCTCCTCGGCGACGCACCGCTCTAGGGTCGCTCAGCCCGCCAGCGCCTCGACGAAGCTACGGCGCCACCAGACCACGTCCTCGTCCCGCACACAGGCGTTCATCGCCTGCCAGCGGCGGATGCGCTCCTCCTTCGGCATGTCGAGCGCCTTGGCGATGGCGTCCGAAATGTCCTCCTTGGAGTAAGGATTGACCAGCAGCGCGTCCTTCAGCTGCAACGCCGCGCCGGCGAAGCGGGAGAGGATGAGGACGCCGGGGTCCTCCGGGTCCTGCGCCGCGACATATTCCTTGGCGACGAGGTTCATCCCGTCCCTCAAGGGCGTGATCAGCGCGATCTCGGCCGCCCGGTAGAAGCCGGCCAAATCTTCCCGGCCATAGCCCTGGTTGACGTAGCGAATGGGCACCCAGTCGACCTCGGCGAACTCGCCGTTGATCCGGCCGCTGAGCTCGTCGAGGCTCTCGCGGATCGCCTCATAAGTGTGGACCTCGCCCCTCGACGGCGGCGCGATCTGGAGCAGGAAGAGCTTCCCCAGGCACTCGTCATGCTCCTCCAGGAAGCGGCGGTAACCGAGGAAGCGCTCCTCCAGCCCCTTGGAATAATCGAGCCGGTCTACGCCGATGATCGTCCGCCGCCCGTCGGCGCTTTTCTTCAGCCGCTCGAACGCGGTCGCCGCGCCCGGGCTCGCCACGGCCTCGGAGAATTCCTTGTAATCGATCCCGATCGGGTAAGCCGCCGCGTGGACCGAGCGGCCGCCGACCCGGATCGTACCGTCCGGCTCGCAATGGCCGCCAAGCTCGCGCTCGACATAGTTGGTGAAGCTCTCCAGCCACTCCTCGGTCTGGAATCCGATCACGTCGTACGCCAGCAGCGACAGCACCAGCCCCTCGTGGAACGGCAGCGAGACGAGCAGGCGCGACGGCGGCCAGGGGATGTGCAGGAAGAAGCCCATCCGGTTGCGCACGCCGCGGTCGCGGAGTTGCCGGCCGAGCGGGATCAGATGATAATCGTGGACCCAGATCAGGTCGTCCGGCTCGATCAGCGGCTGGACGGTCTCGGCGAAGCGCTGGTTGACCCGTTCATAGCCCCCCGCGAAGCTCCGGTCATACTCCGCAAGGTCGATCCGATAGTGGAAGAGCGGCCAGAGCGTCCTATTGGCATAGCCGTTATAATATTCCTCGACGTCCTGCTCCTCGAGGTCGATCGTCGCCGAGGTCACGCCGTCGTGGCGCTGGAAGTCGATATGGCCGGTGAACGTGTCGGCCTTGTTGCCCGACCAGCCGAACCACAGGCCGCGATATTCCCGGAGCGCCGCCGACAGCGCCACCGCAAGCCCGCCCTGCGCCCCGCCCTCGCCTTCCGGCTTGGGCGCTGCGACGCGGTTCGAAATGACGATGAGGCGGCTCATCTAGCGGACGGCGCTCCAGGGGCGGGAGAGGAGGACTGCGCAATTGATCAGTCCGACGAGCGAATAGGTCTGCGGGTAGTTCCCCCACAGCTCCCCGGTCTGGAAATCGGTGTCTTCCGAAAGCAGCCCCGCCGGGGTCAGCCGCCCGAGCATATGCTCGTAAAGCTCGCGCGCCTCCGCCTCCCGCCCGGCGAGGTGGAGCGCCTCGATCAGCCAGAAGGTGCAGAAGTTGAACGCGGTCTCCGGCAGTCCGAAATCGTCCTCAGCGGCGTAGCGGAGCATATGTTCGCCGCGCCGCAGCCCCTTCTCGACCGCGTCGAACGTCGCCCGGAAGCGGGGGTCGTCGGGGGCGATGAAGCGCATGTCGACGAGCTGGAGCAGGCTCGCGTCCAATTCGCCGCCGCCGAACGTCGCCCCGAATCTCTCCTCCGGCGCATACCAGGCGGCCTCCTCGATCCGCGCCCGGATCGCCTCAGCCCGTTCCCGCCAGAGCGCGGCGCGCTCAGGCAGACCGAGGACCTCGGCAGCGCTGGCCAGCCGGTCGCAGGCCGCCCAGCTCATCACCGAGCTGTAGGTGTGCACCGCGCTCCTCGTGCGATATTCCCAGAGACCCGCGTCGGGCTGGTCGTGCACTTCCCACGCCCGCTCGCCGACCCGCTCCAGCGCCTGGAAATCCGCCTCGGTCGCCTTACGGAACAGCCGCTCGTCGATGAAGGCCTGGACGTTGGAAAGGACGATCTGGCCATAGGCGTCGTGCTGGATCTGGGTGAAGGCGGCATTGCCGATCCGCACCGGGCCCATCCCGCGATAGCCGGCGAGCCCTTCCGCCTCCCGCTCCTCAAGCTTCGGCTCGCCCGACACCGCGTAGAGCGGCTGGATATGCCCGCCCTGCGCGTCGTCGACGATGTTCCGGAGGTATCCGAGGTAATTCTCCAGCACGTCGAGCGCGCCGAGCCGGTTCAGCGCCTGCACCGTGTAGTAGGCGTCGCGGATCCAGCAGTAGCGATAGTCCCAATTCCGCCCCGAATTCGCTGCCTCCGGGATGGACGTGGTGAGCGCCGCGACGATCGCCCCCGTCTCCTCATGCTGGCAGAGCTTCAATGTGATCGCCGCCCGGATCACCGCCCTCTGCCATTCGAGCGGGATCGCCAGCCCGCGGACCCAGCCGCGCCACTCGTCGGCGGTCTGGTGCAGCCAGGCGGCCAGCGTGTGCGAGACGTTGCCGACGAACGGCTCGTCCGGCCCCAGATAGAAATGCTGCGCCCGCTCCAGCCGGAAGGCGCGGCCTTCCAGCACATGGCCGACCGGCGCATCGGTGGTCAGGCGAAGCGGCTGCGGCTTCAGCAGATAACGGACATGGTTGGTGCCGCTGGTCCGCTCGGCATCCTCCGCGCCCCAGCCGCTCGCCGGATTGAGCGAGACCCTGATCCGCGGCGCCCCCGACACCGGCCGGACGATCCGCACCCAGCCCACCGGCCGGTACATCCGCCCGCTCCGCTCGAAGCGCGGGCAGAAATCGAAAATCTCGGCTACCGCACCGTCGGCGTCGGTGATGCGGGTGGAGAGGATCGGCGTATTGCGCAGATAGGATTGCTCGATCTTCGCCTGGTTCTCGACCGTAATCCGCCACTCGCCGCGGGCCCCGCCATCCCCCTTCGGATCGAGCAGCGAGCAGAACAAGGGATCGCCATCGACCCGCGGCGCGCAGCCCCAGACGAAGCCGGCCTCGCGGTCGACCAGGGCGCTCACCTGGCAATTGCCGATCGGCCAGAGCGACAGGTCCTTCATCCCCGCGCCGCCTCCTCGAGCCAGCGCGCAACCTCGGCCACCCCGGCCAGCCGGTATCCTGCCGCAGTGCCCCGCTCAGGCCCGACAAGGATCCCCGCCCCGCCCAGCGCCGCCGCGGCTTCGAATGCATGTTCGTCGGTCAGATCGTCTCCCACGAACCAAGGACGCGCGCCGGCGAACTGCGGTTCCCTCATCATCGCCCGAAGCGCGTCGCCCTTGTCCGCTCCGGCCGGGCGGAGCTCGACCACCATCTTCCCCTGCTGCAGCTTTAGCCCCGTCTCCTCGGCCAGCCGGGCAGCGAAATCCTGCACCTCCCCTTCCCGCCCGGGAGCGCCCCGGAAATGGAGCGCGATGCTCGCCGGCTTGTCCTCGGCCAGCAGCCCCGGCGTCGCCTGCGCGAAGGCGTCCACAGCCGCCCTCGCCGAAGCCAACCCAGAGGGCGGCGAAGGCGCGGAAAAACGGCCGTCCGAATGCCTGATCTCCAGCCCATGGGACCCCGACACCGGCAGCCCCGAGCCCAAATGCCGGTCGAGATCGCCGAGCGAACGCCCGCTCACCACGGCCAGCCGCCCGCCCAATCTCTCCGCCAGCCGGTCGAGCAGCGGCCGCAGCGACTCGGGCACCGCGATCGCGTCCGGCGCATGGGCCAGCTCCACCAAAGTCCCGTCGAAATCGAGGAACAGCGCCGCATCGGCGGGGAGCGGCGGCGGAAGGCTAAGGGCTGGCATGGCCGCCTCGTTGGCAAGTGCGGCGGCGAAACTCAAGGCGCCTCCGCTTTCCGGCGAAAC
>VBAE01000260.1 GCA_005882415.1 Alphaproteobacteria bacterium | reverse complement strand
CCGAACTGGCCGCCATTCCCTCCGCTCCCGCCCACCGCGGTCAATTCGTAGAAGGTGCGCGCCGCGATCGAGTCCAGGCCCACCCTGGCCTCGGCTCCGTTGACCCCATGATCCTCGTCCACGACGCTCTTGTAGATGCCGCTGAGGTCGCATCCCGAGATATTGAGCGCGCGTAGCCCGGCGATGAATATGCCGGAGTCTAGGATGCTGTCGTTGGTGTCCGCGATCGCGATCTTGATGGTGTTCACGCCGGCGACGACGGGCGCGACGATGGTGAGGACCTTGCTCAGGCCGTCATACTCGATCCCGACATTCTGGTTCGCTGCAAAGCCGCCATCGACCTCGTTCTTCTTCAGCACGCTCAGCGGCCGCGACGGGTCGGCGTTGAACAGGGCCACGTTGACGCCGTTTACGAAGACCCCTGCAATATCGACGATCGCGTCCGAATATTCCGGATATTCATCGGAGCCGAAGACCACGTTGAAGCTGATGTAGCGAGTGGCGGGATCCGTGACCGTGAACGAGAAGCTCAGCGAGGCGGCGTCATAGGTGGCCCCGGCCTGACTGAACGCCGCCTGCACCGCCGCGGTCAGCTGCGCGTCGCCGGCGGTACCGTTCGACACCCCATAGTTTGAAGCGGTGTTGCTGGTCTGCGGAGTCCCGTCTCCGGTCGTCAGCAAGATGCCCGCAGCCATTCCGAGCTGCGCGATCGAGCCGTCATAATAGGAAACGGCACCCGAGGCTCCGGAGTAGACCACGGACCCGGGGACGATCTGCAGGCCGGCCTGCGGACCGAGCAAAGCGTCGACGAGCGAGCCCGCCCCGCCCGAATAGCCGGTGAAAACAGACATTCGCCGCGACCCCCATCTCGACGGGCACACGGCCGATTCGGCCCCTACCCCAACGGGCTGAGCTTGGGTCCTTCGACAAGGGCCGTCATCCCCTATTTAGGGCACGAACCGGGGTTTGCGTGGTATCTGTCCCATTTCGGCGGCAGCGAAGGGTGGAGATGAGCCCCGGCTTAGCCGGGATATGAGGCCGGGTGATGCGGGGATAGGAACGGATCTGACGCGGGAGGCATACGAATTTCCTCTCCCGCCGCATGACGCGGCGTGGTCGGCCATTGGCGCGGCGCCCACTCGCGCCATCCGGCAGGGCGAAAGGCGAAACTGGAGCGGTGCCCCCGATGCGGGGGGCGCGCGAATGCTGGGTCAGCGGCGGCCCCTGACGGACATCCTGAAAGTTGTGGGTCAAGAAGCGAGCAGCGCCCGCTCAGAAGACGAAGTCTCCGGCCACTAGCGCATGGTCCGACACCACCGAGATGGCGAGATTGGCGGACCCGTCGCCGTCGGTGTCGGCCTCGACGAACCATTCCGAACCCGACTGATAGGCGCGAAGCTCGCCGGCCGTGTGGGTGAACGCCGCCGCGCCTACGAAGGAGAAGGCGTTGTTGCCCGCCACAGTGGTGCTCGCGTCGATGCCCGAGAGGTCGATCTTCTCGCCGGCGGTGAAGCCGAGGATGTGGTCCATCGCCGCCGAGGTCGAGTCCGAGGTGCTGGTGTAGAGGAAGCTGTCGGTGCCCCCCTTGCCGTCGAGCGTGTCGGCACCCGCGCCGCCGGCAAGGCTGTTATTGGCCGAATTGCCGGTGATGAGGTTCGCCAAGGTGTTGCCGAACCCGTTCACCGCCGCGGAGCCGGTGAGGGTTAGATTCTCCACATTGGCGCCGATGGTGAAGCTGACCGAGCTCTTTACCTCATCGGTGCCGCCCACCGCGCTGGTCTCGACAGCTTTGTCGGCCGCATTGTCGACGATGTAGGTGTCGTTCCCCAGCCCGCCGAACATCTGATCGGCGCCTGCGCCCCCATTGAGGACGTTGTTGCCCGCGTTGCCGTTGAGGCTGTTGTCGGCCGAGTTGCCGGTGCCGTTGATGTTGGCCGTTCCGGTGAGGGTCAGCACTTCGAAGTTAGTAAGCAAAGTGTAGCTGATCCCGGCCTGGACGGTGTCGGTGCCTTCGCCCGCCGCCTCGGTTAGGGTGTCCCCGCCGTCGATGACGTAGGTGTCGTTACCGACCCCGCCCACCAGCGTGTCGTTGCCGAGCCCGCCGATGAGGGTGTCGTTGCCGATGCCGCCGGTCAGCGTGTTGGCGCCCGAATTGCCGGTGATGACGTTGTTCTGGTCATTGCCGGTGCCGTTGAGAGCCGCGGCGCCGGTCAGGGTCAGGTTCTCGAGCGTTGCGGCCAGCGTGTAGCTCAGCGTCGTCACGATCGTGTCGGTGCCTTCGCCGGCATTCTCGTTCACGACGTCGCCGGCCTGCTCGACATAGTAAGTGTCGTTGCCGAGGCCGCCCGTCATCGTGTCGTTGCCGAGCCCCCCATAGAAGCTGTTGTTGCCGCTATTGCCGATCATGACGTTGCCGAGTTCGTTGCCGACCGCAGTGGTGGCGCCGGTGCCGGTCAGCACGATCTTCTCGACGTTGGACGTCATGTAGAAGGAGATCGCACTCATCACCGTATCGAACCCGCCGGCCGCGCTCACTTCCGTGGCACGGTCGCCGAGGTCGGAGACGATATAGGTGTCGTCGCCGGCACCGCCGAACATCAGGTCGGCGCCCGCGCCGCCATCGAGGATGTTGGCACCGCTGTTGCCGTTCAGATTATTGGCCAGCGCATTGCCGGTGCCGTTCAGATTGGCGAGGCCGGTGAGGGTGAGAACTTCGAAATTCGCCCCCAGCGTGTAGGTGATGACGCTCTGGACGGTGTCCGTGCCCGCTCCGGATGCTTCGCTGACGACGTCGCCGGCTTCATCGACGACATAGGTGTCGTTGCCGAGGCCGCCGGCCATGTTGTCCGCACCCAGGCCGCCGTTCAGCGTGTCGTTGCCGGCATTGCCGGTCAGGACGTTGGCGGCCGCATTTCCGACAATGACATTGTCGAGGGCGTTGCCCGTGCCGTTCACCGCCGCGGAGCCGGTCAGGGTGAGGTTCTCGAGCGCCGCGCCCAGCGTGTAGGCGATCGCCGAGTCGACCCGGTCGGTGCCGCCGCCGGAGCCTTCGGTGACCACGTCGCCTGCATGGTCGACGATGTAGATGTCGTTGCCGAGCCCGCCGCTCATCGAATCCGCGCCCGCGCCGCCCGACAGTGTGTTGTTGCCGGAATTGCCGACCAGCACGTTGTTCAAGGCGTTGCCGACGCCGGTGATGTTGGCGGTTCCGGTGAGGGTCAGGCGTTCCACCTCCACGCCTAAGGTGAAGGACACCGAGGAGAGGACGATATCGTTGCCGCCGCCGGCAGCCTCATTGGCCTTGTCACCGCTATGGTCGACCACATAGGTGTCGTCGCCGAGGCCGCCGGCCATCACGTCGGCGCCCGCCATGCCGTTCAGCACGTTGGCGCCGCTGTTACCGTTGAGAGTGTTGGCGAGCTCGTTGCCGGTGGCATTCAGGTTGGCCGAGCCGGTCAGGTTGAGCCCCTCAACATTGGCGCCGAGCGTGAAGGCCACGGAGGACTGGACCGTGTCCGTGCCTTCGCCGGCATTCTCGAGAACCGTGTCGCCGGCGCTGTCCACCTTGTAGAGGTCGTTGCCGAGGCCGCCGCTCATGCTGTCGTCGCCGGCGCCCCCGTCCAGCGTGTCATTGCCCGCGCCGCCGACGAGTTCGTCCGCGCCGCCGAGACCGTTCAGCGTATCGTTGCCGCCATTGCCCTCGATATAGTCGTTGCCGGTACCGCCGGTCAGCGTCTCCGGATTGTCCGTACCGACCAAATTCATTCCCGGGGTGCCGAGCTGGACGACCTGATCGGCGAACTGGAGCTTCTCGACGCTCGCCGCCACCACGTCGGTGCCGTTGGGAGATCCCGCCCGCAAATCCCGCACCTGGAAGGCCCCGCCGGCAATGGCGAGCACCTCATAGTCGCTCCGAAGGCCGTCATAGACGGCCGTATCCACGCCTGAATTCCCGATCAGGTTGTCATTGCCCGCTCCGCCGAACAGCGCGTCGTCTCCGGCGCCGCCAGCCAGCTGATCGTTACCGCCGCCGCCCGAGAGGCTGTTGTTGCCGCCGTTCCCGGTCAGGCCGTTGGCAAGCGCATTACCCGTACCGGAAATTGCATCGTTTCCGGTGAGAACCAGATTCTCCACTTCGGTGCCGAGCGTATAGCTCGCCGAGGCTCGGACCGTGTCGGTTCCGGCCCCCGCGGCCTCGACGACCACATCGCCGCCGCTGTCTACCAGATAGATATCGTCGCCGAGGCCGCCGGCCAGGGAATCGTTCCCCGCTCCGCCGTCGAGAAGGTTCGCGGCGGCATTGCCGGTGATCGTGTTCCCGAGCGCATTGCCGGTGCCGCCGATTCCCGAGGAACCCGTCAGGACCAGATTCTCGACCTCAGCTCCCAGAGCATAGGTGACGCTGCTCTCGACGGTGTCGGTGCCCTGCCCGACGGTCTCGTTCACTGCGTCGGCCGCATTGTCGACAATGTAAGTGTCGTTGCCCGCGCCGCCCGCCATCGAGTCGGCACCGCTCCCGCCGGCGAGCCGGTTGTCGAGGGCGTTGCCGGTGAGAGACTGGCCCGAGCCGGAGGTGCCGGTGAGGTTCTCGACATTGCCGAACGCCGCGATGCTGAAGGACGCTCCGGAAGCCCGGACCTCGTCCAGGCCTTCATTGGCATTCTCGACGATCGAGTCGCCGGCGGCATCGACCAGGTAGATATCGTCGCCCAGCCCACCAATGAGCTGGTCCGCGCCTGCACCGCCGTCCAGCACATTGTTGGCGCCGTTGCCGGTGATGATGTTTGCAAGAACGTTGCCGGTGCCGGCAAGGGCGCCGCCGGTCAAGACGAGGTTCTCGACCTCCGCTGTCAGAGCGTAGCTGACCGAAGCTTCGACCGTGTCGTTCCCCGCACCCGCGGCTTCGGTCACGACGTCCCCGGGATTGTCGACGACATAGACGTCGTTTCCGGCGCCGCCCGCCATTGAATCGGCGCCGAGGCCGCCGTCCAGCCGGTCGTCCCCGCCTGCGCCGCTCAGCGCATTTGCGGCGCCGTTCCCGATGATGACATTCGCAAGGCCATTGCCGGTGCCGCCGGTCGCCGCGGATCCGGTCAGCGTCAAATTCTCGACTTCCGCCGCCAGCGTGTGGGTGACCGAGCTGCGCACCAGGTCGACGCCTCCGCCCGCTCCCTCGGTCACGATATCGCCGGCATTGTCCACCAAATAGGTGTCGTCCCCGCCCGCGCCGGCCAGCGCGTCCGCACCCGCGCCGCCGTCGAGGAGATTGCTGCCGCCGTCGCCGGTGAGGCTGTCGGCACTGGCCGAGCCGAGCAGGTTCTCGAACCCTGCCAGCGTATCGGTGCCGGCTCCGCCGGTCGACTGCGCGCCGGCCGCAGCAAGGCTGACCGTCACACCGGAAGCAGCCGAAGCATAGCTTGCGGTGTCGATCCCCCCGCCGCCGGAGAGGGAATCGTTGCCGGCGCCGCCCTCGATGACATTGTCCCCGCCGTCACCCGTCAGCGTGTCGTCGAAACCCGATCCGACGAGGTTCTCGATCTCGCTGATCGAGTCGGAGCCGGAGCCCGCGCCGGTGTTCTGGGCGCCGTTTAGGGCCGCCGCGAGCGAAACGGTGACGCCGGCGAGAGTGCCCGCATAGCTTGCGGTGTCGCTCCCCGCTCCGCCGTTGAGGAGGTCATCCCCGAGGCCGCCCTCGAGAACGTCATTCCCGTCGCCGCCAAGGAGCTGGTCGGCCGAAGCTCCGCCGTCGAGCCGGTCGTTGCCCGCCTCTCCAAACAAGCGGTCGCCGTCGAACCCGCCCTGAAGGTCGTCGTCCCCGTCCCCGCCATAGAGATAGTCGATCCCGTTGCCGCCCCGGATGGTGTCGTTGCCGGCTTCGCCGTAAAGACCGAAGGTCTCCGTATAGACGTTGTTGCCATCGTCTCCGTCGCCGCCGTCGATGATGTCGTCGCCGCTCCCGCCGTAGATCGAGTCCCGATCACCCAGTCCATTGAGGACGTCGTTCCCCGCCACGCCGTAGATCTGGTCCTGCCCCGCCGTGCCGTTGATCGTGTCGGCATTCTGCGTTCCCGCCACCGCCACCAGCATCCCGGGAGCGAAGTCCGCCTG
>VBAE01000208.1 GCA_005882415.1 Alphaproteobacteria bacterium | reverse complement strand
GCTCCGCTGGTCCCCCTCCCCGTCTCCGACGGGGAGGCAGAAACCGCTTGAAGTTGACGTTGCGTCAAGTGGTAGGGCTTGGCGCATGGAGAAGGCGCTCGACATAAAAGAGGTGGTTCGGCGGACGGGGCTGACGTCCCGTGCGCTGCGATTCTACGAGGCGCGGGGGCTGGTCAGTCCGCTGCGGACCGCGTCCGGGCGACGTTATTACGGGCGGGGCGAGCTCGAGCGGATCAACTCCATTCTGGCGCTGAAGCGGGCGGGGCTGAGCCTCGCCCAGATCCAGCGGCTTACGGACGGGCGGCGGGTCGATCTCGCCGGCCTCGTCGAAGCGCAGCTGGAAGCGATCGAGGGGCGGCGGGCGGAGCTCGACGAAGCGCGCGCCCTCCTCCTCACAGTCAAGTCACGCATCGACCGCGGCGAGCCCGTCGACGCAGAGACATTCTGCTCGCTGATCAGACATGGAGACGCAGTGATGGAAGCCGAAAACTGGAAAAAGGTCGCCGACCGCTATTTCACCCCCGAGCAGCAGGCGCATTGGGCCGAGCAGGGGACGAAGCTGCCCGCCGAGTTCGATCAGGACGCTTATGGCAAGCAGTGGGTCGCGCTCGGCGAAAGGGTGGCGGCGGCGCTTCCGCTCGATCCGGCCTCGCCCGAGGCGCAGGCGCTCTACGACGAGTGGCAGGCGCTGCTCGCCCCCTTCTATGCGGTGGCGACGCCGGAGATGAAGGAGGGGGCGGCGAAGCTCTACGGCCGGATGGGCGAGTGGCAGGGCGAACAGAAGCCGCCATTCTCGATGGAGGTCTGGAACTTCATCCAGGCCGCGGGAGCCGCGCGGAAGGGCTGACGGGAGTGACAGTCACGGTGACAGTCACCGTGACTGTCACCTACCAGAAGCGGGAGCGGAGGCGCCTCAGCATCGGGCGGAGGCGGAGGGGGTCGTCGTCGAGCCAGGCGAGATCGCGGCGTTCGGCGACGAAGCTGCGCCTCCATTCCTCGCTGATCTCGTCGCGCTGCACCTCCATCGGGTGCGGCTCGACCGGGACCGGGCCTTCGACTCCGATGAGGGCGGCGACGGCGTCGACGCAGCGTTGGACGTCGGCCGCGACGTCCTCATAAGTAAGGCGGAGCGGGTCGATCCCGTTGCGGGCGAACCAGGCGCTCCAGCGGCCCTGATTGGCGCTCAGGCGGCGGAGCTCGGCGGCGTTTCGGCGGGCGTCGTAGCGGGGCGGGCGCTTCGGCTCGTGCTTGCTTTCATAGGCGCCGGTCTTCTCGGCGCGGACGAGGGAGATGGCCTGGGCGAGCAGGTCCACTCGCGTCAGGTGGACGAAATGGAGGCGCGGGAGGCGCTCGGCCCAGCGCGATTGCTCGACCAGGTCGAACTGGCGGGCGAACATCTTGAGGCCATAGACGCCGTTCGGCGTGCTGCAGTGGCGCACCCAATGTTCGAGATGGGCTTCGGGATCGGCATTGGCGCTTCGCACCCGCTCGATGCCGGCGAAATACTCCCAGGGGTTTCCGAGCTTGCCGGTCGAGGCGAGGCAGGCGGCGAAATAGGTGCTTCCGCACCGCGGCTCGCCGCAGATCGCATAGCCTCGCCGCTCCGCCCCGTCGTCCTGCGTCTGATTCATTCGCGGCGACGCTAAGGGCGCGCCGGACGCTTGCCAAGCGCTCGACCGGTGGGAATAGCGGCAAGATCAACCAGTCGGGGGCGGCTTATTCTCGAAACCTGCAACATGTTCTGGATGGGACCCGCGCTCGGCCTGCTGGAGCGCGCCTGCATCCGCTCCGTGCTTCGGCAGGGGCACCCACTCACCCTGTGGTGCTACGATCCGCCCGCGGGGGTGCCGGAGGGGGTAACGATCGCCGACGCCTCGGCCGTGTTTCCGGAAAGCGCGGTGATCCGCCACCGCGGCGGAAGCGTCGCTTTGTTCGCCAACCGCTTCCGCTACGAATTGATGCGGCGCGGGGCGGGCATTTGGCTCGACTCGGACGTCTATCTGCTGAAGCCGATCGGGAGCGCCGACACTCTCCTCTTCCGCGAGCCGCTCCCGGCGGCCGCGTCCGGTGGCGGCAGGCTCGAGCCGATCAACGGCAGCATCCTTCGCCTTCCGCCCGATTCGCCGATGCTGCCGCCTCTGCTCGCTTTGTTCGGGGAGAAGATCGTGCCGCACTGGCTTCCGCTCGGCGCGCGGATGGGGGCCCGCTGGCGGCTGCTCACCACCGGCAAAGTCGGGCTCGGACTGATGCCGTGGGGCGTGGCGGGGCCGAAGGCGCTCACCGCCATCGCAGTGGAGCAGGGGCTGTACGATCTCGCCCGGCCGGCGGACGTGCTTCACCCCTTCGCCTGGGACGAGGCGGACTGGATCGCCGATCCGGAGCGACGGCTGGAAGAGCGGGCGACGGAGCGGACGATCGGCATCCACCTCTGGAACGAGGTGGTGAAGCCGATCAAGGACAGGCCCGCGCCGCCCGGCTCCTTCCTCGCCCGGCTGCAGCATGAAGGCGCCTAGCGCTCAGGCGAGGATGCAGTTAGCGTTGCCGCGAAAACGGGGGGTTTGATGAGGCTGAAACAACGGCTTAGCGGGCTCGGACACCGCGCCCGGCACCCGGCGGCTTTGCTCCGCACCTTGAGCGACCCGCTCGATCCGCTCACCCTGCTTGCCAACCGCTTCGGCACCGACAAGGGCAGCCTCGCTTATTCCGGCCATGGCTATAGCGAGGCCTATCACGAGATCCTGGCGCCGCTCCGCGAGCAGCCGGTGCGGCTGCTCGAGATCGGGCTCCTCCATCGCAGCGACCAGGGCTGGCTTCAGGACCCGGTGCGCTACGCCGGCTCGGCCAGCGCGGCGCGGGCGCCCTCGCTTGCAATGTGGTCGGCCTATTTCCCGAAGGGGGAGATATTCGGCTTCGACCTGAACGATTTCTCGGGCGTCCGGGTGGAGCGGTGCACGATCCTGCGCGGCGACATGGGCGACCGCGCCGACCTCGCCCATCTGGTGCAGGAGACGGGCGGCGGGTTCGACGTGGTGGTCGAGGATGCAAGCCACGCCTCCCACCACCAGCAGATCGCCCTCGCAGCCTTGTTCCCGGCGGTGAAGCCCGGCGGCGTCTATTTCATCGAGGACCTGCACTTCCAGCGCCCGGAACTGGAGGCGCCCGATGCGTTGAAGACGGCCCAACTCCTCCGCCGCGCCGAGCAGGGGCTCGGCTTCGCGTCGGCCCATATCGAGGCGGCGGAAGCAGACTGTCTCGCCGCCCATGTCGAACGGATCGAGCTCTACGATTCGCTCGAACGCGGCACCAGCCGGGCCCAGCGCCGCGACGCGCTCGCGGCCTTGTTCAAGCGGGGGTAGGGGGAGGGCTTCCAAAATCCCCCCGTTGACCCATATGCCTCTCGCGGCTATAGGCCGCCTCGCCCGCGGAGCCCTCGCGTTCCTGGAGCGGGCAAGAGCTTGAACATTGCCGTAGCGTCGCAAGGGCCCGGGGGCCGAGAGGTACCCTAGGGTTGGCTTGCGTTTTTTGCGCTTCGGCAGAGTAACTTAATAAGGTGAAGGGCTTCATGCCGACGATCAATCAGCTGATCCGCAAGGGTCGCGAGCCGCAGAAGGCGAAATCCAAGGTTCCCGCGATGGAGCAGAACCCGCAGAAGCGCGGCGTCTGCACCCGCGTCTACACGACCACCCCGAAGAAGCCGAACTCGGCTCTGCGCAAGGTCGCCAAGGTTCGCCTGACGAACCAGCGCGAGGTGATCAGCTACATCCCCGGCGAGGGGCACAACCTCCAGGAGCACTCGGTGGTCCTGATCCGCGGCGGCCGCGTTCGCGACCTTCCGGGTGTCCGCTACCACGTCCTTCGCGGCGTGCTCGACACCCAGGGCGTCAAGGACCGCCGCCAGTCCCGTTCCAAATACGGCGCCAAGCGGCCCAAATAAGCCGCTGGCAGTAAGCCCCGGAAGCATTCCGGATAAGGCTGAAGAGAAAGGAAGAATCCAATGTCCCGTCGTCGTCGCCCAGAGAAGCGCGAGATCCTCCCCGATCCGAAGTTCGGGGACATCGTCCTGTCGAAGTTCATGAATTCCGTCATGCTCGACGGGAAGAAGTCGGTCGCCGAGAGCATCGTCTACGGTGCGCTCGAGACCGTCGAGACCCGCGCCAAGCGCGACCCGATCGGCGTGTTCCACGATGCGCTGAACAACATCAAGCCGGGCATCGAAGTCCGCAGCCGCCGAGTCGGCGGCGCGACCTACCAGGTCCCGGTCGAGGTGCGCACCGAGCGCGCCCAGGCGCTGGCGATCCGCTGGCTGATCACGGCGGCGCGTGCGCGGTCCGAGAACACCATGTCGGCGCGCCTGTCGGGCGAGCTGATGGACGCCGCCAACAACCGCGGCAACGCGGTGAAGAAGCGCGAGGACACGCACCGCATGGCCGAGGCCAACCGCGCCTTCTCGCACTACCGCTGGTAAATTTAATCCCTATATCGTCGGAGTCAGGCCAGGCCTGACTCCCGACATCGGAGTTTAAGATCATGGCCCGCAGCCATCCGCTCGACCGTTACCGCAATATCGGCATCATGGCGCACATCGACGCCGGCAAGACGACGACGACCGAGCGCATCCTCTATTATACCGGCAAGTCCTACAAGATCGGCGAGGTCCATGAGGGCACCGCGACGATGGACTGGATGGAGCAGGAGCAGGAGCGCGGGATCACGATCACGTCGGCTGCCACCACCTGCTTCTGGAAGGCGGAAGAGGGCGCGGGGCCTGAGCACCGCATCAACATCATCGATACGCCGGGCCACGTCGACTTCACCATCGAGGTGGAGCGCTCGCTTCGCGTCCTCGACGGCGCGGTTGCGTGCTTCGACGGAGTCGCCGGCGTCGAGCCGCAGTCCGAGACCGTCTGGCGCCAGGCCGAGAAGTACAAAGTGCCGCGGATGTGCTTCGTCAACAAGCTCGACCGCACCGGCGCGAACTTCGACATGTGCGTCGCGATGATCAAGGACCGCCTCGGCGCGCGCCCGGCCGTCCTCTATCTCCCGATCGGCCTCGAGAGCCAGTTCAAGGGCCTCGTCGACCTGGTCAACAACCGGGCGATCATCTGGCTCGAGGAGAGCCTGGGCGCGAAGTTCGAATATCGCGATATCCCGGAAGACCTGGCCGACGTCGCCGCCGCAGCCCGCATGGAGCTGATCGAGATGGCCGTCGAGCAGGACGACGACATCATGGAAGCCTATCTCGGCGGCGATGAGCCCGACGCGGCGACCTTGAAGAAGCTGATCCGCAAGGGCACTTTGAACTTCTCGTTCGTGCCGGTGCTGTGCGGCTCCGCGTTCAAGAACAAGGGCGTCCAGCCTCTGCTCGACGCGGTCGTCGATTATCTGCCGAGCCCGCTCGACATCCCGCCGGTGGAAGGCCTCCGCCTCGACGGCGAGACGACCGAGACCCGTCCGGCAAGCGACGAGGCGCCCTTCTCGGCGCTCGCGTTCAAGATCATGAACGATCCGTTCGTCGGAACGCTGACCTTCGCCCGCATCTATTCGGGCAAGCTCGAGACCGCTTCCCAGGTCACGAACTCGGTCAAGGACAAGAAGGAAAAGGTCGGCCGCATGCTTCTGATGCATGCCAACGACCGCGAGGACATCCAGGTGGCCTATGCGGGCGACATCGTCGCTCTCGCCGGCCTCAAGGACACGACGACCGGCGACACGCTCTGCGCGATCAACGCGCCGATCATCCTCGAGCGGATGGAATTCCCGGACCCCGTCATCGAGGTCGCGGTGGAGCCCAAGACCAAGGCGGACCAGGAGAAGATGGGCGTCGCGCTCAATCGCCTCGCCCGCGAGGATCCGTCCTTCCGCGTGTCTTCGGACATCGAGAGCGGCCAGACCATCATCAAGGGGATGGGCGAGCTCCACCTCGAGATCCTGGTCGATCGCATGAAGCGCGAGTTCAAGGTCGAGGCCAATGTCGGCGCTCCGCAGGTCGCTTACCGCGAATATCTGAAGAAGCCGGTCGAGCTGACCTACACCCACAAGAAGCAGTCGGGCGGCTCCGGCCAGTTCGCCGAGGTGAAGGTCAAGCTTCAGCCCGGCGAGCGCGGCTCCGGCTTCGTCTTCACCGACAACGTCAAGGGCGGCAACGTTCCGAAGGAATATATCCCTTCGGTCGAGAAGGGCATGCGCGAGACGGCCGAGACGGGTTCGCTGATCGGCTTCCCGATCATCGACTTCGAGGTGCAGCTGATCGACGGCAAGTACCATGATGTCGACTCGTCGGCGCTGGCGTTCGAGATCTGCGCCCGCGGCGCGATGCGCGAAGCCGCCCAGAAGTCGGGCATCACGCTCCTCGAGCCGGTGATGAAGGTCGAGGTCGTGACTCCCGAGGATTATCTCGGCGACGTGATCGGCGACATCAACAGCCGGCGCGGCCAGATCCAGGGCACCGACAGCCGCGGCAACGCGCAGGTGGTCGAGGCGATGGTCCCGCTTGCCAATATGTTCGGCTACGTTAATGAGCTGCGGTCCTTCACCCAGGGCCGTGCCCAGTACACGATGCAGTTCTCGCATTACGACGAGGTGCCGGCGAACGTGGCCGACGAGGTCAAGGCGAAGCTGGCATAAGGCGGGAATTCTAGTTATGGGCGCGTCCGCACCGGGCGGCCGCGCCTCGGATTTGAAGTTTGAGCAGAAGGTAGGAAGATAATGGCGAAAGCTAAATTCGAGCGGACGAAGCCGCACTGCAACATCGGCACCATCGGTCACGTCGACCATGGCAAGACGTCGCTCACCGCGGCGATCACCAAGGTCCTCGCCGAGACCGGCGGAGCGACCTTCACCAGCTACGACAATATCGACAAGGCGCCGGAAGAGCGCGAGCGCGGAATCACCATTTCGACGGCCCACGTCGAATATGAGACCGAAGCCCGCCACTACGCCCACGTCGATTGCCCGGGCCACGCCGATTATGTGAAGAACATGATCACCGGCGCCGCCCAGATGGACGGAGCGATCCTGGTCGTCTCGGCCACCGACGGCCCGATGCCGCAGACCAAGGAGCACATCCTGCTCGCGCGTCAGGTCGGCGTTCCCTCGATCGTCGTGTTCATGAACAAGGTCGACCTGGTCGACGACGCCGAGATCCTCGAGCTCGTCGAGTTGGAAATCCGCGAGCTGCTTTCGAAGTACGACTTCGACGGCGACAACATTCCGATCATCGCCGGCTCCGCCGTCGCCGCGCTCGAGGGCAAGACCCCCGAGATCGGCCATGACGCGATCCTCAAGCTGATGGCCGCCGTCGACGAGTGGATCCCGCAGCCCGAGCGTCCGCTCGACAAGGCCTTCCTGATGCCGATCGAGGACGTGTTCTCGATCTCCGGCCGCGGCACCGTCGTCACCGGCCGTGTCGAGACCGGCATCGTCAAGGTCGGCGAGGAAGTCGAGATCGTCGGCATCAAGGACACCCGCAAGACCGTCGTCACCGGCGTCGAGATGTTCCGCAAGCTGCTCGATCAGGGCCAGGCGGGCGACAACATCGGTGCCCTCATCCGCGGCGTCGGCCGTGAGGAAGTCGAGCGCGGGCAGGTTCTCTGCAAGCCGGGCTCGATCAAGCCGCACACCGACTTCCAGGCCGAGGTCTATGTCCTCTCGAAGGACGAAGGCGGCCGTCACACGCCGTTCTTCGCCAACTACCGTCCGCAGTTCTACTTCCGCACGACCGACGTGACGGGCGAAGTGGTCCTTCCGGAAGGCACCGAGATGGTCATGCCCGGCGACAACGTTCAGCTTGGCGTCAAGCTCATCGCTCCGATCGCGATGGACCAGGGCCTGCGCTTCGCGATCCGCGAAGGCGGCCGGACCGTCGGCGCAGGGGTTGTCGCCGAGATCACGAAGTAATATAGGGCCTGCAGCCGCCCGGGTCGGGAGATTCGGGCGGCTCGCCCAAAGTTCGAGTTCAAGGCCGTTTCCGGGGCCGCAAGGTTCCGGAATGGCCGTATTTGGTTTGCCCCCTTTTGGGCTGGCTCTTTGCAATCGGTAGTAGGTTATGGAAACGCAGAATATCCGCATTCGCCTCAAGGCTTTCGACCATCGTGTCCTCGACCAGGCCACGGGCGACATCGCCGACACCGCTCGGCGTACGGGTGCTCTCATTCGCGGTCCCATTCCCTTGCCGACCCGCATCGAGAAGTTCACCGTCAACCGCTCGCCCCACGTCGACAAGAAGTCGCGCGAGCAGTTCGAGGTGCGCACCTACAAGCGGCTGCTCGATATCGTGCAGCCCACCCCGCAGACGGTCGACGCTTTGATGAAGCTCGATCTCGCCGCGGGTGTCGACGTGGAGATCAAGCTGGCCTAAGGCCGGCTCGAAGAGGGGCCCTCGGGCTTCTCGGACACGGAGGATACCGCACGGCAACGCCGTGGTCTGCGTCCCCGCCGTTCCGCTTTCGAAGCGGAGCAGTTAGCCCAGGCGGGGCACGCATGTTTTTCGGGCTAGCAAGCCCCCGAAATGGTTCGGGGGCCTCTGTAGAAGGAGCTTGATCATGCGCACTGGCGTGATCGCTAAGAAAATGGGGATGACCCGCCTGTTTCAGGACGACGGCCGCCACGTGCCGGTCACCGTCCTGTCGCTCGAGGACGTCCAGGTCGTTGCGCGCCGGGAGGCGGACCGCGACGGCTACACCGCGGTCCAGCTGGGCGCCGGTTCGGCCAAGCCGAAGAATCTTTCCAAGCCGCAGCGCGGCCATTTCGGCAAGGCCGAGGTGGAGCCGAAGGCGCGGCTCGCCGAGTTCGTCGTCGCTGAGGACGCGCTCCTCGACGTCGGTGCCTCCATCACCGCCGACCATTTCGTCGCCGGCCAGATGGTCGACATCCAGGGCGTGACGCAGGGCAAGGGCTTTGCCGGCGGCATGAAGCGCTGGGGCTTCGGCGGTCTTCGCGCCACCCACGGCGTCTCGCTCTCGCACCGTTCGCTCGGTTCGACCGGACAGCGCCAGGATCCGGGCCGCGTGTTCAAGAACAAGAAGATGGCCGGCCATATGGGCGCCAAGAACCGCACCCAGCAGAACCTCGAGATCGTCCGCACCGACGTCGAGCGCGGCCTCCTCTTCGTCAAGGGCTCCGTCCCCGGGCACAAGGGCGGCTGGCTGCTGGTCAAGGACGCGGTCAAGACCGCCCGTCCGGACGCCGCTCCCTATCCGGCCGGCATCCGCCAGGCCGCCAACAGCAACGACAGCGCTCCCGCCGAGACGCCGGCCGATACGGTCGCGGCTCCGGAAGCCACCGAAGGCCAGGAAGGCTAAGCCATGAAGGTCAAAGTTCAGACCCTCGACGCCAAGGCGAGCGGCGACATCGAGCTCAACGATGAGGTGTTCGGCGTCGAGCCGCGCGCCGACATCCTCCATCGCGTCGTCACCTGGCAGCTCGAGAAGCGCCGCGGCACCGCCCGCGGAGCCCGCGAGCGCAGCGACGTCGCCCGCACCGGCAAGAAGTACGGCAAGCAGAAGGGCGGCGGCACCGCCCGTCACGGCGATCGCCGCGCCCCGATCTTCATCGGCGGCGGCAAGGCGCACGGCCCCCGCGTCCGCGACTTCGATCCGTCGCTGAACAAGAAGGTCCGCGCCCTCGGCCTCCGCATGGCCCTCTCCGCCAAGGCCCGCGACGGCCAGCTGGTGGTGATGGAGAACCTCGACCTCTCCGAGGCCAAGACCAAGACCCTGAAGGAGCGGCTGGGCAAGCTCGGCTTCGGCAAGACCGCGCTGATCATCGACGGCGACGCTCTTCCGGTCGGCTTCGCGCTCGCCTCGTCGAACCTTCGCGAAGTGAACCTTCTCCCCGCCGTCGGCGCCAACGTCTACGACATTCTGAAGCATGAGACTCTGGTGCTGACCCGCGCCGCGGTCGAGAAGCTGGAGGCCCGTTTCAATGGCTAAGGCAGCCAAGAAGAGCCAGGTCGACATCAACCATTATGACGTCGTCCTCGCCCCCCACATCACCGAAAAGTCGACCCTGCTCTCCGAGCAGAACGCGGTCGTCTTCAAGGTCGCCAACGACGCCACCAAGCCGCAGATCAAAGCGGCCGTGGAGGCCCTGTTCGGCGTCAACGTGACGGGCGTGAACACGCTCAACCAGAAGGGCAAGACCAAGCGGTGGAAGGGGCGTCCCTACACCCGCTCGGACGTCAAGAAGGCGATCGTGACGCTGGCCGAAGGCCAGTCGATCGACGTCACCACCGGTATCTGAGGCTAGGGCAAGATGGCACTCAAGACATACAACCCGACGACCTCGTCGCAGCGCGGCCTGATCCTCGTCGACAAGTCTTCGCTGTGGAAGGGAAAGCCCGTCAAGGCGCTGACCGAAGGCAAGCGCAAGACCGGCGGCCGCAACAATAAGGGCCATGTGACGTCGCGCGGAATCGCCGGCGGCCACAAGCAGAAGTACCGCTATATCGACTTCAAGCGTCGCAAGTGGGACCAGCCGGCCACCGTCGAGCGGCTGGAATACGATCCCAACCGCACCGCCTTCATCGCTCTGGTGAAGTATGAGGACGGCGAGCAAGCCTACATCATCGCTCCGCAGCGCCTCGCCCCCGGCGACAGCGTCGTCGCCGGCCGCAAGACCGACGTGAAGCCGGGCAATGCGATGGAGCTGGGCTCGATCCCGGTCGGAACGATCGTCCACAATGTCGAGATGAAGCCCGGCAAGGGCGCCCAGATCGCACGTTCGGCCGGCACCTATGTGCAGGTCGTGGGCCGCGATCGCGGGATGGTCATCGTCAGGCTCAATTCAGGCGAGCAGCGTTATATCCGCTCGGACTGCATGGCGACGGTCGGTGCTGTGTCCAACCCGGACAACCAGAACCAGAATTTCGCCAAGGCAGGCCGCACCCGCTGGATGGGCAAGCGCCCGCTGACCCGCGGCGTCGCCAAGAACCCGGTCGACCACCCGCACGGCGGCGGCGAAGGCCGTACTTCGGGCGGCCGTCACCCGGTCACTCCGTGGGGCAAGCCGACCAAGGGCGCCCGCACCCGCAACAACAAGGCGACGGACAAGATGATCATCCGGTCCCGCCACGCGAAGAAGAAGAGGTAAGCAATGGCCCGCTCCGTCTGGAAAGGCCCGTTCGTCGAGCTGTCGCTGCTGAAAAAGGCAGAGGCCGCCCAGGATGCGAACAGCCGCTCGCCGATCAAGACCTGGTCGCGCCGCTCCACCATCCTGCCGCAGTTCGTTGGGCTCACGTTCAACGTCTACAACGGCAGGAAATTCATTCCCGTTTCGGTGAATGAAGAGATGGTCGGGATGAAGCTCGGCGAGTTCGCGCCGACCCGCTACTTCCCCGGCCACGCCGCCGACAAGAAGGGCAAGAGGTAAGCCATGGGCAAGGAAGCATCCCCCCGCCGGGTCGCCGACAATGAGGCGCTCGCCGTCGGCACGCAGATCCGCGGTTCGGCCCAGAAGCTGAACCTCGTCGCGCAGCTCATCCGCGGCAAGAAGGCCGAGGACGCTCTGAACATCCTCTCCTTCTCTCCGAAGGCGATGGCGGTCGACGTCCGCAAGGTGCTCGCCTCGGCGATCGCCAATGCCGAGAACAACCACAATCTCGACGTCGACAGCCTCGTCGTTGCCGAGGCGTCGGTCGGCAAGAGCCTCTCGATGAAGCGGTTCACGCCGCGCGCCCGCGGCCGTTCCAGCCGTATCGTCAAGCCGTTCAGCCGCGTTCGCATCGTCGTTCGCGAGGCAAGCCAGGAAGCTTAAAGCTATGGGTCAGAAAACTTCTCCGATCGGGCTTCGGCTTCAGATCAACCGGACCTGGGACAGCCGCTGGTATGCGGAAGGCGGCGAATATGCCCGTCTGCTGCTCGAGGACCTGAAGATCCGCCAGTTCGTCATGAAGACGCTGCCGCAGGCCGCGATTTCCAAGGTCGTGATCGAGCGTCCCGCCAAGCTCTGCCGCGTCTCCATCTATGCCGCGCGCCCCGGCGTGATCATCGGCAAGAAGGGCGCCGACATCGAGAAGCTTCGCAAGCAGCTCGGCTCGATGACCTCGTCCGACGTGAGCTTGAACATCGTCGAGATCCGCAAGCCGGAGATCGATTCAAAGCTCGTCGCCCAGGGCGTCGCCGACCAGCTGGAGCGCCGTATCGCGTTCCGCCGGGCGATGAAGCGCGCGGTGCAGTCCGCCCTCCGCCTCGGCGCGGAAGGGATCCGGATCACCTGCTCGGGCCGTCTTGGCGGCGCCGAGATCGCGCGGACCGAATGGTATCGCGAGGGCCGGGTGCCGCTGCACACGCTGCGCGCCAACGTCGATTATGCCGAGGCGACCGCCCACACCGCTTACGGTGTCTGCGGCGTCAAGGTGTGGATCTTCAAGGGCGAGATTCTCGGTCACGACCCGCTCGCCCAGGACCGGCTGATGATGGAAGCGCAGACTTCCGGCGTCCGGCCCGCCCGCTGATTTAGGAACGATAAGATGCTGCAACCCAAACGCACCAAGTTCCGCAAGGCCTTCAAAGGCCGCATCCATGGCAATGCCAAGGGCGGCACGGACCTGAACTTCGGCGCCTACGGCCTGAAGGCCATGGAGCCGGAGCGGATCACCGCCCGCCAGATCGAAGCGGCCCGCCGCGCGATCACCCGCCACATCAAGCGCCAGGGGCGCTTGTGGATCCGCATCTTCCCGGACGTCCCGGTCTCGTCGAAGCCCGCCGAAGTCCGCATGGGCTCGGGCAAGGGCAGCCCCGAGCATTGGGTGGCGCGGGTGAAGCCCGGCCGCGTCCTGTTCGAGCTCGACGGTGTTCCCGGCCCGCTCGCCAAGGTCGCTTTCGAGCGCGCCATGGAGAAGCTGCCGATCAAGACCAAGGTCATCGCACGCCTTGGCGAATCGCTGTTCGAGGAAGCCTGAGAATGCCCAAGATCGATGACTTGAAGGTCCGCACCGACGACCAGCTCAGCGAGCAGCTCGGCGAGCTGAAGCGCGAGCAGTTCAACCTGCGCTTCCAGGCTGCGACCAACCAGCTCGAGAAGCCCTCGCGGGTCCGCGAAGTGCGCCGCACGATCGCCCAGATCCGTACCCTTCAAGGCGAGCGCTCGCGCGCCGCCACGAAGGCCTAAGGAGTTACAGATGCCAAAGCGCGTTCTCACCGGCACCGTGGTGTCCGACAAGACCGACAAGACCGTGGTGGTGAAGGTCGAACGGCGGGTGAAGCACCCGCTCTACGGCAAGATCATCAAGCGGTCGAAGAAGTACCATGCCCATGACGAGGGCAACGAGTTCCGCGAGGGCGAGACCGTGCGCATCGAAGAGACCGCGCCGATCTCGAAGCTCAAGACGTGGAAGGTGGTGGACCGGGTCGATACCCACGCCACCCCGGCGAAGGCCGACGTCGCGTAAATTGTGCACCGGCTCCGGCCGGTTGATGAAGCTGATCGCCGGGCCCGTCCCGGTTGAAGTGAAGAAGGAATTGGATCGATGATCCAGATGCAGTCCAACCTTGAGGTCGCCGATAATTCGGGGGCCAAGCGCGTCCAGTGCATCAAGGTGCTCGGCGGGTCGAAGCGCCGCTTCGCCGGCGTCGGCGACGTCATCGTCGTCTCGGTGAAGGAAGCCGCTCCGCGCGGCCGCGTGAAGAAGGGCGACGTCCACAAGGCCGTCATCGTCCGCACCGCCAAGGACATCCACCGTCCGGACGGTTCGACGATCCGCTTCGATTCGAACGCGGCCGTCCTCGTCAACAACAACGCCGAGCCGATCGGTACCCGTATCTTCGGGCCGGTCGTCCGCGAATTGCGCGCGAAGAAGCATATGAAGATCATCAGCCTCGCGCCGGAGGTGCTGTAACATCATGGCTGCACAGAAAATCAAGAAAGGCGATCGCGTCGTCGTCCTGTCCGGCAAGGACAAGGGCAAGCATGGCGAAGTCACGAAGGCCATGCCCAAGGAGGGCAAGGTGATCGTGTCGGGAGTCAATGTCGCGACCCGTCACCGCAAGGCGAGCCAGGCCAACCCTCAGGGCGGCCTCGAGCGCGTCGAGGCGCCGATGCACGTTTCCAAGGTCGCTCTCGAGGATCCGAAGACCGGCCGCGCAACGCGCGTCCGCTTCGAGACCCGCGACGGCAAGAAGGTCCGCGTAGCCGCGCGGTCCGGGGAGTTGATCAATGGCTGAGACCAAATACACGCCGCGCCTCCGGGCCGATTATGACGAGCGTATCGTCGCCGCGATGACCGAGAAGTTCGGCTATACGAACCGTCTCCAGGTTCCGCGGATCGAGAAGATCGTCATCAACATGGGTGTCGGCGACGCCACCCAGGACAAGAAGCGCGTCGAGACCGCCGCTGCCGAGATGGAGCTGATCGCTGGCCAGAAGCCGGTGATCACCAAGGCCAAGAAGTCGATCGCCCAGTTCAAGCTGCGCGAAGGCATGCCGATCGGAGTGAAGGTCACGCTGCGCCGCGAGCGGATGTACGAGTTTTTGGACCGCCTGGTCACGATCGCGCTCCCGCGCGTTCGCGATTTCCGCGGCCTGAACCCGAAGTCGTTCGACGGCCGCGGCAATTACGCGATGGGCCTGAAAGAGCAGATCGTGTTCCCGGAGATCAATTACGATCGCATCGACCGGGTCCGCGGCATGGACATCATCATCACCACCACCGCCAACACGGATGAGGAAGCGCGCGAGCTCTTGAGGCTCTTCAACTTCCCGTTCCCCGCGGCTGAGCAGGATCAGAAGCAGGCGGCCTAAAGGCCGGTCTGCTTCTCACAGGAAGGAAGAGAACTTAAGTCATGGCGAAACTGAGTTCCATCAACAAGAACGAGCGTCGCAAGAAGCTGGTGAAGAAATATGCCGGCCAATATGCGAAGCTTCGGGCGATCGCGGACGACGAGTCCCTGGACGATACCGAGCGTCTGATCGCGCGTCTCAAGATGGCCGAGATCCCGCGCAATGCGAATCCCACCCGGGTCCGCAACCGCTGCGGCCTCACCGGCCGTCCGCGCGCGAACTACCGCAAGTTCGGGCTGTCGCGCATCATGCTCAGGGAACTGGGCAACAAAGGCCTGATCCCCGGCCTCACGAAGTCGAGCTGGTAAGGTAGAGCTATGCCATTGACCGATCCCCTGGGTGATATGCTCACCCGCATCCGCAACGGCCAGCAGGCGCGCAAGGACAGCGTGGTTTCCCCCGCGTCCAAGCTTCGCGTCCGAGTGCTCGAAGTGCTTCAGCGCGAAGGCTATATCCGCGGCTATAGCGAGGAGGCCCTGGGCCGCCACGCCGGCCTGCGCATCGAGCTGAAATATTTCGAGGGCCGCCCGGCCATCCAGCATGTCGCCCGGGTCTCGAAGCCCGGCCGCCGCGTCTATTCGGGCAGCACCGAGCTTCCCCGGGTCCGCAACGGCCTCGGCATCACCATTGTGTCGACGCCTCGCGGCGTTCTCTCGGACGCGGAAGCGCGCGAGCAGAACGTCGGCGGTGAGGTGCTGGCGGAGGTATTCTGATCATGAGCCGCATTGGAAAAGTGCCGGTGCCGCTGCCTTCGGGCGTGACGGCGACCACCGAAGGCCAGATCTTGTCGGTGAAGGGCCCCAAGGGCACCCTCACCATGCAGATGATGGACGACATCAGCTACGGCATCGAGGACGACCGCATCGTCGTCAAGCCGGCCAACGAGACCAAGCGTGCGCGCTCCTTCTGGGGCATGCACCGGACGCTGGTGCAGAACCTCGTCACCGGGGTCACCGACGGGTTCACCAAGACCCTCGAGATCACCGGCGTCGGCTACCGCGCCGCGGCGCAGGGCAGGAACCTTCGGCTCCAGCTCGGCTACAGCCACGACGTCAACATCGAGGTTCCGGCCGATCTCACCGTCGCGACCCCCGATCAGACCACCGTCGTGATCACCGGCAACGACCGCCAGCGCGTCGGTCAGCTCGCCGCCGAGATCCGCCAGTGGCGCAAGCCGGAGCCCTATAAGGGCAAGGGCATCAAGTACCGCGGTGAGTTCATCTTCCGCAAAGAAGGCAAGAAGAAGTAGCCATGGCGAAACTCACTCTTTTCGAACGGCGCCGCCAGCGCGTCCGTACCTCGCTCCGCAAGCGTGCCGGGAGCCGTCCGCGGCTTTCGATCCATCGCTCGGGCAAGCACATCTACGCCCAGGTCATCGACGACGTCGCCGGCCGGACCGTGGCTTCGGCCTCGACGGTGGACAAGGATCTGCGCGGCCAGACCGGTGCGACCGTCTCCGGCGCCCAGGAAGTGGGCAAGAGGCTCGCCGAGCGCGCCAAGGAAGCGGGCGTCACCCAGGTGGTTTTCGACCGTGGCGGTTTCCTGTTCCACGGCCGCGTGAAGGCTCTCGCCGATGCCGCGCGCGAAGGCGGATTGGAGTTTTAAATGGCTGATGAAAACAATCAGGTCACCGGTCCCGACGAGGGCGTGACCCAGCCGGCTGAGAATGCGCCGGCGGTGGAAGCTCCTGCGGCCGACAACGCCGGTCCGCGCCGCGAGCGCGGTGCCCGTGGCGGACGCGGCGGCGGCGGCGGCGGCCGTGACGGCGGCCGTGGCGGCCGTGGCCGTCGCGACGATCGCCGTGGCGGCAATCGCGACGACGACGGCGGCGAAGAGCTGATCGAGAAGCTCGTCCACATCAACCGCGTCTCGAAGACCGTGAAGGGCGGCAAGCGCTTCGGCTTTGCGGCTCTGGTCGTGGTCGGCGACGGCAAGGGCCGGGTCGGCTTCGGCCACGGCAAGGCGCGCGAAGTGCCGGAGGCGATCTCCAAGGCGACCGCCGCTGCCAAGAAGACCATGGTCCGCGTTCCGCTTCGCGAAGGCCGCACTCTGCACCATGACGGCGCCGGCCATTTCGGCGCCGGCCGGGTCTATGTCCGCTCCGCTCCGTCGGGGACCGGCATCATCGCCGGCGGCCCGATGCGCGCAGTGTTCGAGAGCCTGGGCGTCGCCGACGTGGTGACCAAGTCGGTCGGCACGTCCAACCCCTACAACATGATCCGGGCGACCTTCGAGGCGCTCACCGATCAGACCAGCCCCAAGTCGGTCGCCCAGCGCCGCGGCAAGAAGATTGCCGACCTGCTCGGCCGCGGCGGCTCGCAGACTGCCGAGGCGGATGCCGCGGCGGTGACGGAGTAATTATGGCCAAGATCACGCTCAAGCAGACCGGTTCGCCGATCCGCCGCCAGCCCGACCAGCGCAAGACGCTGATCGGCCTTGGCTTGAACAAGATGCACAAGACCGTGGAGCTCGAGGACACCCCCGAAGTCCGCGGAATGATCCGCCGGGTCCAGCACATGGTGCAGGTCTCGGAGTAACCTAGCTCTAGCCCCTCCCCTTCAGGGGAGGGGTTGGGGTGGGGCCTGTGGAGGAGAAGAGGGCGGAAGCAATTCCCCTGACCTCCCCCACCCCCAACCCCTCCCCTGAAGGGGAGGGGCTTTTCCGGGAGGCTCCCGCCTCCCATAGCGCGACAAAAGCGAAAGCGAGTGCAAGACATGAAACTCAACGATATTCGTGACAATAAGGGCGCCCGCAAGTCGCGCGTCCGTGTCGGCCGCGGCATCGGCTCCGGCCTCGGCAAGACCGCAGGCCGCGGACAGAAGGGCGCCAAGTCGCGCTCGGGCGTCTCGATCGCCGGCTTCGAGGGCGGTCAGATGCCGCTCCACATGCGGCTGCCGAAGCGCGGCTTCAACAACATCTTCGCCAAGGATTATGCCGAGGTGAATTTGGGCGCGATCCAGAAGCTGGTCGATCTCGGCAAGCTCTCAACCGACGGCACGCTCGACCATGACGCGCTGAAGGCCGCCGGCCTGGCCCGCGGCGGCAAGGACGGCGTTCGCCTGCTCGGCAAGGGCGATTTCTCCGCCAAGCTCGCCTTCCGCGTCGCCGGTGCCTCCAAGGGCGCGCGCGAGGCGGTCGAGGCCGCGGGCGGCTCGGTCGAGGTCATCGAGGTGGTTTCCGCCGCCGACAAGGCCGCCGCCAAGAAGAACAGCGTCAAGAAGCGCAAGGACGCCTAAGCCGTCATTGCGAGCGGCCGGGGCTGGCGTGGCCCCGGCTGGTGACTATATGGGGCGGCGGGGGTAATCCATCTCCGCCGCCTTTCCTTCTCTCGAGGTCGAACATCCATGGCATCCGCAGCCGGCAATATGGCAGCCAATCTGAGCCTGGCGAATTTCGCCAAGGCGACCGATCTCAAGAAGCGCCTGTGGTTCACGATCGGCGCGCTGATCGTCTTCCGCCTGCTCTCCTTCGTCCCGCTGCCGGGGATCGACCCGCGCTCGCTTGCGGCCCTGTTCCAGACGACGCAGGGCGGCGTGCTCGATTTCTTCAACATGTTCTCGGGCGGCTCGCTGTCGCGGATGAGCCTGATCGCACTCGGCGTCATGCCCTACATCACCGCCTCCATCGTGGTTCAGCTCGCGTCCTCGATGTCGCCGTCGCTTGCGGCGCTGAAGAAGGAAGGCGAGAGCGGGCGCAAGAAGCTCAACCAGTACACGCGCTACGGCACCGTCCTCCTCTGCGGCATCCAGGGCTATTTCATCGCCGTCGGCCTCGAAGGCTGGGGCGCGGGCTCGACCGGCTCCGCAGTGCTCGATCCGGGCCTGATGTTCCGCATCACCACCGTGATCAGCCTCGTCGGCGGCACCATGTTCCTGATGTGGCTGGGTGAGCAGATCACCAGCCGCGGCATCGGCAACGGCGTCTCGCTGATCATCATGGCCGGAATCGTCGCCCAGCTCCCGACCACGCTCGCGCAATTGTTCGAGGGCGGCCGCACCGGCTCGATGAACCCGCTCATCATCCTGGTGATCATCGGCCTGGCGCTCGGCCTCGTCGCCTTCATCTGCTTCATGGAAATGGCCCAGCGCCGGATCCTCATCCAATATCCCAAGCGCCAGACCGCGCGCGGGATGATGCAGGCGGAGCGTTCGCACCTTCCGCTGAAGATCAACACGTCGGGCGTGATCCCGCCGATCTTCGCCTCCTCGCTGCTGCTGATGCCGCTCACCATCGCCCAGTTCGCCGGCAACCGCGTCGAGGGCGAGAGCGCCTGGGGCGACTTCATCATCACGATCACGACCTCGCTCCAGCACGGCGCGCCGCTCTACATGGCGCTCTACGCGGCGGGGATCATCTTCTTCTGCTTCTTCTACACCGCGGTCGTGTTCAACCCGGAGGAGACGGCGGAGAATCTGAAGCGCTACGGCGGCTTCATCCCCGGCATCCGCCCGGGCAAGCGCACCGAGGAATATCTCGATTACGTCCTGACCCGGATCACCGTGATCGGCGCCGCCTATCTGACCGCGATCTGCCTGGTGCCTGAATTCCTGATCTCGAAAGCGGGCATTCCGTTCCGTCTCGGCGGCACCAGCCTTCTGATCGTCGTCAACGTCACCATGGATACGGTGACCCAGATCCAGAGCCACCTCATCGCCCACCAGTACGGCGATCTCATCAAGAAAGCGAAGCTCAAGGGGAGCGGCCGCAGGTGAACATCATCCTCCTCGGGCCCCCCGGGGCAGGAAAAGGCACCCAGGCGCAGCGGCTGACCAGCCGCCGCTCCATGGTCCAGCTCTCCACCGGCGACATGTTGCGCGAAGCGGTAAAAGCCGCCTCCCCGGTCGGCCTTCGCGCCAAGGCGATCATGGAGGCGGGCGAGCTGGTCCCCGACGAGGTGGTGGACGAGCTGATCGGCAACCGCCTCGACCAGCCGGAGCGCTATTCGGGCTCGGGCTTCATCTTCGACGGCTATCCGCGCACCGAGGCGCAGGCCAAGTCGCTCGACCGGCTGCTCGGCGACCGCGGCATGAAGCTCGATTACGTCGTCGAGATCGAGGTCGACGAGGAAGCCCTGGTCGACCGTATCACCGGCCGCTTCACCTGCGCCAAATGCGGCGCCGGCTATCACGACCGCTACAAGCTCCCCAAGGTGCCCGAGCTGTGCGACGTCTGCGGCTCCGACCAGTTCAAGCGGCGCCCGGACGACAATGAGCAGACGGTGCGAACCCGCCTGGCCGAATATCGCGCCAAGACGGCGCCGATCCTCCCTTATTACGAAGCCAAGGGCCTGGTCCGCCGCGTCGACGGAATGGCGCCGATGGACGAAGTCGGCGCCTCGATCGAGGCTATTCTCGACAGCTAGGCGTGGAGGAAGCGCAGGTCGGCCGCTCCCACTTCGGTCGGCTTGATTGAACGGATCGCGGCTTCGAGCTGCTCCGCCCGCTCGAACCGGCAGTGGCTCCCCTTGGGGCTCTCCTGCACAGTCGCCCCGGCGGCGACGGCGGCGTCCCGATACGCATCGCACATCAGCATCGACAGACGGAATCGCCCCTCACCACGCTGTCGCCGACGCTCTTCAGGCCGATCGTGTTCGGTTTGTCGCCGGTCACCTCGATCCGCTCCAGCGTGCCCTCGACGATGGTCACCCGGGCGCGGCCGTGCTTGCGGTGCCCGTCATCGATCATGGAGACCGCGTAGAATCCGGGCGGCATTACCGGCTGGGACTGGGCGGCGGTGTAGAAAGGCTTGCCGGCGAAGCAGCCGCAGAGCAGCAGCACGAGGAGGAGAGGGGCCAGCCTCACATCCGGTCCGCCACTGCCCGAACCCGCGCCTCGCGCCCGGGGGCCAGCCTCGCCGCCCGCGCCTCATAAGCCGCGACCAGAGCCTCGCCGGCGCGCTCGGGGCTGCCTGAATCGAACGGCGGGGCGGGATCGTATTCCAGGCTGAGCTGCACCATCCGCGCATGCGCCTCGCCCCGCACCGCGGCGGTGAGAGCGAGCGCGAAGTCGATCCCGGCGGTCACGCCGCCGCCGGTCACCCGGTTGCGGTCGAACACCACCCGTTCCTTGACCGGCTCCGCGCCGAACCAGGCGAGCTGCTCGTGCGACGCCCAATGCGTCGTCGCCTTGTAACCCCGAAGCAGCCCCGCCGCCCCGAGCAGCAGCGCCCCGGTGCAGACGCTGGTCACCCACTCCGCCGCGGCCGCGACCTCCTGCACCCAGGCGATCGTCTCCGCATCCTCCATCGCATCGTGGATGCCGAAGCCGCCGGGGATGCACAGGATGTCCGCCTGCCGCACGTCGGCGAAGGTGGCGGTGGGCAGGATCGAGAAGCCCGCATCGGTCGGCACGGGTTCCAGGGTCTTCGCGACCAGGTCGAGCTTCCCCGGGCCCATTCTCGAGAGCACCTGCGCCGGGCCGGTGAGGTCGAGCTGGGTCACGTTCGGGAAGAGCAGGAAGGCGGTGGAAACGGGCTTCATGCCGCCCTCGGCGAAAGCACCAGCGGCAGGCCGCCCGCAGGCCGGAGCGTCACGAGCCCATGCACCCGAACCTCCCGCCCCCGCACCGGCGCGAACCGCCAGGCGGCGAGCCAGTGCGCCAGGATCGTCAGCGCCTCGGCCGTCGCGAACCGCGCCCCGACGCACACCCGCGGGCCGCCGCCGAAGGGGAGATACTGGAACCGATGCCGAGGCCGCCCGCCGTCCAGGAAGCGCTCAGGATCGAACACGTCCGGATCGTCCCAAAGCGCCTTGTGCCGGTGCAGCAGCCACGGCCAGACCGAGACGATATCGCCGGGAAGGATGTCCTGCCCGCCCAGCCGGTCCGCCGCCACCGCCTGCCGGTCGAAGCGCGGTGCCGGCGGGTAGAGGCGAAGCGATTCGTCGAGCACGGCTTTCAAGCGCGGCAGCCGCTCGGGCAGGTCCGGATCGTCCGCGCCGACGCTGAGCGCCGCCCGCGCCTCGGCCGCCATCGCGTCCTGAAGCGCCTGTTGCTCGGACAGCAGGAACAGCGTCCAGCTCAGCGCATTGGCCGTCGTCTCATGCCCGGCGAGGTAGAAGGTCGCCGCATTGTCCACCGCAAGCGCCCGCGCCCGGTCCGCGTCGAACCGGTCAAAGTATCGCGAAGGTAGATCTGCCCCTTGCGCCCGGCCCGGCCCTTGCGGCTCAGCGGCAGGCGCGGGAGCCCCAGGATCGCCTGCAGCCGAGCCTCGCTGATCCCCTCCAGCGCCGCCGCGATATGCCGCATCGGCTCCTCGGCGGTCAGCCGCGGGTCGCCCGCGAACAACGTATCGGCGATGATCCGCATCGTCGTCCGGGTTGCCTGCACCGCCATGTCGACAGGCCCCGACCGCCACTCGGCCATCGCAGCGCCCGCTGCCCGGGCGAAGGCGGGCATCGCCACGTCCACCGCCGCCGGAGCGAAATTGGCCGCGACGATCCGCCTCTGGTCCCGCCACAGCGCCCCGTCGGACGTCAGCAGCCCCTCGCCGATCACCGGGCCGAGCACCGACTTGATCAGGGTCGGCTTGACGTAATTGGCCGCATTGTCGAGCATCACCCGCTGCACGTCGTCCGGGTCGAGCGGCATGTGGACGTTGAAGCCAAACACCTTTCGCCGGATGAACGGCGCGGTGAACGCCCGCTCCGACCAGCCATAGACCGCCGTCCGCGCCCGCTCGCCGACGAATCCCATCCACACCGGAACCGGGCCCGTCCCGCGCGGCGGGTGGGGTGGGGTGAAGGGCGCGTTCACTCGGCCGCCAGCAGCCTCTCGGCGCTGCCCAGGTCGACGCTGACCAGGCGGCTGATGCCCTTTTCGATCATCGTTACGCCGAACAGGCGGTGCATCCGGCTCATCGTCACCGCATTGTGGGTGACGATCAGATAGCGCGTGTCGGTCTCGCCGGTCATCCGGTCCAAGAGGTCGCAGAAGCGCTCGATATTGGCATCGTCGAGGGGTGCATCGACTTCGTCCAGCACGCAGATCGGCGCCGGGTTGGTCAGGAACAAAGCGAAGATCAGGGCGACCGCGGTCAGCGCCTGCTCGCCGCCCGACAGCAAAGTCAGCGTGGAGAGCCGCTTGCCCGGCGGCTGGGCGAGGATCTCGAGGCCCGCCTCCAGCGGATCGTCCGATTCGACCAGTTCCAGATGCGCCTGGCCGCCTTCGAACAAGGTGGTGAACAGGCTCCGGAAATGGCGGTCGACCGCCTCGAAGGCGGCGAGAAGGCGCGCCCGCCCCTCCCGGTTGAGGCTGCCGATCGATCCGCGCAGGCGATTGATCGCGAGGCCCAGCTCTTCGCGCTCGGCCTGGCTTGCGGTGCGCCCGGCTTCGAGCTCCTCCAGCTCCTTCTCGGCGACGAGGTTGACCGGTCCGATCCGCTCGCGCTCCGCCATCAGCCGCTCGTGCCGCGCCGATTCCTCGCCCGCAGCCTCGATGCCTTCATCGTCGAAGCCGAGCTTCTCGGGCAGCAGAGGCGGCGGGCATTCGAACCGCTCGCCGGCGATCCGCCCCATCTCGATCCGCCGCCCCCCCTGATTCTCATGCCGTGCGACCGCGCCGGCCCGCGCCTCGCGCAGCTTCGCCTCGCCCTCGCGCTCCGCGCGAACTGCGGCATCGGCGTTCTCGCTGGCGGCGGAAGATTCGGCGCCGAGTAGGTCGATCCGCCGAGCGATCTCCTCCGGCGCGTCCTTCAGCCGCTCGGCTTCCTCCTCGGCCTCCTCGATCCGCCGGCCCATGTCGGCGCGGCGCTTCTCGGCCTCGGCGGCGCGCACCGTCCAGTCGGCGCTCTCTTTCCTCGCCGCCTCGACCCGCTGCCGGTCGGCGCTGACCGCCCGGGCGTGGGTAGCAGCTTCGGCACGCACTTCGGCCAAAGCCTGCTGTGCAACCTCGGCGACCTGGCGGAGCCTCGCCACCGTCGCGGCGGTCGCAGCGGCATCGGGAAGCGCGGCGACGACATCGCGGGCGGCGAGATGCGCCGCTTCCGCCTCGGCGACGTCCTGCTCTGCCTGCTCGATCCGCTCGCTGAGGCTGGTCCGCCGCACCTCCAGCCGCTCCATCTCGACCCTGGCGCCATCCTCCTCGCGCCCCGCCTGGCGGATGGCGGCCGTCGCCTCCGCTTCGGCGCGGCGGGCGGCGTCGGCCCGCTCGCGCGCCGACTGCATCTCGGCGAGCGCGGAGGCGATCCGCCCCTGCGCCTCTTCCACCGACGCACGCGCGGCGGGTAGCGAACCTTCGATCTCGGCCAGCCGGTTGACCCGGATCAGCCGCTCGGCCGCCGCGGCGCCGACTCCGATGGCGACATAGCCGTCCCAGCGTCTCAGCCGCCCGTCGCGGGTGACGATCCTTTGCCCCGCGGCGAGCCGCGCGCCGTCATCCTCCCCGACCACTCCGATCTGCGCCAGCCGCCGCGCCAGCGCCGCCGGCGCCTGGACATGGTCGGCGAGCGGGACGCACCCCGCGGGAAGCGGCGGGTCCTTCCCGTCGAGCTCCGCCCCAGCCCAGCGCCGCGGCCCCTCCCCGCCGAGCGCAGCCTCGAGATCGTCGCCGAGCGCGGCGGCAAGCGCGCGCTCGAACCCCGGCTCGGCCTTGAGATGATGGATCGCCCGGTCGCCGGAGCTGCCCTCGATCGCCTTGGCCAGCGCCCGCGCCTCGGCCTCCAGCGCGGCCAGAGCAGCCCGGGCGGAGGAGCCTTCGCTCTCCGCCGAATCGCGCAGCCCCGCCGATTGCTGGCGCCGCGCCTCGGCGGACGTAATGGCTTCCGACGCCGCGGCCAGCCGCCGCTCCGCCTCCTCGCGCCTCTGCCCTGCCGCCGCCAGCGACTGGAGCAGCGGCGCCGGATCGCCGAGCCCGGCCATTTGCTGGCGAAGCCGCTCGGCCTCCGCTTCCGCCCGAGCGAGCTTCGCCCGAGCCGCTTCCAGCGCAGCCTCGGCGACCCGCGCCTCGGCCTGCTCGGCCGCCTGCACCGCCCGCGCCTGGCCGAGCTCGGCCTCGGCCTTGCGGGCGGAATCCTCGCGCTCGACGGTTCGGATGTCGATCGTCGCCTTGCCCGCTTCAGCCGCCGCGATCCGGGCGGCGATGTCGCGCCCCTCCTGCTCCAGCCGGGCGAGCGCCGCCTGCGCATCCTCGCCGAGCGCCGCCTCGCGCGCCCGGTCGGCGAGCAGGGTCGTCCGCCGCGAGGAGAGCTCGGCGATCCGCCGCGCCACCGTCTCGCGCTCCGCCTTCAAGGTGGTCAGCATATGGGCGAGCGAAGTCGCCTTCTCCCGCGCCGACTGCGCCTGCGACCTCAGATCGGCCAGCGCGGTCGCGGCGCCGGTCTGCTGGGCCGCCGCAATGCGCTGCGCCTCCGCCGCCCGGTCGACCGCGGCCACCGCCGCTTCCGCTTCCTTTTTCGCAGCATCGGCCGCCGCCGCCGCCTCCCGCCAGCGGGCGAAGATCAGCCGCCCTTCCGCAATCCTGATCTGGTCGGAAAGCCGCCGGTAGCGCTCGGCCGCCTTGGCCTGGCGGCGAAGCGCCCCGGCGCGATTCTCCATGTCGCCGAGCACTTCGTCCAGCCGGGTGAGATTGGCCTCGGCGGCGCGCAATTTCTGCTCGGCGTCCTTGCGGCGCACATGGAGGCCCGCGATTCCGGCGGCTTCTTCCAGCATCGCCCGCCGCTCTGTCGGCTTGGCGGCGATGACCTGGCTGATCTTGCCCTGGCTGACCAAAGCCGGGGAGTGGGCCCCCGTCGCGGCGTCCGCAAACAGCAGCGCCACGTCCTTCGCCCGCACGTCGCGTCCGTTAAGCCGATAAGCGGAACCCGCCCCCCGCTCGATCCGCCTGGTGATCTCGACATCGCCCTGCGGCGCGATCGCGATGTCGCCTGCAATATCCTCCGCCGGCCGCTCGACCAGCAGCGACACTTCGGCGAAGTCGCGTGCCGGCCGCGAGGCGGTGCCGGCGAAGATCACGTCGTCCATCCCCGCGCCGCGCATCGACTTGGGCGAGGATTCCCCCATCACCCAGCGGATCGCTTCCAATACGTTGGATTTGCCGCAGCCATTGGGGCCGACGACGCCGGTGAGGCCCGGTTCGATGCGCAGCTCGGCAGGCTCGACGAAGCTCTTGAAGCCGGTCAGCTTCAGCCGCTTTATCTGCATGGCGGCCCCCCCGAGCGCATCGCTGCCCCTATCCTCCCGCCTGCCGGATCAAAGGTTCGAGTCCGGTCCATTCGTTGGTGTCGGCCCTGCTCCCGTTGACGAAGAAGGTCGGCGTGCCCTGCACGCCCAGCGCAGAGGCGGCTTCGTACATCTTGCCGAGCCGCTCGAGCGCCGCCGTGTCGCCGACGCACTGCTTGCCCCGCGCGGGCGTGATGCCGTGGCGGGCGGCCAGCGTGTAGAGCCCGGCGAAATCGGCGACCTTGCCGAGCCGCTGGCCTTCCGGGAGCGCCGTCAGCTCCGCCTTCTGGGCAGCGCTGAGGGCGCCGACCCTGCCGACCCATTCCTTCTGGGTGGCGTAAGCCTGCTCCACGAAGGGGAAATAGTGCGCCGGCCCCGCGCAGCGCGCGAGCAGCACGGCTGCGGCGTCGATCCCGTTCAGGATGAAGTTGCGATATTCGTAGCTGACCTTCCCCGTCTTCACATATTGGGCAACCAGGGCCGGCGTGCCGGTCTCAGAGAAATGCGCGCAGTGGGGGCAGGTGAGGGACCCATATTCGACCAGCTTCACCCTGGCGTTGGGATTGCCCATGCGGAAGCCGCCCTCGGGCGTCACCAGGACGGTCCGGCTCCAGTCCCTGGCGACCGGTGCCTTGGCGCGGTGGATCGGTGCCTTGTGCTTGACCGGAGCGGCCGTCGCCGCCGCGGCGAGAACGGTCACCGCCGCCGCCGCCAGGAAGCGGCGGGGCGTCACTGCAGCGCGCCCTTCAGCACCGGCTCGAGGCCCGCCCAGTCGTTGACCCCGTCGACCGTCTTGCCGTTGACGACGAAGGTCGGCGTGCCGCTGATATTGTACTGGGCGGTGTCGCGCTGGTTCCCCGCGACCAGGGCTTCGAGCCCCTTCTGGTCGGCGAGGCAGGACCGCGCCTTCTCCTCCGAAATGCCGCGCTGCTTGACGAAGTCGAGATAGCCCGCATTCTCCGCCCACCAGGCGACCAGCTCCGGAGCCGACTTGCCCTGGATCTGCGCGCTGGCGTCGGGCGGGAGCTTGTCCAGCCGAGCGAAGCTGTTGGGCTGGTCGGCGAACATCTGGTCGAGCATCGCGAAGAAGGGCTGCGGCCCGCCGCACTGGCCGAGCACCGCCGCCGCCGGGTCCTGCGGGTGGATCATGAAGTCGCGGAATTCGTAGCTGACGCTGCCGCTGGCGACATATTTGGTCCTGAGCGCGCCCGAATCCTCGTCGAATTTCGCGCAATGCGGGCAGCTTCGCGATCCGAACTCGATGAGCTTCACCTTGGCGTTGGGATTCCCCATCCGGAAACCCCCCTCGGCGGTCTTCTCCACCACGTCGGTCCACTGGGTGCCCGCGGGCGGTGGGACGTTGGTGAGCGCCACGTTGCCGCTCGCAGCGGCGCTCTGGCTATTGTCGCCGCTGCCGCCGCAGCCGGCGATCATCAGCGCGAGCGCGGCGGTGCCGATCAGTCGCTTCATTTCCGTCTTTCTCCAATTCGGCCCACGATGGGGATCGATAGTGAAACTGCCGGCGCCTCTGCCGCCGCAACCGACCGGGCCAGCGCCTCGAGGCAGGCGCGAAGCTCCGGGTCGCCGACGTCGCGAAGGCTGTCGCCGAGTTCGGTCGGGATCGGCCTCAGCGACGGCGGCGCGGTCCGCGCCTTAGTCCTGGCAACCTGAACAATACCCTGCCGGATCGCGACCCGGTCGACCGCCGGATAGCCGAAGAAGCGGTTGACCCGCTCGACGATCGCCGGCGCGACATGCTGCATCATCGGCGCGTGCGCGCCCTCGACGACCAGGGTCAGCACCCCGTCGGAACGCTTGCCGGGCGGGAATCGGATCGATTCGGGCGAGGAGACGCCAGCATAACGGTCGCCGACGATCTCGCGCCAGCGGCTGACGATTGACGACTGGACGAATCCGAAGCGGCGGAAGGCGGCGCGGCCGACGTCGGGCACGATGTCCGAGAGCGCACGGGCGCGGTTCGAGCGCCTCGGCTCCTCGGTGTTTTTCGTCTTCCCGCCGGATTTCGCCATGCCCCGGACCATGGCATAGGCGGGCCATGTCAGTCGATGCATCAAATGCCCTGCTTGGATGGTATGCTGTGGATAAGCGGCGGCTTCCATGGCGGTCCGAAGGCCCCGAGCAGCCCGATCCGTACCGAGTCTGGCTGTCCGAGGTCATGCTCCAGCAGACCACCGTCGCCGCGGTGAAGCCCTATTTCGAGCGGTTCACGATTCGCTGGCCCGATGTCGAGGCGCTCGCCGAGGCTCCGGAATCGGAGGTGATGTCGGCCTGGGCGGGCCTCGGCTACTATGCCCGAGCCCGCAACCTGATCGCCTGCGCAAGGGTGGTGACCGAGGAACATGGAGGCGCCTTCCCCTCGACCGAGGAGGAATTGCGCCGGCTCCCGGGCATCGGCCGCTACACCGCCGCAGCAATCGCCTCGATCGCCTTCGGCCGGCGGGCAGTGGTCGTCGACGCCAATGTCGAGCGAGTCGTCTCCCGCCTGTTCGCAGTCGAGGAGCCTCTGCCCGGCGCCCGCGAGCGGCTCTACGCCCTCGCCGAATCGATTACCCCGGGCGAAGCGAGCGGCGATTTCGCCCAGGCGCTGATGGACCTCGGCTCAGCCATCTGCACGCCGCGCAGCCCCGATTGCGGCAGATGTCCGCTCTCGCACCTCTGCCTCGCGCTGGCGGCGGGGGAGCCGGAGCGTTACCCGGTGAAATCCCCCAAGGCCGCCAAGCCGCGGCGGACCGGAACCGCCTGGTGGCTGGAACATGACGGCGAGGTTCTCCTCGTCCGCCGCCCCGCCAAAGGGCTGCTCGGAGGCATGCTGGCGCTCCCGACCTGCGACTGGCGCGGCGGCGGCGAGGCGCCGGCCGAGGCCGAATGGCGCGACGCCGGCGCGATCGACCATGTCTTCACCCATTTCGCGCTCAATCTCAGCGTCCGCTGCGCCTCGTCCGAGATCCGCCACGACGGCATCTGGTGGCCGGTCGACCGCATCGAGGAGGCCGGCCTCCCAACTGTCTTCGCCCGTGCCGCGGAGCGAGGAATATCATGGCGGAACAACGACTTATGAGGATCGGCTTCACCGGGTCCGGAATCGACCGGGCCGACCGCCACCGCCTCGACGAGTCCCGCATCGCGGAGCTCGCCTCGAGCCTCTCCGCCCGCCTCCTCCGCCTCGCCGCCCTCGATCCCGAGCTGGACGAAACCGGCCGCCTCGCCTGGGGCTCGCTCGCCGAGATCGAGGACGAGGCCGATCTCATCTTCCTCGGCCTCGCCGGCGAAACGCCTCTCTTCGCCCCGCTCCGCCGGATTGAAGGCGGTCAGCGCGCCTGGGCCATCTTCGGCATCTTAGGCTCGATGGCGCCCGAGGACGCCGCGCTGTGGGGCGCCGCCCGAAGCCTAATCGAATGGCACAACCGCCACAATTTCTGCGGCCGCTGCGGCCATTCCACCGAGGTTTTCCGCGCCGGCTGGGGCCGCCGCTGCACCAATTGCGGCCTCGATCATTTCCCGCGAGTCGATCCGGTCGTGATCATGATCGCCGAGCATCAGGGCCGGGTCCTCCTCGGCCGCCAGCCGCAATATCCCGCCGGCCGCTATTCCGCACTCGCCGGCTTCGTCGAGCCCGGGGAATCGATCGAGGAAGCGGTCGCGCGCGAGCTTCACGAGGAAGCCGGCATCCGAGTTTCGAACGTCCGCTACGTCGCAAGCCAGCCCTGGCCCTTCCCCGGCCAATTGATGATCGCCTGCGTCGCCGAAGCGGATTCCGATGCGCTAATCATCGACCGCACCGAGCTCGACGACGCCAAATGGGTCGACCGCGAAGGCGTCCGCGCCGCCCTCGCCGGAGAGCCCGGAGCGCCTTTCCTGGCCCCGCCGCCCTTCGCGATCGCGCACAGCCTGCTCGCCTGGTGGGCGGGCGAGGGCGCTTGAGCGTCTTGCCCCGGCGAAGCGCCCCGCCTAAAGGGGCTCCCGAATTTCCACACTTCTCGCGCGTCCGCGCGTTCCCGGAGGTCTGACAGGGCAATGGACAATCGCACCAACACGATTGCTGGCTGGGTGCTTGCAGGAGGCATCCTCGCGCTCGGCGCAACGATCGTCACCGGCGAGATCTTCCATGCCGAGCGCCCCGAGAAGATGGGCTATCCGATCGAGGGCGTGGTCGA
>VBAE01000259.1 GCA_005882415.1 Alphaproteobacteria bacterium | reverse complement strand
GTTGATCTCGGGATCGAAGCGGAGGTTGCCGACCAGGGCCTGGGCGCCGCCGCTGGTCAGCGCGAAGGGCAGGATCGGCGATTTCAGCGCCGAACGGTCGAGGTTGAAGCCGCCTGCCTTATAGCCGCGCGAATAGCTGGCGTAGAGCAAGAGGTCGTCGGTCGGCTTGAAGGCGAGGTTGGCGGTTCCGGTGAACTCGTCCTCGCTCTTCCTGTCGCGGATGTTGACGCCGTTCAGCTCGGAGGTCGAATTGCCCTGGCAGGCGAGGCCGATCAGGCCGCCGGCGGTCGCTGCCAGCGATGGGACGCCGAGGAAGGGGACCAGCGCCTGCTGCTGCGCAAGACAGGCACTATTGTCGTTTCCGAAGGTCGTATTCAGCTTCTTGCGCTCGTTCGTGTAGCGAACGCCGAGCGTCAGATCGAGCTTGTCGGTGATGTGGAAGATATTGTGGGTGAAGATCGCGTAGTTGCGGCTGTTCTGCTTGTAGACGTCGAGCGTGCTGCCCTTGTCGTTGATCGAATCGAGGCGGTCGAACGCGGCGTAGATGACCGGCGAGGCGGCGCCGAACAATGGCGGACGCGCGGCGAGGCAGCCCGGCGAGGTCGGTGAATAAAGCGCCGCGAGCGCACTTCCCGAGACCACGCGGCAGGTGGCGAAGCGGCCGTACTGGCTGCCGAAGCGAAGATTGTCGGTGACGGTCAGGCTCTCGTCGGCGAAATAGGCGCCGACCAGCCAGTCCAATTTGTCGCTGAAGGCGGTGCCCTGGAGCCTTAGCTCCTCGCTGAAGGTCTTGAACTTGCGCGACGCGCCGCCGTCCGCGGCCCGGTAGAGGATGTCCACCTGGCTGTAGTCGGTGTCGGAGCCCTGGTCGCTGTCATAGTCGCGATAGGCGGTGATCGAGGTCAAAGTGGAATTGCCGAACTTCCAGTTCAGCTCGCCGGAAATCCCCGCATCCTCGGTGATGCCCTGATAGGAACGGCCGGGGGTGACGTAGATGTTGCGGCTATAAGGGTCGGCATAGGCGCTGAGCGGCTGGCCCAGGTCGCGCAGAACGTTGATGATGTTGTTGCCGTTGGGATTGACGCCGCCGCCGACCAGGATCGGCGAAGCCGGCTCGTTGAGATTGCCGATCAGCGGGTTGACGCCGCGGTTCAGATAGACGGCGCCGCAGCATTTCTCGTCGCGATGGGTGTAGTCGGCGATCAGGCGGAAGGAGATCGCGTCGCTCGGCTCGAACAGCAGCTGGCCGCGGACGAAGTAGCGGTTGCGGTCGTTGACGTCGGTGTCGTTGTTGACGTCGTGGTAGAAGCCGTCGCGCTGCGCCCAGACGCCGTCGAGGCGGGCGGCGATGGTCTCGCTGATCGGCCCGGTGATGCTCGCGGAGGCGCGGAGGTAATCGTAATTGCCGTAGGTCAGCTCGGCATTGCCGCCGAAGGTGAAGCTCGGCTTCTTGGAGATGATGTGGATGAGGCCGGCCGAGGCGTTGCGGCCGAACAAGGTGCCCTGCGGGCCGCGAAGGACCTCGACCCGGTCGATCTCGCCAAGCTCATTGAGGCCGATGCCCGAGCGCGAGCGGTAGACGCCGTCGATGAACACCGCGACGGAGCTTTCCAGGCCGGGATTGTCGCCGACCGTGCCGACGCCGCGGATACGGGCCGAGCCGTTGGCTTCCGAACCGGTCGAGGAGACGAGCAGCGACGGCGCCACCTGGTTCAGCTGGCGGATGTCGTTGGCGCCGGTATTCTCCAGCGTAGCGCGTTGCGCCGCGTCGCGGTGATGACGATGTCGCCGCCGGTGGCATTGTCCGGATTGGCGTCCGAAGCTTCCTGGGTGGGCGCGGTCTGATCGGCCGGAGCCGGCGCGTCCTGCGCATGAGCAGGCGTCGCCAGGCCTAGAATGCCTGCGGACAGCAACCAGATGGATTTCGACATGGGACCCCTCCTATTGATTATCTTTGGAGGGAAGCTAGCCGAAAGACAGGCGCGCCCGTAACCCGAAATCCGCAGTTTTCCGCGAGTCCCGGCCGGTTATTGCATTTGCGCAACAAAATAGTTGCTTAAGGAAACCGACCGCTCGGCTGCCGCTACGGCATGCTGGCCTGAGGGTGCCGGCTTATTTGGGCGCGAGCACCATCAGCATCTGCCGGCCTTCCATGCGCGGGTGCTGCTCGACCTTGGCGCTGTCGACCACGTCCTGCTGGACGCGCTGGAGGAGGCGCATGCCGAGCTCGCCATGGGCAAGCTCGCGGCCGCGGAAGCGCAGCGTGATCTTGACCTTGTCGCCCTCGCCGATGAAGTCGTGGACCTTCTTCATCTTCGTGTCGTAATCGTGATCGTCGATGTTCGGGCGCATTTTGATCTCTTTGATCTCCTGCGTCTTCTGCGACTTGCGGGCGAGGTTGGCCTTTTTCTGGGCCTCGTACTTGTACTTGCCGACGTCGAGGAACTTGCAGACGGGCGGATCGGCGCTGGGGGAGACTTCGACGAGGTCGAGGCCGACTTCGGCGGCCTGCTCGATCGCCTCGGCGGTCAGCATCACCCCGAGATTCTCGCCATTCTCATCGATCACGCGCACCTTGGGCACGGAGATGAACTCGTTGAAGCGGGGGCCGTTCAGCGGCGGCGCGACGGGGCGCCGGATCATGGGCGGACGTATAGCAGAGTCTCCTGAAACTTATTCGACCCCCCACCTAGTCGTTCGCGCCACGGAATTAAAGCGCCCCCGGGGTGCGGCCGCGCTTTTTCCGTGCCGAGCTGTGGCCGATCCGCCGCTTCGATGGTCTGGCGGCGGCGTGAAGCGCCTCCGCTCCCTCCAAATCGGGGCCGCCGGTAGGAACAGCCCGCTCATCCTGAGGAGCGACTGAGCGAATTCTCGAAGGACCGGCACTGAGCAGTCTTTCGAGACGCCGGTTCGACAGGCTCTCCGGCTCCTCAGGATGAGCGGTCAGGGTTACCTAGATCGGAGTACAGCTCACAATCCCTCGTCCCGAAGGGCGTTCACCAGCTCGAGCGTGACCATCGAAGAAGAGCCGCTTCTATGCAGTTGCGGGACTCCGTTGCGGACCTTCAGCCCGTGTCCATCGCCAAGGGCTGCACGGGTGAGGTCCGAGATTACCTTCCCGACCGAGCGTTGCTGTTGCGCTGCCAAGTCCCTCGCGGCGGAGAGCACGTCATCATCAATGGAGAGCGTGATGCGCATCCCTCAAAGATAGCGCACCATCACATCACGCATCAACGCAGGTCAGGTGGAACCGCCTCGTTGCGCAGCCTCTCCACCGCCGTGTCGAGCGACAGCACTTCCTGTCGGGCGTCCGACCCCAGCACCCTTAGCGCCACCGTTCGCTCCTCCGCTTCGCGCTTGCCGACGACGAGGAGGTTGGGGACCTTGGCGAGGCTGTGCTCGCGGACCTTGTAGTTGATCTTCTCGTTCCTGAGGTCCGTGTCGACCCGCAGGCCCGCGGCCTTGAGCGCGGCGGCGACTTCCCTTGCGTAATCGTCGGCGTCGGAGACGATCGTCGCAACCACCGCCTGCACCGGCGCCAGCCAGAGCGGGAAGCGGCCGGCATGATGCTCGATCAGGATGCCGATGAAACGCTCGAACGTCCCGAGGATCGCGCGGTGGAGCATCACCGGCCGGTGGCGCTCGCCGTCCGCTCCGACGTAGCTCGCATCCAGCCGGTCCGGCAGCACGGTGTCCGCCTGGATCGTGCCCACCTGCCAAGTCCGCCCGATCGCATCCCTCAAATGGAATTCGAGCTTGGGCGCATAGAAGGCGCCCTCGCCCGGCAGCTCCTCCCAGCCGAAGTCCGGCGTGGCGCGGCCGGCGAGGGCGACCGCGTCGCGCAATTCCTGCTCGGCGCGGTCCCAATCCTCGTCCGAGCCGAAGCGCTGGTCGGGACGCAGCGCGAGCTTGATCTCGTACGTCTCGAAGCCGAGGTCTCGGTAGATGCCGTCGAGCAAGTCGCAGAAGATCCGCACTTCCTCGACCACCTGATCGGCGCGGCAGAAGATGTGGGCGTCGTCCTGGGTGAATTGCCTGACCCGCATGATTCCGTGCAGGGCGCCGTGCGGCTCGTTCCTGTGGCAGCAGCCGAACTCGGCCATCCGCAAGGGCAGGTCGCGGTACGATTTGATGCCCTGGCGGAAGATTTGGACGTGGGCCGGGCAGTTCATCGGCTTGAGCGCCATCCAGTCGCCCTCGCCGGTGATGACGGGGCCTTCCTCCTCGGTGTTTGGCACCTCGTCCGGGACGACGAACATATTCTCGCGATATTTGCCCCAATGGCCCGACCGCTCCCACAGCCGAGCGTCCATCAGCTGCGGGCTCTTCACCTCGTCATAGCCGGCGGCGTCGAGTTTGCGGCGCATATAGGCTTCGAGCTGGCGCCAGATCAGATAGCCCTTTGCGTGCCAGAAGACCGAGCCCTGCGCTTCCTGCTGGAGGTGGAACAGGTCCATCTCCTGGCCGATCTTCCTGTGGTCGCGCTTGGCCGCCTCCTCGAGCCGGACGAGGTGCGCGTCGAGCTGCTTCCGGTTGAGCCAGCCGGTGCCGTAGATCCGGCTCAGCATCGCGTTCTTCTGGTCGCCCCGCCAATAGGCGCCCGAGACGCGGGTCAGCTTGAACGCCTGCGGGTCGAGCTTCCCGGTCGAAGCCAAATGCGGCCCGCGGCACATGTCGAGCCATTCGCCTGCGCGGTAGACGGTCAATTCCTCGCCTTCGGGAAGCTCGCCCGCCCATTCGGCCTTGAACGTCTCGCCATGGTCCCTGAAGTGGCGGATGAGGTCGTCGCGCGTCCACACTTCGCGGACCAGCGGCGCGTCCTCACCGATCACCCGGCGCATCTCCTCCTCGATCAGCGGCAGCTCCTCCTCGGTGAAGGGGCCGTGGTCGGCGGGCGGCGAGAAATCGTAATAGAAGCCGTCCTCGGTGGCCGGGCCGAAGGTGATCTGGGTGCCGGGGAAGAGGTTCTGCACCGCTTCGGCAAGCACATGGGCGTAATCGTGCCGGACCAGCTCCAGCGCGTCCGCCTCGTCGCGGCTGGTGATCAGCGCCAGCTCCGCATCGCCCTCGAACGGGCGGTTGAGATCGCGCACGTCGCCATTGACCCGCGCCGCAAGCGCCGCCTTGGCGAGACCGGGGCCGATCGCGGCGGCGATGTCCGCAGGCGTAGTCCCCGGCTCGACCTCGCGAACCGAACCGTCGGGGAGCTTCACTGAGAACATCTTGGTCATGGTGGCGTTTCTTGCAGAGGACGGGAGCCGCGCCGGCCGCGGCGCGGGAATCCTTAGGTGACGCTCCGCCGCCGTTCAACCCGCGTCCCGAAACCGCCTTGCGCACAAAGCGATGCCGTTGCAGTCTCCGATCAACAGGGGGACTATGAATGAACGACATGAACGCCGCTCACGGCGCCGAAGACGTGCAGCCTGAAACCGCCATCGAATTCACCGGCACCTGGCGCGAATATCTGCCGATCGCACTCACCAACCTGCTTCTCACCGTGGTGACTTTGGGCATCTACCGCTTCTGGGCGAAGGCGCGCGAGCGGCGCTATTTGTGGAGCCGGACCCGCTTCATCGACGAACATCTGGAATGGACCGGAACCGGCAAGGAGATGTTCGTCGGCTTCCTGATCGTCTTCCTGATCCTGCTTCCGGTCTTCTACCTCGCCAACACCTTCATCCAGGGCCTGGTCCTGCGCGGCGAGACCCGGGAGGCGGGCCTGCTGTTCTTCGTCCTTTACGGGCTGGTCTTCTATCTGATCGGAGTCGCCCGCTTCCGGGCGCTTCGCTACCGCCTCAGCCGCACCTGGTGGCACGGCATACGCGGCGGCAGCGCCGATGGCGGCTGGGCGCTCGGGCTGCTCATCCCCTGGGCGATGACCAGCCTGTGGAACGACCGCTGGAACCGGATGAGCTTCGGCCAGCACCAGTTCGAGGCCGCTGCCGACACCGAGGGGCTCTTCGCCCGCTGGCTGCTCGTCTATCTGGTGCCGGTCGTCGGCTTCTTCATCTTGATCGCGGCAGCCGGTTCGGTGGGTTCGATGATCACCGAGGGGGCTCAGCCCGGGCCGGGCTTCCTCGTCGCGATGGTCCTGGGCGTGATCGGCTTCTACGCGGCCTTCCTTCTGGTCAGCCTCAGCTACTATGCCGCTTATTATCGCGAGGTCGCGCTGGCGACGTCGATCGCCGGCATCCGCTTCGAATTCGACGCGAGGACCCGGGACTGGCTGAAGCTGATCCTCGGCAACATCGCCCTCATCATCATCACTTTGGGGGTGGGCGCGCTGTTCCTCGGCTATCGCAACTGGGCCTTCGCCGTCCGCCATATGGAGGCCGGAGGCGAGATCCACCTCGACACCCTCACCCAGTCGACGTCCCGGGCGCCGGGCGATGCGGAAGGCCTCGCCGACGCCTTCGACATCGGCGCCTTCTAGGGCATCCGGGCGATGGAGGAAGGATGGCTCTACGACGGCGTCACCGCCGTTCGGCGGCCGGTGACCGTGTCGGCGGAGGACGGGCGGCTGAGGGTCGAGCTCGCCGACGGGAGCGACGTCGCGCCGCCGCTGCAAAAGCTCACCCATGTCGAAAGCCGGGGTGAGTGGGAGGTCTACGGCCGATCCGACGTCCAGGGCTGGCGGCTCGGCATTCCCGCCGAACTCGCCAGGGAGCTCGGCAAGCTGCTCCCCGGCCGCCAGCGCTACGGCCGCTGGATCGACCGCGTCGGCCTGGTCCCCGCCATCGTCGTCGGGGTTGCGCTCTCGGCGCTGGCGATCTTCTTCGGAAGCCATTTCCCGGTCTGGGCGGCGCCTTACGTCCCAGCGTCCTGGGAGAAGAGGTTCGGCGACGCGCTGGTCGGCGATTTCGGCGGCAAGTTCTGCAAGGGCAAAGAGGGCCAGGCGGCGATCAACAAGCTCGCCGCCGAGCTGTCGCCGCGCGGGCCCAGCCTCAACATCCGGGTCGTCGACATCCCGGTGGTGAACGCCGCGGCGCTGCCCGGCGGCAATGTCGTCGTCTTCGACAAGCTGCTCCAGGAAGCGGACGGCCCCGACGAGCTCGCCGGAATCCTCGGCCATGAGATCGCCCATATCGAGGAGCGGCACGTCACCCAGTCGATGATCCGCGAATTCGGCTTCGACCTCATCGTCGCCGGCCTGGGCGGCACCGCCGGCGCCAATGCCGACGCTCTGCTCGCCGCCCGCTACAGCCGCGGGTCGGAGAGCCAGGCCGATTCGGACGCGGTGAAGATGCTTGCCCGCGCCAACATCTCGCCGGGCGGGACGGCGGGTTTCTTCGATCGCATCTCCAGGCAGGAAATCTCGATGGGGCCCGTCGGCACCGGCCTGTCCTACCTCTCGACCCACCCGGTCTCCGAAGACCGGCGGCGGTTGTTCCGGAGCAAGGTGGTTCCCGGTCACGACTATCGCCCCGCGCTGAGCGAGGAGGAGTGGCAGGCGCTTCGGGGGATCTGCACCAGGACGGGCCGCTGACGCCGCGGCTCCGCTTTGCTAGGCGGCGGGGATGACGGACATCGGCTTCATCGAAACGCGCCGCGGCCGCCTCGCCTGCCGCCGCCGGGCCGGGCGCGGGCCCACCCTCATCTTCCTCCCCGGCTATTTGTCGGACATGGAGGGCGGCAAGGCGAGCGCATTCTGGCCGGATGGCGCGACGATGCCCTTGCCGCGATCGACTCGGTCGAGGGGAGGGTGGTGCTGGTCGGCTCGTCGATGGGCGGCTGGCTGATGCTGCTCGCGGCGCTCGCCCGGCCGGAGCGGGTGGCCGCGCTGGTGGGGATCGCCGCGGCGCCTGACTTCACCGACTGGGGCTTCACCGATGAGCAGAAGAGGATCATCCTGGAGCAGGGCGCTCTCGAGGAGCCCTCGCCTTATAGCGACGAACCCTATGTCACGACCCGCGGCTTCTGGGAGAGCGGCGAGGCGCTGAGGCTGCTCGGCGGCGGGATCGACATCGACTGCCCCGTGCGGCTCCTCCACGGCATGGACGACGCGGACGTGCCGTGGGAAATTTCGCTGGCGGTCGCCGACCGCCTTCGTTCAGCCGACGTGCAGGCGCTTTTGGTCAAGGGCGGCGATCATCGCCTGTCGCGAGAGGGCGACCTTCAGCTCCTCGTCGCGACGGTCTCCGCACTGATGGAGCGACCGTGACCCCGATTCTTCTGGCTTTGGCCGCTTTCGCCGCGCCGCAGGCGGCTCCTGCGCCGGCGAGCGACCAGGCCCTCTCGCAGCGCTGCCTCGCCGACGTCCGCGCCGACGCCGAAAAAGCCGTCGCCACCGCCAACGACTGGCGGATGCGCGGCGGCGGCTGGCTCGCCCGCCAGTGCCTCGGTCTCGCTTACTCCTCGCTCGGCCGCTGGGAGCCGGCCGCGACCGCCTTCGACCAGGCCGCCGCCGAAGCCGAAGTGAAGCGCGACCCGCACCATGCCGATCTGCTCGTCCAGGGCGGCAAGCTTCGCGGCGAAGTCCTCCTCGACCGCGCCCGCGCCGGCGTGATGGCCTCCGACCTCCCCGGCGCCCGCATCGACATCGACAAGGCGCTCGCCCTCGTCCCGGCCGACCCCTTCGGCTGGTACCTCTCCGCCGCCCTCGCCCGCCGCGAAGGCAAGCTGGAGCGCGCCAAGACCGACATCGCCAAAGCGGTCGAACTGGGCGGAGACGACGCAGCCGTCCTCCTCGAAGCCGGCAACATCGCCGGCGTCGCGGGCGACGTCGACGCCGCGAAGGGCCTCTACGCCCGAGCCATCCGCGCCGCCCCCGAATCGGAAGCCGCCAAATCCGCGCAAGCCGCCCTGACCGCCAACGCAGCGCCGCAGCCGTAGCGACCTGCCTCCCCGTCGCCAGACGGGGAGGGGGACCAGCGAAGCTGGTGGAGGGGTGACCAGGCAGAAGCCTCCGCCGTCGAGCGCTCGAACCTCTGAATCCCTCTCCCTGTCACCCCTCCACCGCCTCCGGCGGTCCCCCTCCCCATCTCCGATGGGGAGGCATCTGGAACCTCGCGCCGTCCCGAGCCATATGGCGGGGGAAAGCGAGGCGCGATGAAATATCTCCATACCATGATCCGGGTGTCGGACCCGGAGGCGACGATCCGCTTCTTCGAGCTGCTCGGCCTCAAGGAGCTGCGCCGTTACGACAGCGAGAAGGGCCGCTTCACCCTCATTTTCCTCGCTGCCCCCGGCGACGAGGACGCCCAGGTCGAGCTCACCCACAATTGGGACGAGAGCGGCTATGGCGAAGGCCGCAATTTCGGCCACCTCGCCTACCGTGTCGACAATATCTACGAGAGCTGCCGCCGCTTGCAGGAAGGCGGAGTGACCATCAACCGCCCGCCGCGCGATGGCCACATGGCCTTCGTCCGAACCCCCGACAACATCTCGATCGAGCTCCTCCAGGGTGGCGATGCTCTCCCGCCTGAGGAGCCCTGGGCGTCGATGCCGAACAGCGGCCACTGGTAGATGGCCTGGCCTAATCGGCGCTTCCTGGACCTGGTCGGTACGGAAGTGCCGATCGTCCAGGCGCCGATGGCCGGGGCGGGCGGAGTGGATTTGTGCGTGGGTGCGATCGAGGGCGGAGCGCTCGGCTCGCTCCCGTGCGGGCTGCTCACGCCGGACGAGGTTCGCGCGCAGGTTTCCGCGGTCCGGGAGCGCGTCCGGGGCCCGATCAACCTCAACTTCTTCTGCCACACCATGCCGGAAGGCGGCGATGAGGCGCCGTGGAAGGCGCTGCTCCGCCCATATTATGACGAGTTCGGAGTGGCGCCCGGCCCGCCGGGCCCACTGCGCATGCCGTTCGACCCGGCGATGTGCGGAATCGTCGAGGAGGTGCGGCCGGAGGTCGTGAGCTTCCACTTCGGCCTCCCCTCCGAAGAGCTGCTCCGGCGCGTCAAAGCCTCCGGCGCCGTCGTCATCGGCAATGCGACCACGCCCGAGGAAGCGCGCTGGCTCGAAGCGAGGGGGGTCGACGCGGTGATCGCACAGGGCTTCGAGGCGGGCGGGCATAGCGGCCGCTTCCTCGGCTCCGATCCCGCGGCTGCGCTCGGCCTCATCGCGCTCCTGCCGCAGGTGGTGGATTCCGTGTCGGTGCCGGTGATCGCCGCCGGCGGGATCGGCGACGGGCGCGGAATCGCCGCGGCCTTCGCTTTGGGCGCGAGCGCGGTGCAGCTCGGCACCGCCTACCTCCACTGCCCGGAGAGCCTGATTCGCCCCGAGCACCGCGCCGTGCTGGCCGAGGGCGGCACCCTGTTCACCAACCTGTTCAGCGGTGGTCTCGCCCGCGGTGCCCCAACCCGGCTGGTGCGCGACCTCGGCCCCGTCCGCGCCGAAGTGCCGCCTTATCCGCTCGCCGCCGCTGCACTCGCGCCGCTGAAGAACGTCTCCGGCTTTACGCCGATGTGGGCCGGCCAGTCGGCGCCGCTCGGGCGGGCATTGCCTGCCGCGGAGCTGACCCGGAGCCTCGCCGCCGACGCACTGGCGGTCCTCGGCAGGCTGTCCTAGGTTCCGCGCCATGGAGATCGTCCGAATCCCCGTCCTCAGCGACAATTATGTCTGGCTGCTCCACGACGCAGGCTCGGGCGAGACGGCTGTGGTCGATCCCGCCGTCGCCGATCCGGTGCTCGCGGCGGCTGAGCAGCGGGGGTGGCGGATCACGCAGATCTGGAACACCCACTGGCACCCGGATCACACCGGCGGCAACCAGGCGATCAAGGCGGCCACCAATTGCTTCATCACCGGCCCAGCCGCCGAGGCCGCGCGAATCCCCACCCTCGACCGCCAGGTACGGGAGGGCGACCGGGTCTCGCTCGGCGGCGTTCAGGCCGAGGTGATCGAAGTCCCGGCCCACACCGCCGGCCACATCGCCTATCTCATCCCACAGGAAAAAGCGGCCTTCGTCGGCGACACTTTGTTCGCGATGGGCTGCGGGCGGCTGTTCGAAGGCAGTGCGGAGCAGATGTACGCCAATCTCCAGCGCCTCGCCGCTTTGCCGCCGGAGACTCGCGTCTACTGCGCCCACGAATATACGCTCTCCAACGCCCGCTTCGCCGTCACCGTCGAGCCGGACAATCAGGCGCTCGCCCGGCGCCTTGCCGATGTCGAGGCGGCGCGGGCGGCGGGGGAGGCGACGGTGCCGACCACGATCGCCCTCGAACGCGCCACCAATCCGTTCATCCGCGCTTCATCGGCCGAGGCGTTTGCTGAGCGCCGGTTGGGGAAGGATAATTTCAAGGGATAGGGCGCCGAAGCGACGGACCGGGCGTTGTCGGCGCCGGAGGTCGACACGATGAAAAAGCTCATTCTCCTTGCCTTGGCCGGCGCCGCGGCCGGCTGCACCGCCAACGAACCCGTACAGATGAGCGCGGACGACGAGTCCCGCTTGAATGCCGAGCTTGCCGGCTATGAGCAGTCGGGCCCGCCCGTCTCCTGCATCAGCACCCGCGACCTGCGCAGCAACCGCTCCGCCGGCGAGGGGGCGATCATCTTCGACGGCCCGACCCGGCAGACGCTCTACGTCAACCGCCCGGCGGGAGGCTGCCCCGAGCTCGGCGCCGGCCGCGCCTTGGTCACCCGCACGACGACCACCCAGCTCTGCCGAGGCGACATCGCCACCGTGTTCGATACGGCGAGCAGCATGCAGTACGGCGGCTGCGGGTTGGGGGACTTTACGCCGTACAGGCGCGTCCGCTCGTAATTCCTCCCCGTCGGAGACGGGGAGGGGGACCACACGAAGTGTGGTGGAGGGGTAGAAGGCGTTAGAGTCTGAGGGTTTCCGCGCGAACCGCTGAGTCCGAGCCAGTTACCCCTCCACCACATTGCATGTGGTCCCCCTCCCCCCGCTTCGCGCGGGGAGGATGGGTGACGGCCTCCCCTCCCTCAGCGCTTGTACAACGCGTCCAGCCGCTCGCCGTAGACCTGCTTCAGCACATGGCGGCGGATCTTGATCGAAGGCGTCAGCTGCTGGTTGTCGGTCGTAAAAGCCTCGTCCGCGAGGATGAAGCGGCGGACCTTTTCGATCACCGACAGGTTCGCGTTCACCCGGTCGACGGCGGCGCTTAGCGCGCGGAGAAAGTCGGCGTCGTCGCGCAGCACCGCCAGGTCCCGCGGCTTGCCGTTCGCCTTCGCCCATTCCGCGGTCCATTCCGGATCGGGGACGATCAGGCCGACCACATAAGGCCGCCTGTCCCCCGCCACCATCGCCTGCAAGATCTCGGGCTCGAGCGTCAGCATGCCCTCGACCTTCTGGGGCGCGACATTGTCGCCCTTGTCGTTGACGATCAGGTCCTTCTTGCGGTCGGTGATGACGATCCGGCCCTTATCGTCGAGATGGCCGACGTCGCCGGTGTGGAGCCAGCCGTCCTGGAGCGCGGCCTGGGTCTGCGGCGGATTGCGCCAATAGCCCTTCATCACCAGCTCGCCGCGCACCAATATCTCGCCGTCCGCGGCGATCTTGACCTCGGTATTCTTCAGCGGCGGGCCGACCGTGTCCATCTTGATGCCCGCGCTCGGCCGGTTGCAGCTTATGACGGGCCCGGTCTCGGTCTGGCCGTAGCCCTGGAGCAAGGTGAGGCCGAGCGAGTGGAAGAAGATACCGACCTCGGGGTTGAGCGGCGCCCCGCCCGACACCATCGCCTTGATCCGGCCGCCGAACCGCGCGCTGATCTTGGGCCTGAGCGTGCGCGACAATATGAGGTCCATCGGCAGGTCGCGAAGCGCCGTGCGCCCGCCGCCGCCATAGGCCCGGGCGCCGATCTCCAGCGCGCGCTTCATCAAATAATTGGTGAGCTTGCCCTGCTTCTCGACGCTCTTCAGGATCCGCGCCCTCAGCACCTCGAACAGGCGCGGCACGACGACCATGATCGTCGGCTTGGTCTCTTCGATGTTGGAGGCGAGCTTCTCCAGCCCTTCCGAATAATAGATTTGCGCGCCGAGCCCGATCGGGAAGAATTGCCCGCCGCTATGCTCATAAGCGTGGCTCGCGGGGAGGAAGGAGAGGAAGACCTCGTCCCCCCATCCGAAATCCTCGGAGATCACCGCCGCGCAGCCTTCGACATTGTGGAGGATGGCGCCGTGATGCTGCATCACGCCGCGCGGCGCTCCGCCGGTGCCGGAGGTGTAGATGATGCAGGCGAGGTCGTCGCGGCGGAAATCGGCGGCGGCGGCGCAGGCGGCGACGTCGCCCTTCGCGTTCCCCATCAGGGTCTTCCAGTCGTGGAAGCTGACGCTCCCCGACTGGCCGCCGGGCAGGGCCTCGATGCCGATGACATGCTCGCAGCAATTGGACTGGATCGCCGCGGGAAGCAGCGGCTTGGCCAATTTGGCGGTCGATACGATCACCGCTCGGGCCCCGCTATCGTCGAGAATGTGCTGGTGGTCGCGCTCTGTGTTCGTCGTGTAGGCGGGGACGGTGATGCAGCCGGCGGCCATGATGGCGAGATCGGCGATGCACCATTCCGGCCTGTTCTCGCTGACCAGCATCACCATGTCGCCGCGGGCGAGGCCGATGTCCTTGAGCGCCTGCGCCAGCGTCGCGACCTGCTCGGCGGTTTCGCGCCAGCTCAGCGGGTGCCAGGTGCCTTCACGTTTGGCCCAGAGGAAGGGAGCGTCGCCCTTCTCCGCGGCGCGGGTGAAGAACATGCTCACCAAATTCGGGAAATATTCCAGACTCCGCATTGCCCCTCCCGCGTTGAAAGCGCCCCTTACTGGCCGAGCGCGACCCCTTCGCTGCGCGGATCGGCCGCGCCCGCCCAGCGCCCGTCCACATATTCGATCGCATTGGCCTTGTAGCCGGGATCGACCGGCACCGCCTTGTTGCCGAGCGCCTGGAGCGCCGGGATCATCGCTTCCATTGCCGTCCCGCGCTCGACGTACAAAGTGTCGCCGGGCGCGTAGAGCACGGGGAGCGCGATCGCCTCTTGCGCCGACAATTTCCAGTCGATCACGCCGATGATCGCCTTGGCGACCTGGGCGATGATCGTCGCCCCGCCCGCCGCGCCGACCGCGAGCCGCACTCTTCCGTCCGGCCCGTAGACGATGGTCGGCGACATCGAGCTGCGCGGTCTTTTGCCGCCTTCGACGCGGTTGGCGACGGGGGCGCCGTTCTGCTCGGGCGCGATGCTGAAGTCGGTCAGCTCGTTGTTGAGGAAATAGCCGCTGACGGTGAGGCCGGAGCCCCACGGACCCTCGATGGTCGAGGTGACCGAGGCCACGTCCCCGGCTGCATCGGCCGCGACCATGTGCGAGGTCGAAGGCACTTCGCCCGACACCGCGGCGGTGACCCGCGGCGCGCCCGGCGGCACCCCCGCCTCGGCATGAGCGAGCGACCTGTCTTCAGCGATCAGCGAAGAGCGGGAGGCGAGATAGGTGGGGTCGGTCAGCCCGGCGACGGGCACGCGGATGAAATCGGGGTCGGCGAGATAGGCGTCGCGGTCGGCGTATGCCAAGCGCATCGATTCGCCGATGAGATGCCAGGCCTTGGGGTCGTTGGGGCCCAGCGCGCCGAGGTCGAACCGCTCGAGCTGCTTCAATATCGCGTAGACGGTGGTCGCGCCCGACGAAGGGGGCCCCATGCCGCAGATCCGGTAGCCGCGATAGGCCCCGCAGACCGGCGGCCGCTCCTTCGCCTGATAGGTGGCGAGGTCGCCTTTCTCCATCAACGACGGGTTGCGCGCGGCGCCCCGCACCGTGCCGACGATCGCTTCCGCATTG
>VBAE01000293.1 GCA_005882415.1 Alphaproteobacteria bacterium | reverse complement strand
GACGCGCGTCGAGATCGAATCGCTGGAGGGGATCGCCGACGTGCGCACGCATGTCGTGCTGCGCGCATCGTGGCCCGTCGACGCCACGCGCACCTTCCCGGCCACGGAACTGCACCGCGTGTCGTGAAGTTTGCGTGGCACGCAATTCGCGTGCACGAAATCCGGCGTTCGCCCGGATGACACTTAAGAGCCACGGAATACCACGCATTCTTGGCCGCACACGTGGCTGATCTAATGCGTGCACGCCGGCGTCGTGCCGCGTTTCATTGCGCCGTGCACGCGCCGAAACGTAGCCCTTTCGTTGAAGGCGGGCGTTCTTTTCTCGGCAAAGAAACTTGGAGTATTCATGAAAACCGGTACACAAAGGTTTAGAAGGTCGGTCGTCTCGCGCGCCGCGATCACGGCGCTGTGGGGCACCGCGGCGATGTTGGCAGCGCAGGAGACCCTTGCGCAGCAGACCTCGCTGGAGCGAGTGGAAATTACCGGCTCGGCGATCCGCCGCGTGGACGCGGAGACGGCATTGCCCGTCGTCGTGATCCAGCGCGCCGACATCGAGCGCAGCGGCGCCACCTCGGTGGTGGACCTGATGCAGCGCCTGCCCTCCATCCAGGGCTCCACCGGCGAATCCGCGTCGGTCGGCGGCGAGACGTTCGGCTTCTCGGGCATCTCGGTGCACGACCTGGGCGAATCACGCACGCTGGTGCTGCTCAACGGCCACCGCATGGCCATCTTCGGGGGCCAGACGCTCACCGGCTTTGCCGCGGGCTTCGACCTGAACGCACTGCCGATCGCTGCCATCGAGCGCGTCGAAGTGCTGACCGACGGTGCTTCGGCCCTGTACGGTTCGGACGCCGTCGCCGGCGTGGTGAACTTCATCACCAAGCGCGGCACGACGGACGGCCAGGTTTCGGTCGGCTACTCGGCTCCCCGTGGCGGCGCCAAGGAAACGCGTTTCAGCGTGACCAAGGGCCTGGGCGACCTGGACAAGGACGGCTGGAACGTCCTGGCCTCGTACGCGCACGACGAGCGCACCAAGCTCGATTCGGTCAAGCGTGATTTCGCGAGCACGGGCAAGGTGCTGTTCTCCAACGGCGGCAAGAACTACCGCTTCCAGCAGTTCTCGGCCAGCCCGATCCCCGCGAACGTCGCGGATGACAACGGCAACCTGGTCAGCCCCTGGCTGATCACGCACGGCTCCTGCCCGGCGAAGACCTTCCACGTCGTCGACGGCAGCGACAACTTCTGCGGCTTCGACTTCGTCGGCGAACTGGAGATCTTCCCGGTCCGCAAGCGCGACGCCGGCTTCCTGTCCGCAACGGTGAACCTCGGTGCGCACCAGGCTTATGCCGACCTGCTGGTTTCGCAGTCGAAGCAGACGTCGCGCATCGCCCCGGTGCCCGGCTCGATCTCGATCCCGACGACCTCGCCGCTGTTCAGCCAGTACCTCGCGCCGGTGGGCATCACGCAGGACACGGTGGCGTTCTACCGCCTCTATGACCTGGGCAAGCGCACGTCCAGCGACAAGGCCGACTTCATGGACTTCGTGGCCGGCATCAAGGGCACGGTGTTCAGCAACTGGGACTACGACGCGTTCTACACGCACTCGCAGTCCAAGGCGGCGTCGAGCATCTCCGGTTATCCCGGCGCCCTGGCCATCTCCAAGCTGCGCAAGTCCGGCCTGCTGAACCCGTTCGTGCTGGCCGGCGAACAGACGCCCGCGGCCCAGGCTGCGATCGCTGCGGTCAACTACAACGGCTACTGGAACGGCGGCAAGTCCACGCTCGACACGTTTAACCTGCGCGGCTCGACCGAGCTGACGAAGCTGCCGGCGGGCCCGCTCGCCATGGCGGCCGGCATCAACTACAACCGCGAGAAGTTCCAGTCGGCGCCTTCGCTGTTCGCGCAAGGCCTGCTGGCCGACCCGGTTGCAGGCACGCTGTGCGACCCGTCCGGTGCGAACCCCGCCCTGCCTTGCGACCAGCGCTTCGGCGACGCCGCGGCAACGGTGCCGTACTCGGCCGACCGCAAGAACTACGGCGTGTTCGCCGAGCTGCAGATCCCGGTCATCAAGGACCTGGAAGTCACCCTGTCGGCGCGTCACCAAGGCGGCCTTCCGCTGGAAGCTGTCGCCGATGGCGCTGATCCGCGGTTCGGTGGGCACGGGCTTCCACGCCCCGACGGTGCCGCAGGTCGCGGCCGCTCCGCAGCCCTTCGGCGTCACGAGCGACAAGTACACGTGTTCCGCGGGCATGGCCGCGGTGGCCGCCGCACAAGGTGCGACGTGCCGCCCGGGCAGCCAGCAGTACGACGTGGTCGCAGGCGGCAACCCGCTGCTCAAGCCCGAGACGTCGCGCCAGGCCACCATCGGCTTCCGCGTCGAGCCGGCGCAGTGGCTGTCGGCCGGTGCGGACTTCTGGTGGGTCGCGGTCAAGGACGTGTTCGGCACGCTGCCGGAGCAGTCGGTGTTCCTGGATCCCACGGCCTATCCCGGTTCGTGGACCAAGGCGACGGACGTCGGCACGGGCGCGACCTACCTCGCGTTCAACTCCGGCAACCTGAACCTGGGCAAGTCCTACTCGTCGGGTATCGACTTCGACATCAGCGCGCGTTCCAAGACGCCCATCGGCGCCCTGGACGTGAAGTTCAACGCAACCTACATGCTGCGTGAAGTCGCGCAGCAGGTCATCAATGGCCCGTACTACTCGGCCATCGGCGACTACGGCGACAACGTCGGTGGTGTCACGTTCCGTGTCCAGGGCCGCGCCAGCGCGAGCCTGAAGACCGGTGCGTTCACCAACACGCTGGGCATGAACTTCAAGTCCGGCTACAAGGACGCGACGACGACGGTTGAAGTGCTGGACGCCGCGGGCAACGTGACGGGCACCGAGGACCTGCGCATCGACGTGCCGTGGTACTACACGTTCGACTGGCAGACCCAGTGGGAGCTGAACAAGACCTTCACGCTGACCGTCGGCGCGCTGAACGTGTTCAACCGCAAGCCGCCGTTCGCGATCTCCACCGGCGGCGTCAACCGCGGCCAGCAGTTCGGCTACGACGACCGTTACTACGACCCGCGCGGCCGTACCTGGTACGTCAACGCCACGGCGCGCTTCTAAGCACGCACGGCGTCAATGGAAGGGCCCGCTTCGGCGGGCCTTTTCCTTTTGCACGCCGGCAAAAAAATGGCCACCTTGCGGTGGCCATGTGAATTGTCCTCGGCAGAGGACGTCTGGAAACTAGGCGAATTCGAAGCGGCCGCGCGCGTCCAGGTGAAGCAGGGCTGCGGCCTTCACGCGGCTGCGCACGCCGAGCTTCGAGAAAATCTTGGTGCTGTGGCGCTTCACGGTGTTCACGCTCAGCGCCAGCTCGGCGGCGATGCGCTGGTTGTTCGACCCTTCGGCCATGCGCAGCAGCACGTCGCGCTCGCGCACCGTCAGGCCCTCCAGCGCGGGGTCGGGCGCCGGCGCCGGTGCCGCGGTATCGCCGGTCGCGTCGCGATAGAGCAGGGCCGCTTCGCTGCGCGAGGCGACCTTCAGTTTGAGCAGCAGCTTGGCGACGTGCTTCTTGACGGTGTGGACGCTCAGCGCGAGCGCATCGGCGATCTGCACGTTGCTCGCGCCGCCGGCCACGAGCCGGAGCACCTCGAGCTCGCGCGGTGACAGCAATCGGGTGACGGATATCGTGTTTGCCAAGCCGCCAGTGTTCCGCCTGGCTCCGCCGTGCGTCCAATGCATTGGCAGCAATATATTGATCGCGTTCCGGCATCGCCGACGATGCGTCGGCACAACCGTAAAGGCGGCGTAAAAATCCTGTAAATGCCGAGCATGGTGTCGGCGAATGTCGACGCTCCATCGATGAGCTGCGAATACATCGCACTGCGACAGACGTCGCTTCCGCGCGACAACGTCAACCTTGCTTCCGACAGCTTCGTACTTCCATCGTAAAGCGGCAAAAGACGGGTTCGTATTTGCATCGATGCGGGCCGGCCCCGGCCCGCGTTAACCTTGCGCCAACGTGATCGAACCTACCGAATCCCTCGACGCCAAGGACCGCCTGCTCCTCGCGTACCTGCGGCGCAATGCGCGCATGACCACGGTCGAGTTGGCGGGCAAGCTGGGCCTGTCGCGCAGCTCCGCGCACGCCAGGATCTCGCGCCTGGAGCGCATCGGGATCATCCGCGGCTACACGGTGGTGCTCGACGAAGAGTCGATGTCCGAGCGCCTGCGTTGCTGGTTCCTCATCCGGCTCGAAAAGGGCGCGGGATCGGACGCGCTGCTCGGCCGCCTGCGGGGCGTGCGCGGCGTCGGCGCGGTGTACCTGCTGGCGGGCGAAGTCGACGCGCTGGTCGAGGTTGCGGCGATGTCCACCCCGGCC
>VBAE01000292.1:482-5477 GCA_005882415.1 Alphaproteobacteria bacterium | reverse complement strand
CGCGAGGCCGCCGACCAAACGCATTCTATCAAGCATCTCGTCAAATATGATGGCGACTACGGCCATGGCGAGCTGGAAACCCGCACCGCAAAGCTCGACCCGCTGACAGCGCTCGACACACATCGCGACGACCCCGCGCTGATCGCCTTCACCAGCGGCACCACCGGCGTGCCCAAGGGCTGCGTCCAATTCCACCGCGACGTGCTCGCGCCCTGCGACAGTTTCGCGAAGCACCTGATCGGCATGAAGCCCGGCGACGTAGCTTTGACCAGCGCCCCGCTCGCCTTCACCTTCGGCCTCGGCGCTGCGTACCTCTTCCCGCTGCGCGCCGGCGCCGCCTGCGCGACCATCGAGCAACCGAGCCCGCCGGCAATGCTCGAAGCCATCGCCAAAAACGGCGTCACCCATCTCGGCACCGCTCCAACCGCCTACAAGGCAATGCTCAGCCAGCCATCACTGGACCCGGCGCTGAAGACTCTCCGCTACTGCCTGTCGGCCGGCGAGCATCTGCCCGAAGCCACCTGGCAGGCGTGGCGGGACCGCACCGGCATCGCCATCACCGACGGCATCGGCTCGACCGAGATGATGCACGTGTTCGTTTCCGCGGCCAACGACGGCATCCGGCCCGGCTCAACTGGCAAGACCGTCCCCGGCTACACCGCCACCATCCTCGACGAGCATGATCAGCCGCTGGACGAAGGTGTCGGCCGCCTCGCCATCAAGGGCCCGACCGGCTGCCGCTACCTCGATGACCCGCGCCAGCGCGACTATGTCGTCAATGGCTGGAACGTCACCGGCGACACCTACCGCCGCGATGCCGACGGTTACTATTGGTACCTCGCCCGCAGCGACGACATGATCGTCAGCTCGGGCTACAATATCGGCGCGCCGGAAGTGGAAAATGCCCTCCTCGCCCACCCCGCCGTCGCCGAATGTGCGGTGATCGGCGTGCCCTGTCCGGAACGCGGGCAGAAGGTGAAAGCGTTCGTGGTCCTCGCCGATTTCGCCGAGCCCAGCGACGAGCTGGTCAAGGGCCTGCAGGCCTTCACCAAGGAGCGTATCGCCCCTTATAAATACCCGCGTGAGGTGGAGTTCGTGGACGCCCTGCCAAAGACCGCGACGGGGAAGCTTCGGCGGAGTGAGTTGAGGAATCGCTGATGGAACGCTTTCGGTTCGAGATCACACAGCAACCCATTCAGGGCAGTGGTGGCTTCTTCGCCGTTGGGTCGTTCGCCCGGCCAGACCGGCGCATCCGCTTTTGGGCGCGGTACGAAAACTTGCGCGTCGATTATTGCGTGGGAGACTTTGAGTTCGATCACCACACTTACATGCGCGCGCTGAGTCGAGAGAAAGAGGCGCTCTTTCCTGGCATCCACGATGACACACTTTTTGGTGGGTTTCGACGACTCCTAGATGATCTGGACTACGGCGACGAGTTCCTCAGCGGGGATACGCAAGCGTTAGCGGAACGCGTGAAGGCCCTGCCGCCTGAGAAAACTGGTTTCGCTGCACTCGGCTAGTAAGAGTTATTCAAACTCCACGATGACCTGATCGACGGCGACGCTCTCCCCCGCCTTGACCGGCGTCGCCTTGACCGTCGCCGCTTTCACCGCGCGGAGGATGTTCTCCATCTTCATCGCTTCCATGACCGCGACCGGCTGGCCGGGCTCGACCTTCTCGCCGGCCTTCACGTCGAGCCGCGTCAGCAGGCCCGGCATCGGCGCCAGCAGCAGCCGCGACAGGTCCGGCGGGACCTTCTCGATCATATGCTTGCTGAGCTCGGCAACGTGCGGCGGCAGGACCAGCACCTTGTGCGTCGCCCCATGCGTGTTGAGCAGCCAGGAGCGGCCCTGACGCGCGACCTTCACCGTCCGCGGCCGGCCGTCGATCCGTACCGACAAGAGGCGCTGTCCCGGCGCCCAGCGGCCGATGATGTCGATCAATTCGCCGCCGTCGTAAACGGCCAGCGTCCCGCCCTCGTAGGGCTTGATGCGGACGCGATGCTCTTCGCCTCCGAATTTGACCACGCGGTCCCCGGACACCTCTGAGCGCGGCCCGAGCTGGCCGTCGATCTCGGCCGCCCGCTCCTCGAGGATCGCCGACAGCATGCCGGCGATGACGGCGACATCCTGCTGCAGCTGCGTGTCGGCCGGCGCGCCATGAAAGCCGTCCGGATATTCCTCGGCGATGAAGCCGGTGGTGATCTCCCCCGAGCGGTAGCGCGGATGCTGCATCAGCGCCGACAGGAAGTCGATATTGTGGCCGATGCCGTCCAGCTCGAAGCCGTCGAGCGCGGCGATCTGCGCGTCGATCGCGGAAGCGCGGTCCGGGCCCCAGGTGACCAGCTTGGCGATCATCGGGTCGTAGAACATCGAGACCTCGCCGCCCTCGAAGACGCCGTCGTCGACGCGGATTCTTAGCCCCTCCCCTCGATGGGGAGGGGTTGGGGTGGGGTGACTTCCGACACCCGCCTTGCCGGTGGAGGCATCACCCCCACCCTGCCCTCCCCCATCAAGGGGGAGGGTTGGAGTTGTCTTCGGCGGCGCATACCGCACCAACCGCCCCGTACTTGGCAGAAACCCGCGATACGGATCCTCCGCATAAACGCGCGTTTCGACCGACCAGCCGTTGAGCTTCACATCTTCCTGGCCGAACTTGAGCTTCTCCCCCGCCGCGACGCGGATCATCTGCTCGACCAGGTCCAGCCCGGTCACTTCCTCGGTCACCGGATGCTCGACCTGCAGCCGCGTGTTCATTTCCAGGAAGTAGAAGCTCTTGCCGGTCGGGTCGGCGCCCGAGACGATCAGCTCGACCGTGCCCGCTGAGTAGTACCCAACGGCCCGCGCCAGCGCGACCGCCTGCTCGCCCATCGCCTTGCGCATCTCCGGCGTGACGAAGGGCGACGGCGCTTCCTCGACCACTTTCTGGTGGCGGCGCTGGATCGAGCATTCGCGCTCGCCGAGGTAGACGATGTTGCCGTGCTGGTCGCCGAGCACCTGGATCTCGATGTGGCGCGGGCTCTCGATGAATTTCTCGATGAACACGCGGTCGTCGCCGAAGCTCGACAGCCCCTCGCGCTTGACGCTCTCAAACCCCTCGCGGACGTCCTGCTCGTTGTACGCCAGCCGCATGCCCTTGCCGCCGCCGCCCGCCGAGGCCTTCATCATCACCGGATAGCCGATGCCCTTGGCGATCTTCACCGCCTCCGCGGTCGTGGCGATATCGTCGAGATGGCCGGGGACGACATTGACCCCGGCCTTCTGCGCCAGCTTCTTGGACTCGATCTTGTCGCCCATCGCCCGGATGGCCTTGGGCGGCGGGCCGATGAAGGCGATGCCGGCCTTGGCCAGCGACTTGGCGAAGCTCTCGCGCTCGGACAGGAAGCGGCCTTCAAATAGGATTCGGACGCAGGCGGCGGTCCCAGCCGCACCGCCTGGTCCGCCATCTTCACATGCGGCGCGCGGGCGTCGGCGTCGGAATAAACCGCGACCGTCTTGATGCCCATGCGCCGCGCCGTGCGGATGACGCGGCAGGCAATCTCCCCGCGATTGGCGATCAGGATTTTTTTGAACATCAGTCTACTTCGCCAAGCACTGCATCGACGCCGGCGTCAGCCACCCTGACCAGCATTCGAATAAGGTAGAAACAGATAGCGACATATGGAATCCACAACAGATATCCCCAGTTTGAATCCCCGAAGGCGAATCCTGCCAAGAAAAACACAGGCGACACAACAATCAGCACGCCAAGGGCGACGACCACGCGCGCAATGACCTTCAGCAAGGTGGACGCTATTCCAACTCCGCTTCCGGGCCGCGCCCTCACAGCGCATTCCGCGACATCGTATGCGCAGTCGGTTGAGAGCCTAGCGCATTGCTCTGTGCGGCAGTAAATCCGCTTACAAAGGCGCCGATGCCAGCCGAGAAAAGGGCTAGGACGCTAACGACGATGATCAACGCGAACGTGTTCGAGGATTTGTGCACCCGCTGACGGATCTGCGTCGCCGCCACGCCGGTCATGAAGACCAGGCTGAGAAAACCGGAGGCGCCGACCATCATCACCGACCGCAGGATCTTGCCCGTGATGGGCGCGTCGATGCCCTGTGCGAGTCCGAGCATGCCGCCGACGGCGACGATCGCCAGCGTGCTCATATGCTTGAGGAAATCATAGGTGGCGAGGAGCGCCTGCTCCTTGGTGTTCATCGGCGACAAGTCTGTCGGCGACTGGATCGTCAGCTCCTGCTCCTGGTTCATTCGGCGGCCTCATCCAATTCCTCGCCCGGCGGCGGGCGGTTGTGGCCGAGGAGGCGCAGCACTTCGTCGGCGCAGTCGGCGAGGTTGGTGCCGGGGCCGAAGATCGCCTGGACCCCGGCGGCGCGGAGCATGGCGTAATCCTGCGGCGGGATGACGCCGCCGGCGACGACCTTGATGTCGGCCCGGCCCATGTCCTTGAGCGCCTCGATCAATTCCGGGATCAGCGTCTTGTGTCCCGCCGCGAGTGAGCTTGCACCGACTACGTCTACTTCTTTCTCGATCGCCATTTCCGCCGTCTCGCGCGGCGTCTGGAACAACGGTCCTGGGATGACGTCGAAGCCCAAATCGGTGAAGGCCGAGCTGACCAGGTTGGCGCCACGGTCGTGGCCGTCCTGGCCCATCTTGGCTACCATGATGCGGGGCTTGCGGCCGAGCCGGTCGGCAACCGCGCGCGTGCTCTCAACCGCCAGCCGCCAGCGGTCGTCGTCCCGCGCCGGCCCGTAAATGCCGCGCACCGGCTCCGGCACCGTCCCGTAGCGGCCGAAAGCGCGTTCCAGCGCGTCGGAAATTTCGCCGAGGGTGGCGCGGGCGCGGGCTGCGTCGACGGCAAGGGCGAGAAGATTGTTTTCAAGATCCTCCCCGGAACGGGGAGGGGGACCGCCCGCCGCAGAGCGGGTGGTGGAGGGGGCCCCCTCCGTCAGCCCCTTTGGGTCTGCCACCTCCCCGTTCCGGGGAGGATTTT
>VBAE01000292.1:0-399 GCA_005882415.1 Alphaproteobacteria bacterium | reverse complement strand
GCGAGGAAGTCATGCTCCTCCTCCTCGGCAAGCTGATATTTGTTGACGCCGACGATCACCGTCTCGCCGGTGTCGACCTTGGCCGCGCGCGCCGCCGCGGCTTCCTCGATGCGGTGCTTGGGCAGGCCTTCGGCGACTGCCTTGGTCATGCCGCCATGCGCCTCGACCTCGTCGATCAGCGCCTGGGCTTTCTCCTCGAGTTCGCGGGTCAGCGCCTCGACATACCAGCTGCCGCCGAGCGGATCGGCCACCGCCGTCACGCCGCTTTCCTCGGCCAGGATGAGCTGCGTGTTGCGGGCGATGCGAGCGCTGAAATCGGTCGGCAGCGCGATCGCCTCGTCGAACGAATTGGTGTGCAGCGACTGCGTGCCGCCGAGCACCGCGGCCAGCGCCTCGACC